>CAWJDN010000026.1:0-7001 GCA_963840985.1 uncultured Acidobacteriaceae bacterium
ATTGCGGACCGAGCGCGAGACCGGCTTCGGATAATCCGGCTCACCGCCTGAAACCGCGCTCGCACCCCCGCAAACCACTAGCAGGGCCGCCAGCCAGAGCTTTAATTGCGACATGCGCCAGAAGCTGCTCAAACGTCAGTCCCCGGTCAACGCGTTCGTGGCCATGAAGTTGCGCAAATCGTCCCCGCTTGGCCGCATATTCACACTATATTGCCTTGACAGCAGGGCGCTCGGAGCGGACCCTCAAAGAAAAAACAATGCCTCTTATCTTATGCGCACAAATTCATTACTCTTGAGTCTGGTCGCCGGTGCCAGCCTGTTCAGTTTTGTCGCCGCCGCGGCCGATGACTCGGAAGCGTTGATCGGCAAATGGTCCGTCAAGAAGGTCAATGACGAGGGCCAGAACGTCACGCAGACGCTGACCATTAAGAAGGGCAAAGGCGTCTTTCAAATGGTCGGCGCGGAAGACCGGACGATCCTGTATGCCGAAGGCGATGTGAAACTGGACAAGATCGGCCCGTTCAACGCCCTGCACTTCGCGAACGTTCGCGGCGGAACGTCGGCTGACAACCTCCAGGACGTGGACGACGAATACGTCTCCGTCTATCTGCTGGACGGCGACACGCTTACGATGGCCACGTCCTTTGACAAGGACCGCGAGCAAATCCAACCCAGTGTGGACGTTTACCATCGGGTAAAGGAGGCCGCGGGAGCAACCACCCTGGTCATCGACGAGGTTGCGATGGCAGATACGCCGCAGAGCAGCACATGGTTTGTGTGTTTCGAGGCCAAGGTCGAGGGCGTCAGCAAAACCTACCACGTGGATGGTAAGAGCTTTGACAAGAACCAGGTGACGATCCCCGTGGCCCTGGAGTTGCCGAATGTTAAGGCCGGTCAGAAGTGCAGCTTCAAGTTGCAGCTCGATGATGCGGACGAGGATGCTTGCGGCGAGTCGGCGGATAATAGCAGCAAGGGCGAATTTACCGTTAGCGACAAAGGGTCGCAGGACTACAAGCCCGAGGACAACTGGAAATACACCATCAAGTGGCACCTGAAATAGCGTGCGCGCTTGAGATGTTGCCTTCAGGCTGCAGAAAACGTGAGAAGTCCGAGGGGCCGTCTGAAATAAGCCGCTGCCACAGTCCAATTCCGCATTCCTGCAACCTGTAGCCGTATCTACGCAATTGGGCGTCCCGTTCCCTTTCACCCTGCCCCTCTCCTCAGGGTCATCGGTATCTACACAAGGCGGGAAGAGCCCGATTTCCGGGTCTTTCTCCCGCTGCTCCTGACGCAGGAAGGAAGGCCGGGGCGCGGAGGCGCGTTTTGTCGAGATTCCCCTCTCCCCACTTGTTCCTCGTGGGGAGAGAGGGAACTTGTGTGGATACCAACGCCCTGGCCGCAGGCTTCGTGCAGATCCGGGGCGTCCGTGCCTGGATGAAGTCTGGTGTGGCTCTGGGACCGGCCTGACGTTGATCGCGGAAGCCATTGATACTCAGCAACTTACGACGTTGGATATGGTTCTTCTCCGCTTTCGGTGGCATTGGTGGAGAAGCGTTCCCTGCCGCTCGCTCATACCTCTATAGCCCATCGGCCCCACGGGAACCCCTTCGGAATCCCTTCGCAACCCCTCCGGAGCCTCCCCGTAGTACCCTCTGGCCCCGGGCCAGAGGTACTACGGGGAGGCTCCGGTGAGGTCCGCCGGTGCAGGATGGGAGCAATAAAGGGGCCCAGAGTCTGAGGAAGGTTCTTAACCACTCGTGCTCGGCCCGGCCGAAGTCGGCCATGTCGTCAAAACCACTGCCACCGCACAGCAGCATATAGACGGCGATGACCAGCACGTCAATCGGTTCATGATCGCAACGGCCTTGAACCCGCGGGTCGGGTATCTCTTGAAAATATTCGATCAAACTGAGCTTAGGATGCGTTTGCATCCGCACTCATCTATACAGTAACGCCAAAAGTACAAGTGCCAAAATGGCACACATGACCCATCAACCCAATGTCACAAAACATGTTACACCTCTTGGCATTTTGTTGCGCTTGCCTTGGGGGTAAGTCCACCTCCAATTAGACTTTATGGACTGCCGCTTCTCGGTTCTGCGATCCTCCCAACGATGATACTCTGCGAGCTATCATCGGGAACGCGCTGGCATCTCTGGGTGGTTGAGTCGCTGGCACGCGATTGAATTAGCGGCATTCGTTCTGGCTAATGCCAGCGATTGTCCGGCTGCGTCCGCGGCTTCACTGCAATTGAGCGTGTACTGCACGGCTGGCGAGGTCAACCGTTTCCTGGGAACGGCTGAAGGACGGCAGCAAGTCCTGCACATTCTCCAGCCCTTGAGCGTGTCACGCGTGTTCCTGGAAGGACGACGGGGAGATGAATACGCGTCCCCGGAGCAGCTCCGTGAGGTTCGGGATTCTTTACCACTCATGGGATCCGAGGCAGTGGCGGCATTGCGACCGTGCCGGGCGGCAAGTTCGGCGAGCGCCAGCAGGGCGGACTGGCTTGGCTGAATTGGGAGAGCCGGAAAACCCAGGCGGGCGTGGCGGCCTTCTTTGCCGAAGACGCGCCCGGTATTCCCCGAGTTGATCATCGATGATTTCTTCTGCACGGGAGACACCTCGCTGACAGCTCAACAGGCGAAAGGCACGCGCTCCTGGGGTGAGTATCGGCGCGATCTGCTGGTTTCCTTGATTGACCCGCTCATGGTCAATCCGACCCGGACCGCGCATCCGCAGACCCGCCTGATTCTCAAGTTCCCACATTCGCGGACCCCAATCTACGGACCCTGCCACCTCTGGCGACGGTGCAAGAGTCGCTCCACGATCACAAAATCCGGTTTTCGGTGTTCGACCGCATACACATTGAACCCACCGATGATTCTCTCCGCGAGGCGACCACTGCCGCGCAAGCGGAAGACTTCGACGCCTTCGTTGCCGTCGGTGGCGGATCGACCATAGACACGGCGAAGGCCGCGAACCTCTTATAAGTTGTTACCCCGCCGATTTGCTTGATTACGCCGCCGTTACCGCCCACACCGAGCCGTAGAAGTATCGCCGGTGGGTGCCTTCTTTCCTGGTCGAGAGCTCCACGCGCGGCAGCTTGCCAGCCGCGCACAGCAGCAGAATCACCGCCGCCAGCGGTAGATAGGCGTAATTGTAAATCTGCCCCATGCTCCACTTGCCGGTCACCGCGGCAATCAGCAGGCCGCACAGGTTCAGCAGCGCATAACTCACCACGGCATTCCACGCGAAGCTGTAGCAAACCCGCCGGTAGAGCGGATTCGGCTTGTCCTCATCAAAGCGCAGAATGTACGGCGCCGGTTCGCATCCCGGCAGACGCCCGCGCAGAGCGGCTACGCCCGTGCACGCCAGCACCAACCCTAGCCAGGCCCAGTTCCACCAGTTGGACTCATGCGCAAATAGTTTGAATGTCAGCGGTCCGGGCGCCAGAAAAAAGACAAAAATCCAGATCGGCCAATGCGCCATCCGGTAGGGACGCGTATTGCGCGTACGCAACTTCCTCTCCCGGGCGTACTCCACCTTCCCTTTGTAATCCATGCGGGCAAGTTTCGCAGAGCCCCCGCACTCGCGTCAATCCTCGAACACCGTTCAAAAAAAATACATTCCACGCCCTGGCAAATGAGCGTATGATAAGCGCGTCTGGAAAGTCTTGGACGAAATTCCCCCTGGCCTCCTCAAAGTCTGAAGCGCTCGCATAAGCTCCCGAACGTCTCATGTGAAGACCGGAGCAGGGGCGGGCCATCCCCATGGCGGAGGTGAGAACCATGACCTTCAACCTCGCCGTCTTCCTGGAAGAAGCGGGCGTAGGACGAAAAGTCGTCCATTTACTGCCTAAACAGGTCTTCTTTTCGCAGGGAGATCCGGCTGTTTCCATCTTCTATCTCCGCACAGGCCGCGCTAGACTGACCGTCGTTTCGCCCGAAGGCAAGGAGGGCACGATCACGATTATCCCCTCCGGCGAATTCATTGGAGAGGAGTCGCTGGCCACCGTGGGCGCCCTGCATATGGTCACCGCCACGGCCATTGTTGGCTGTACGGCACTCGAAATTGCGCGGGAGGAGATGATCCGCGTCATGCACGAGGAGCGTTCTCTCTCCGATATGTACCTGAAATTCCTGCTGGGCCGGAGCATGCGCACCCAGGCCGACCTGGTCGATCTACTCTTCAACTCCAGCGAGAAGCGTCTGGCAAGAATTCTTCTCTTGATGGCCGAATTAGGCGAGCAGGGTGAGCCGGAACCCCTCATTCCTCCCATCACCCAGGAAACTCTGGCCGAGATGGTCGGCACCACCCGCTCCCGCGTCAGCTTCTTCATGAATCGCTTTCGCAAGCTCGGCCTCATCGAGTACGACGGCCGCATCCGCGTCCATAAGTCGCTGATCAATGTCATCCTGCACGATCAATTCACCATGCAGACCACCGATATTCCGGAGGCTTTCGCTGCTCCGCCGAAACAGTCAAAGCCGGCCAAGCAGCGCTAGGAAGCTCTGACCCAGCTGAATGTAGACAGGAACTTAGTGTTTAGCTGCTCCTTGCAGCGCCAGCGTCTGTGCAGTATGAATGTGGCAGATGGCGATGGCCAGGGCATCGGCGGCATCGGGCGGTTGCGGCATCTCGGCCAGCTCCAGCAGCCGCGCCACCATGAACTGGACCTGCTCCTTCTTGGCCAATCCGTAGCCGACCACGCTGGATTTGATAGTCAACGGCGCATACTCGGCCACTGGAAGCTTTTGCGTGGCAGCAGCCAGCAGAGCCACGCCCCGCACCTGGCCGAGCTTCAGCGCTGATTTTGCGTTCACTGAGTAAAAAACCTCCTCGATGGCCACCGCATCCGGCTTCCAGCGCTCCAGTTCGGCGCTCAGTTCGCGGAAGACCTGCTCCAGCCGCTCGGCCGTCGTCCTGGACTTGGCCAGACGGATCGCACCCATGGCCTTCATCACCAGCCGCGGCTCTCGCCCGGAGTCATCCGACTCCACCACGCCATAGCCGGTGATCTCCGTCCCGCAATCGATGCCAAAGACCCGCATGGGCCTGAGTGTACCGCAATCCCCCATACAGAACGGCGGCCTGAGCGCATTGCCCAGGCCGTCGCGGTGAGCTGTGGGTATTGGACTAAGGCCATCGCGCTTCTGCGATTGCCCGGGCATCTTCACATTGAAGATGGGTTGCATCCCCTGCGGCCAAACTCTCCGCCGGGGCGACCGTGGGATCTAAGGCGCGATGCCCTAGGCCTCAGTCACCTCACGTAAAAAACATCTCGAAGATTCTTTTTGCATCAGCTGGATCAACCTCCTTTCCCGTGTGCGCTTAATCTACCTCCTCGCCCATGGCTCGTCAAGAGAAGTTTGCCTGAGTCGAATCTCTTCTTACACCTGCCCTCCCCAATGTGGTCGATGATCCGTTATCCATAGTCCGTTTCAGATCGGCCCAATGAATCGAAAACCGCCGCCATCGCGATGAACGGACTGTCCAATTTTGATACAACTTGCCTACAATCCCATATATTTCTTCGCAATTCATTCATATTTGCCGGGCCTTCCGAGGCCTAAAATCACAGGCTCATACAGACTACTATCACCTTATTTATCAATGCATTACGGAGAGCTATGGAGAATTCAGAGATATATAGAGATATATCTTGACATGGCCCATCAAGTTCGTTTATAAGACTGACTAGGAAGACTCTGTCGGTACGTGTGTCCAGAGGAACCTGACGCCCGATGCCGTTTCATGAACCTCGGTTATCGTACTGGTATCCCTAGCAACCCATGCACTAACCGAAAAAGGGCCTTTTTTGATCTCCCCTGATATGGCCCGGAATGAGGACGAACCATGAAAACCTTGCGCAATTCATCTATTCTCACTCTTGCAGTCGTCGCATTGGCGCTGCTCGTCGCTGCCCCCGTGGCCATGGCTGGCACAGTAACGTATACGAGCAATATCATCCCTGACACAACGGGAATCAGTAGCAATATGGGTACGCTCAGCGTGAGCCAGTTCAACAACACCAGTGGCCTTTATGCGGGCGACACGCTTCAATCGATTGATATCACTCTGTATGGTCAGGGAAATGTAGTTTTCGTTGCCGAATTGATCCAACTCTCTGGCACAGGCGGCAACCTTACCATTGATTCACTTACCACCAACGTCACACTAAAGTCGACGGGCGCCAGCGATCCGGTGAATCTTAATCTTACTGGAACCTACACTCCTGGATCGCCGATCGTGATTACTGTTCCCGGGGCAGGTGGTGAAATAATTACACCGTCTACTTTAATTCCACTCGGTAACGTTTCGAGTGGCCTACTCACGGATTCTACGGACCTACTGGATTTTACCGGAACAGGAGATTTCAATTTTCTTCTCTCCGGCACGGCGCCAGTACAACTATTCGGGAAGTGTATCGGATGGTTATCTTGCCGCAGTTGGCGGGATTACGGATGCCGGCGGCTATGCCACGGTCACATACGACTACAACACGCCGCCGCCCGTCGTTCCTGAGCCCGGAACTTTGAGCATGTTCGGCGCAGGCCTGCTTGGATTGGCTGGAATGCTTCGCTACAAGTACATGAAGTCCCGCTAAGTAAGGGTCGCGATTCAGCGAATCGCCTGTTTTTTGCGCAAGGTAAAGATGGGATGCGTTCCTCGCATCCCATCTTTTTTGCCTCTATTCTCTTTTCCCGGCCTTCATAGTCGCGTCCTATTCCCTATGCTCAGTTCCCTGCCCTTCTTCCCTGTAAGATTAGATCTCCCATCCCGCGAAGTGGGGGCCACTCACTTCCCACTGCTCGCGCTTGCCGTCTGAGGTGAGAATGAATGCGCCTTTGTGCGTGCCAACCAGTACTCGTACGCTGCTCATTTGTTCCTCCTTTTCACCCTACGCTCTTACCCCAACACCTGTCCGTAACCAAGCCACTTCCGAAGATAGCTCATCTGGCCCAGATGGTAAGTCTCGTGAAAAGACAGAAAGGCTATTG
>CAWJDN010000027.1:0-5740 GCA_963840985.1 uncultured Acidobacteriaceae bacterium
CTGGGCCATTCCAGCATCAACGCGGCAATTACACGCATATGGGCGACGTGACGGAACTGCTGAAGAGCATCGACGACCGCTATGTGATCTTCGGCAGTGGCGAGGAGATTGCCGCCGAGTTTGACGCGACCAAGCTGCCCGCGCTGCCCGCGCATTGGAAGCGCGACTACTTCTTTTATGCCAATGGATACGTCAAGGACATGGACTGGTGGGACGCTTCGCCCTTCACCGTGGCGCAGTTGCCCTTCCACGCGATGAGCGCATATCCGTATCCGGAGAACGAGAAGTTTCCGGACGATGTGGACGCGCTGGATTACCAGTTGAATTGGAATGATCGCTTCGATTCGGGCGAGCCTAACCGCGTGTATCGTTTTGATTACCGCGACCGGCACAAGACGCCGGCCGAGGATATGAAGCCATGAGGCCGATGGACGAATCGGAGATTCAAGAACTAGCTGATAGTCCGCGGGAGATCGACGCGGCGCGCGGAAGCAGCCATCTACGACTGATTCTCAACGTTGCGTGCATCCTGGTCATTCTTTGGCTGGCGCGCGATTGGCTGCTGGGGGTTGTCCACTGGCTGGATAGTCATTTTCAACAAAAGGAGATTGCGCGGAGGCTAGGTATCTCGTCAGGGGCGATTGGTTGCCTGTACTTTCTGGTGCATACGGTCTTGCCCATCTTCCATGCCAATAAGAAGAAGAAGCAGAAGCGCGCCGAAGAAGAGAAGAAGCAATTCAATCCGCGCTATAATCCCATCGCGGAACGAGATTCGGAGAGCTGGAGCCATGAACGGCATAACGATTGAGCCGGCCACGCATCAACTGGAGCTTCTGCGCACGGGCGAGCTCTCCGTCACCGAGTTGGCCGAGGCGCACATCCGGCAGATCGAGAGGCTGAATCCGCAATTAAACGCATTTGCCGACTTCGACGCGGAGCGTGTCCGTGAGAGGGCGCGGAAACACGATGCGTGGCGTGGAACACGGTCCCGCAGGCCGTTGTTTGGATTGCCGGTGACGGTGAAATCGTCAATCTCGACGCGAGGATTCAAGTGCGAGATCGGGAGCCTGCTGCACAAGGGCGAAATTCCCACGGAAGACGCTGTCGTCGTTTCGCGGTTGCGCGCCGCCGGAGCGCTGATTCTGGGCACCACCAACTGCCCGGAGTTCCTGATGGCATACGAGACCGCGAATCTGTTGCATGGGCGCACAAGCAACCCATGGGACGTTGAACGCACTCCGGGCGGATCGAGCGGCGGTGAGTCAGCAGCCATTGCGGCGGGGCTTTCTTCAGCTGGCCTGGGCAGCGACAGCGGCGGCTCGGTGCGAGTGCCTGCGCACTTTACCGGCATTTGCTCACTTAAGCCTACGCCAGGGCGGATTCCCGGACGCGGACACCTGCCGCCTTGCGTGGGGCCGTTCTCGACGCTCGGCGCTATTGGGCCGATGGCGCGCACCATGGCCGACGTCGCGCTGCTCTTTCGCGTGCTCAGCGGCCATGACCCGCACGATCCTGTGAGTCCTCCAATTGCGTTGCGCGAGCCAAGTTTAGATGAGTTGCGCGCCAACACCATTGGATTTTTTGAGGACGATGGGCTGGCGCCCGTCACGCTGGAGACCCGTGCGGCTGTGCGAGACGCAGCAACTGCGTTGCGCGAGGCCGGTTTTCGCGTAGAGCCCTTCCGTCCGCGCACGCTGGAGTTGCTGCGAAAGTTGTGGTGGAAGTTTTTTGTACAGTGCGGGGCCATGTTCTATGAGCCGGAGATTCGAGGCCGGGAGCATCAACTCAGCCCCATCTTCAGCGAGTTTCTCAGCTACTCTGCTGCTGTGCCGCCGCTTACGACCGTCGAATTGCTCAATGCCTGGGCCGAGCTGGACTTGCTGCGCTCGAAGACGCTGGCGGAGATGAGCGAGTATCCGGTGCTGCTGTGTCCGGTGGCCAGCATTCCCGCCTTCCGCCATGGCGAACGCGCGTGGACTGTTGAAGGCCGGACCGTAGAGTATTTGGATGCCATGCGACCCACGCAGTGGTTCAACACGCTGGCCGCGCCGGCTGCGGTGGTTCCCGTCGGACGCTCGCCAGAGGGGCTGCCGATTGGCGTGCAGGTGGTTGCGCGCCCCTTTCACGACGAAACCGCGCTAGGCTTCGCGGCCATCGTGGATGCGGCTTTTGGCTACCGACCGCCGCCGATGGCACAGTAGGACCTGTTCACCCCATAAAGCGCCTCGTCCTCTCATTGCGTGTTTGCGCCTTTCCCTCACGGAAGAGTATGAAAACAGGAAAGTTGCATCCGGTGCATCTGAGGAAGAATAAGGTCGTTTGTATGCCCAGTCTCCACCTTTAGGTTGAGGCGTGCCAGACTTGGCCGCGCTACTCTGATGCTACTGATTCCAAAGAAACGTGGCCTGCCGAATGTGTGAAGATTGGCGCGAGCAATTTGCCGAAACTCCCGATGTGCTGAAGAGCGCCCGGCTTCAGCAAACCATCGTGCAGGTGATGGACTTTGAAATCGGCGGCGATGAATTTATTACCATGGCCGGGCCTTGTTCGGTGGAGACCGAATCCCAGCTGCTGGCAACGGCTGATCATGTTCGCCGCGCAGGAGCGCGCATTCTGCGTGGAGGCGCTTTCAAGCCGCGCAGTTCCCCTTACGCATTTCAAGGGCTTGGCCTGGAAGGACTGAAGATGCTGGCCCGCGCGCGGCAAGAAAGCGGTCTGGCTATCGTGACTGAAGTCATGTCGGAGATCGATGTTCCTTTGGTCGCCGAGTATGCCGACATTCTGCAGATTGGCACACGCAACATGGAGAACTACGCGCTCCTGGAAGCCGCGGCACATTCCGGACGACCCGTACTCTTGAAGCGCGGCATGGTGGCTACGATAGCCGATCTGCTGCGTTCGGCGCAGTGCATTCTTGATTTCGGCAACCCGCGGGTGATTCTCTGCGAGCGCGGAATCCGCACCTTTGAAACGGCGATGCGCAACACCTTCGACGCGGCCGCCATTGTGTTGCTCAAGCAGGCCTCGCATCTTCCGGTGATTGCCGACCCCAGCCACGCCGCTGGCCGTCGCGACCTGGTTCCCTCGCTGGCGCGTATTGCGGTTGCCGCCGGCGCGGATGGCCTGCTGGTCGAGGTGCATCCTAATCCGGACAAGGCATGGAGCGATGGTCAACAATCGCTGGATTTCGCCGGATTCGACAACATGATGGCCGATCTTGAACCGTATCTGGCTCTTCGAGGGATGACGCGGCGCGAGCGGGTACGGCCGTGGCGCGAGACTATGGAATCTTATTCCATGGAGGCTGTTGGATGAGATTTCCGGCCAGATTGCTGGCGGTTATCGCTTCGATTGCCTTGTTGTTTCCGGTTTGCGGATTCTTGACCGAAGCTGCGCAGGCTCCTTCCACGGACATCATCGTCACCGCGGCTCCTGTTTACGAGCCGCTGGCCGCCTTGCGCGGAGGAGAGCGTTTTCCCAAGGGCGCGCAGCTCTTGCTGGTTCATAACGGCAAGGCGGAGCCTCTGGTCACCGGCTTTGCCGCCACCGCCGACGCAAATGTCTCCTTCGACGGGCAGACTGTTCTGTTCGCGGGCAAGCAATCCGCTGCCGATCCCTGGCAGATATGGGAACTCACCCTTGCCAATCATTCCGTGCGCCAGGTCGTCGCTTCCAAAACCGACGCCATTCGTCCGCTCTATCTGCCGGGCGACACGCTGGGTGGTCGCCTGGTCTACGCGCTCCGCGCGCCGCAGGGCTTTCAACTGGAGAACGTCAAGGTCGATGAATTGCCTGCCATTTATGCTCCGCTGGACCCGCTGCCGCCGCTCGTTCAACTCACATATAGTCCCGCAAGCGCGCTGCCCGCGGATGTTCTTGCCGATGGACGCATTCTCTATGAGGCAGGCTTTCCGTTGGGCGCGGGCACGACTCCAGAACTTTATCTTGTCTACTCCGATGGTTCAGGCGTCGAATCGTACCGCTGCGATCACGGCAAGGCGCGTTGGGGCGGAAGGCAGTTGGACTCAGGCGACGTGGTCTTCACTCATGGAACTTCGCTGGCGCGATTCACCTCGCCGCTGGCACGCGAGCAGCCCGTCATTGCTCCGCACGCCGAGTACGCAGGCGCAATTGCCGAGATGGCCTCAGGCGAATGGCTGGTGAGCGCGCGAGTTGGAGCCGGAGCGTATTACGCGCTCACATTGTGGAAGCCCGGCTCGCCTGCATTGCAAACCGTGCTGACTTTGGCTGGCGAAAATCTTGTCGAGCCGGTTCTTGTTGCGCCTCGCACCCGGCCTAAGCGGCACCCTTCGGCGCTGCACCCCTGGAACTACGCGAATATGCTCGCGCTCGACGCACGCCAGTCGCGCGACCGGGATCTGAAGAAGACTCCCGCATCGGTGCGGTTGGAGACGATGGACGCTCAGGGGCACGTGGTGGTCACCGGCACGGCGCCGGTCGAGGTGGACGGTTCATTCTTTGTGAAAACGCCGGCAGACAAGCCTATCCGCTTTGCGTTATTGGATGAAAAGGGCGTGGTGGTGCGCCAGGAGCACGGATGGTTCTGGATTCGCAGTGGCGAGCAGCGCATCTGCGTCGGCTGCCACACGGGACCGGAGCGCGCATCGGAGAATCGCGTGGCGGCGGTGCTACTGCGCTCGACAACGCCGGCCGATCTGACCGGCGCGAATGTGTCGAGTGCGGCGCAGCCAGGAAAGCCGGGAGGCAACTGAGATGAATTATCGCTTTCTTTTTTTATTTGGCGCTGTTTCGATGGCTTCAGCTCAGACTGTTGCGCCATCCCCTGCTACAGTTGCGCCGAAGGCGCAGTTGGCCTCACCGCAGGTGACGCAAGCACCGTCTGCCCCACCGCAGGTGGCGCCGGTGATTCGCTTTGAAGACGCCACCGACAAGGCGGGCATCCACTTTACGCACAGCTTTGGTTCGCGGCAGCTGGGCTCGCTGCTCGAAGGCACCGGCGCGGGCTGCATCTGGTTCGACTACAACAACTCCGGTCTGGAGTCACTCTATGTGGTCAACGGGCGGCCGCTCGACGACTCCATGCATCCCTATCCGCTCAAGGAGAAGCCGGCAACGCCGCCGCACAATCATCTCTATCGCAACAACGGCAACGGCACATTTACCGACGTGACGGAGAAATCCGGCCTCGATCCGGATATGTACGGAATGGCCGTGACGGCTGCCGACTATGACAACGACGGCTTTGTCGATCTGCTGGTGACCGGCTACGGCAAGACGATTCTTTATCACAACGACGGTAACGGCCACTTTACCGATATGACCGCTAAGGCCGGCATCAAGGTAGACGGCTGGGCTATCAGTTCCACATGGCTGGACTACGACAGGGACGGTTGCGTCGATTTGCTTGTGGGCCGCTACGTCAAGTTCGATCCTAAATATCGCGCCTACTACGCGGCGGACAACTATCCGGGACCGCTTGACTACGAGGGCGAAACCAACAAGCTCTATCACAACAACTGCGACGGAACCTTCACGGATATGACCGATAAGTCGGGCATCGGCGCATACGTGGGCCGCACCATGGGCGTGACCGCGGCGGACTTCGACAACGATGGCTGGGACGACATCTATGTTGCCAACGACCGCACGGAGAATTTTTTATTTCATAACAAGCACGATGGGACCTTCGAGGAGATTGCCAACGATACGGGAACGGCCTACGGGCAGAATGGCGAATCCACTTCGTCGATGGGACCGG
>CAWJDN010000028.1:0-6498 GCA_963840985.1 uncultured Acidobacteriaceae bacterium
TCCATCTTTCAGGAAGAGTATCGGGCGTTGCGACCGCGTGCGCCGATGCCGGAGATGACAGTGCGATTCCGGCGGTTTACCTCGCTGAATACGCGCATCCGGCTGCGCGAAGGGCATATCCAGGCGAGTCTTTCCGATCTGCTGGAGGGCGCGCCGGAGTCCGTGATACGCGCCATCGCGCATATTCTGCTGGCCAAGCTCTACAAAAAGCCCATCGACGCGGCGCACAACTTGCGCTACAAGCGATTTTCGTCGAGTGCTGCCGTGAGCCGGCAGACGGAGTTGATTCGCGGGGCGCGTGGGAGCAAACGATTCTCCGGGCCGGAGGGACGCTTCTATCATCTGGAAGAGGTTTTCGATTCGTTGAACGCGAGGTTTTTCGGCGGGATGCTGGGACGGCCGGAGTTGACCTGGAGCGAGGGAATGGCCAAGCGTTCGCTGGGTCACTACGATGCAGCGCACAACACCATCGTGGTGAGCCGGGTCTTCGACCGGCCGTCGAGCCCGCGCTATGCCATTGAGTACCTGCTCTTTCACGAGATGCTGCATCTGAAGCACCCGGTTAAGATGCGGGGGGTGCGGCGGTGCGTACATTCAAGGGAGTTCAAGGCCGAGGAGAGGCTGTTTCCGCAACTGAAAGAGGCGCAGGCGTTTATCAAGCGGCTGTAGTGAGACTATTCGCGCCCAGGCGCAACGTTTACAGCGTGGGAGAAAGATCCCTTTTCCATATGCTGCGCAACGCGCCCAGCGTGATGGGCAAGGCGCCAGCGAAGAGAAAGACCATATCCCCCACCATGCGCAGCCATTCCAGCATGTGGTAGGTACCGCCCATCAGGAATGTAAGGCGGCGCGCGTGCCAATACCCGTTGGCAACGGAATCCCAGAGCTGAATGACTCCTCCGGGGAAGAGATCGAGGGTAACCATGAGCGCGAGGCCCACATTGACGCCCCAGAAGCCAAACCGGACGAACTTCTCCGTCTCCTTCCATGTAGCGTCGGATTGCATGGCCCTGAGGCAGAAGACCATGACGGCTAAGGCCAACATTCCAAAGACACCGAACATTGCGGCGTGCGCGTGATTGGCAGTGAGCGACGTACCCACCTCGAAGTAGGAGACGATCGGCAGGTTGATCAGGAAACCGAAGACCCCTGCGCCGACGAAGTTCCAGACACCAACGGCCATGAGAAAATAGATGGCCCACTTCTGGTTCCAGGCCAAATCGTCGCCGCACTCGGAACATTTCGCCTTTCTCAGTTTGATGAAATCCCATGCGTCGAGAGTCAGAAGCGTCAGAGGTACAACTTCCAGAGCGGAGAAGCACGACGCCAGGCCCATGTTGAGCGTTCCCTGGCCTGTGAAGTACCAATGGTGGCCTGTGCCGATGATCCCACCGCTGAGATAGAGAATGGCATCCAAGTAGATCAGGCGCGTGGCGGCCTTGGTGCTGACCACGCCCATCTGGTGGAACATGATGGCCACCAGCACCGTCGCAAAGAGTTCAAAGAATCCCTCCACCCAAAGATGGATGATCCAGAAGCGCCAATTGTCGATGACGGCAAAGTTGGTGTGAGGGCCATAGAAAAGAGCGGGCAGGTAAAAGACAGGGATGGCCACAGCCGTGTACAGAAAGAGCGAGGACAGTTCGCGCTTTTCAGGGTTTTTAAATGTGGGCCGGAGCGCCCGAAACATCAGAAGCAACCAGAAGACGAGGCCAACCGCCAGCAGTAACTGCCAGAACCGCCCCAGGTCCAGATACTCGGAACCCTGGTGACCGAACCAGAACCAGAGCTGCCCCAGTTTGTCGTTGACGCCGAGGAACTCGCCTGCCAGGCTGCCGAAGACGACTAACGCCAGAGCACCGAGGAGTGTGTAGGCGCCGGCCTTCTGATGTTTGGGCTCTTCGCCGCCGACCCAGGTCGCCAGGAAAAGACCGCCGCCAACCCAGGACGTTGCAATCCAGAAAATTGCGAGTTGAAGGTGCCAGGTGCGTGCCAGAGTGTAGGGCAGCCAACGGGCGATGTCGAGCCCGTAAAAGGCTCCCGACTCCACCCGATAGTGAGCGAGCAGGCCTCCCAGAGCTGATTGCGCCAGGAACAGGAGGGCCACAACGGCGAAGAACCATCCCGTAGCCCACTGGCTGGGCGTGAGCTTCAAAGCTGCGGGAGCAGAGTGCAAAAAATGTGGGCCAGCGCCCTCGCTCTTCCAGCCCAGGTAGTCGAATTTGCCAACGACGAAGAGGATCAAACCCAGTCCTGACAGGAGGGTGATGAGACTCAAGGCGCTCCAGACATATGCCTCGGTGGAAGGATGGTTTCCCGCCATGGGCTCGTAGGGCCAGTTGTTGGTGTAGGAGTAATTCTTCCCAGGGCGATTCGCCGTTGTTGCCCAGGCCGCCCAGGCAAAGTAGGCGGTCAGGTCTTTCAGCTCTCCGGGGTCGTGAATATAGTTGGCGGGCAGACCTGGAGCGGCATCCTTTCTTGTGAAGTAGTCACTCCATTCGCTGAGCTGTATGCGATAGGCAGCCACCTCACCTGAAGAGAGCCGGAGAGTGCGCGAAGCTGGATCGTACCGGTTTCCCTTGAGCTCAGTGATCGTCCGCGCGGATGCGACGCTCTGCTCGTCCGGGGAAAGCTGCGCAAAGAGCTTGCCGTACTTTTCGGTTGCGATCGTGTCCCGAGTTACTTCGCTGAGCCGATGCAGGTACTCGGCGCTGTAATCAGGACCTAAGTAAGCACCGTGACCCCACAGGGTACCGTGCTCCATGAGGCCGTATTTGAGGAACACCTCCTGGCCCATTAGGATGTCGGCCCCGGTAAACACCACAGCGTCCGCCGCATCCACGGCTCGCTCAGGAATGGGCGGAGCGTTCGTGTAGGTCAACACTGTGACAAGGGTTAAAACCGAGAAGCCGGCGATCATCACGAGGATGATGGAGTGTCTCCACCACGGAGAGAGACTCGTGGCGTTGCCAGACGTGTGAGCCATAATATGTCTCCTTCAATTCCTGCCAGGATTGTCAGATCTCGATTTCTTGCCAGGAATCTCCTGTATCAGATCAAAGACGAGCAAATTATATTACTCACGAACTGTTACTACAAAATCAGAAGTGTCCCTGTCGAAAAGCAGCACAGTTTCGGGCGATTAGGACATAACAGCAGGCATTGGGGACTACGGCTTGGCGAGCGGAACGCGGACCAGGATGGCGTTGTCCACGCGCACAATCAGGCGGGAGAATTTTTCTTTGCCCACATTGCTCATGGCCGGATAGCGCGGGTTAATCGATTCCACGTTTACAGACAGTGGAGCCTTGGGGTCGCGGGGCACGTCGAAGCTGACGCGGATGTCGGGTTGGCCGTCGCCGTCTACATCCACCACGTCGGAGACATGCTGCGGAAGGGCGCTGACGGGAGTCCAATCGAGCTGGACGAAGGGCTTTTCGCTTTGCAGGAAGTGCGGATAGACAGGGCTGTGAACATCAATGGAGTATGCACCCATGGGAATGGCGCGCACCTTGGGGCCGCCGGAGTAGACCTCGTCCACGTGGAGCGGGAGCGCAGCAACGCCTTTGGAGAAGGTTCCCATCAACAGAAACGGGGTCAGCATCGCGACAAGCACGGTAGCGCCTGCCGCCGCGTAGCCGAGTATAGGACGAAGTTTCATCAGTACCTCCTAGACGACAAAGTGCAGAATGGTGGCAAGGCCCTGAGCGATGATGCTGCCACCGAACATGACAGCCAAGGCCCATGCGCCATAGAGGAACATGAGCCGCGCGCGCTCCGGCTTCCATGCGATTTGAGTTCCCTTGATATGCCAGACAACAGCTTGCCGCGGGCAGACATCCACGCACGCGCCACACTTCATGCAGGAGAGCAAGGTCTCGCCGCGGGCGACGGATTCCTTCGAGAGGGAGAGATTGGGGCAGGCATTCTGGCAGAGCAGGCAGGGCTTGCAACGGTCCTTGTCAATTTTGATTTCAAAGATGCTGATCTTGTTGAAGATAGATTGGAATGCGCCGAAGGGACAGAACCAGGAACACTGCGTTCGCTTTTTTGTCAGGAAGGGCAACACGATGACGAGGCCGGCGAAGAGCAGGATAAAGATGACGTTCTGCACCATGCCGAGAGTGTTGCGTGCGGCGACGTATTCCGTGACGGCTTTGAAAGGGCAGAGCCACATGCAGTAAGCCGGCTCAAAGAGGGCCAGCGAAAGCAGCACCATAGCCAGCAGCACGGCCCAGGGAATGTAACGCAAGCGCGGGTCGAGCTTACGAATTTTGGCGCGCGGAGGAATGGCGGCCACGCCTTCTTCAATACCGCCAAAGAAGCAGGCGTAGCTACACCAGCCTTTGCCCATCACCAGCGTCAGGGCCAGCCAGAGGCCCACCATGATTGCGATGCCGTGGCTGTTGCCGGCGATGGAGCCGGGAAAGGCCACTGTTTTGGTGAGGGCGGCCGGAAGGATGAGAAGCGGGATGGGCATGAAACAGAATGGCGTGCGGCCGGCAATCATCTCTTCGATGGGGATGCCCATGGAGCCGCGCATGACGAGGAGGTTATGAATAAAGCCAATGGGAAAGAGGACTCCGAGACTTACGAAAAAGATGCGACGCCAGCGATAGGTATGATGGGTCCGCATCATCATGAAGAAGAGAACGGTCATGAATATTGCGGTGATTGCGCCGGCGGTAGTCGATATCGGTTCGAAGCTCGCACCGGGACGAAAACCCATCATGAGCAGCGACCAGAGGAGGATGGGCAAGGTTAGAAGCAGAGACCAGCCGATACCGCGCGGCGCAGGTCGAGCGAACGGCAGAATGCGAGCGTCAGTAGCCATAAGTCGTTTTCCCCAACAGCATGGCGATTCCCATGGAAAGGTAATAGAGGGCGATAAGCACCATCGCCATCCGCGCAACGGTGATGACGGCCTGGTTGCGAACGATGCAGCCCAGGCCCACGAAGGGCACAAACCAAATGGAGGTTCCTAGAAAGAATACCGCAAAAAAGAGCAGTGCGGCGGCCATGCTGCCCAATTGGGCTGCCCTGATGCCGGCAACAACAAATGGAGGGCAGAGATTCAAGCCGGTGAGAAGGCCCAAAGAGGCAGCGCCGGCGAGGCCGCGATTTTTGCTTTCACCGATTTGGACTAGTTTTGACTCCGCGCAAGGTTGAGCACAACTGCGCCGGGCCGAGTATGCGTACCAAAGCAGCACGCAGGCAAGCAAGAGATAAACCACGCCCATCATCAGCAGGCGCGGCGTGGGCGGTAGCGATACTAACGCGCCAAGTTCCCAGGCCACAACGGCAAAGAGCATGTATCCCACAAGGCGCGCCGATAAAAATACGGAGAGATAGCGAGCGTGAGGCCGGAAGCCCGCGCGCTCGGTGAGCAAAGAGGGGACCAACACCGGTCCGCAGGCTGCGATACAGGCAGGACCCGACGCCAGACCCAGGACCAGGGCCTCGCCACATGAGGCAAATACGGGCATGAGCGGATGATCTATGGCCGTCCATGCCGGAGTCGGTGACGGATGGCACATAAGGGCAGAGAAGCTCTCTAACCTCCACTACATCAGTGGCGCGCGACTCGCAAATTAATGAGCCGAACTCCAGCTCCACCTGACCGGCAGCCACGAATTCCGCAACCAAATTGAGGTTCACAGACTCAAATGCAATGAGGTGCAAACATGGCAGGTCTGGTCATGGCGACAATCGCGGCTGGATGGGTATTCGCGGCAACAAAGCGTTCACAGGACGCGGCACTGCGCCTGGGATGGACGCGGAGAGCGGCGATTGCATTGTTGGCGATCGCATTGCTGACAACGACCGCATGCGCCAGCGGCGAGCAGATGCCGGATCTCTCCGGGGCTACTTCGTGGTTGAATTCGCCGCCGTTGAATCGCGACCAACTCAAGGGCAAGGTGGTGCTGATTGACTTCTGGACCTACTCCTGCATCAATTGCCTGCGTTCCCTTCCCTACATGCGCGCCTGGGACGCGAAGTACCGGGCGAGCGGACTGGTAATTATCGGCGTGCACACTCCGGAGTTCGACTTTGAAAAAGATCCGGCAAACATTGAGAAAGCCTTGCGGAAATTCGGGATCACTTACCCGGTGGCGGTCGACAGCAAGCGCCTCATCTGGAGCGCCTTTAACAATCAGTACTGGCCCGCGCACTACTTCATTGACGCCCATGGAAGAATTCGTTACCACCATTTTGGCGAGGGAGATTACAAGGAATCGGATCAGTGGATTCAGAAACTCTTAAAGGAGCGCAATGACGCGCAGGAGACACCCGCCGGGCCTCTCGTGCTAAGCGGCAGCGGAGCCGAGATTCCGGCAGATAATGCAGCCCTGGGCTCGCCGGAGACCTATATTGGCTACCTTCGGGCGGAGCGCTTTGACTCGCCCGGCGGGTTGCATAGCGACCGAGCGCAGGTCTATCGTGCGCCGACACATCTTGATCTGAATCATTGGGGCTTGACCGGCACATGGATTGGGG
>CAWJDN010000029.1:0-3513 GCA_963840985.1 uncultured Acidobacteriaceae bacterium
CTAGATTGCCATAACGTAACGGGAGGAACCGCTCGGGATCGCGTCAAAGAAGCCCTTGCCGCTGCATCAAAACGGCTCGCCGCCCTGGCGCAGGAGGCCGTTCATGCTGATTCGTAAGGCCCTGCTCTCGGATGCGACCAACGTCTTCGACCTGGTCAACTCGCTTTCGCCCGACGGCACGCTGATCCACCGCTCCTTCGCCGAGATCTGCGAAAACATCCGCGACTTCACCGTCGCCTTGTCCGATGGCGGCATCTTTTTGGGTTGCGGCGCTCTGCACTTTTACGGGCCGCATCTGTGCGAGGTGCGCTCCATCGCCGTCATGCCCGCGGCCAAGAGCCAGGGCGCCGGCAGCCGCATCCTCGTCACGCTCATCGCCGAGGCCGAAGAGCACGGCGTCCAATCCGTTTGCCTGTTCACGCGGATTCCGGAATACTTCTTCAAATTCGGATTCCGCGCTATCGAAGACAAGACCGTTCTGCCCGACAAGATCTTCAAAGACTGCCAGAGTTGCCCGCGCCTGAATCGCTGCGACGAAGTGGCCATGGTGCGTGGCCGCATCCCTCGCGTCTCCATCCTCGGCCCACGCGAAGAAGCTGAGCAGCTAGTGCGTATCTCCGGATAACTGTGGCTGACTCAGCATTGCCGCCGCCACTGCAACCTGGCCATAACTCAACCCACCATCTCCAGGGCTGACGTTGCGATGCTGATAGACCTCGAATCCTTCGGCCTCTAACTTCGTGCGCAGAAGCCGCGCTAGCCACCGGTTATGCATACAGCCGCCGCTCAGTGCAACCTGATTCACTCCGGATGCACTCCGCGCCAATAATGCCGCTCTGGCGAAGCCCTCAGCCACACCGGCATGAAAGCGCGCCGCAATCTGCGCCTTGCTCATTCCAGTCCTCAAATCTTCGACTAATTCGCGCCATAGCTGTGCAGTGCTGATTCGTAGCGGATCGCGCGCATCCCAATCTCCGCCTGCAAACTCCATCGCATACCCAGGCACATTGTCCGGCTCATCAACGGCGATGCCTTCCAGCTCAATCGCTGCTTGCGCCTCGTAATCCACCACGCGCCGCCCCAGCACCACAGCGGCCACTGCGTCGAAGAGCCGTCCCAAACTCGAAGTGAGAGGAACATTCACGCCCCGCTCCATCATTCGCGCCAGCACGCGAGCCTCTTTCTCCGTTGCACCAAACAGATTCAACATCTCGCTAGAACCAACCTCGAAACCCGCTGCCCGCAAGTGCGCAAACGCCATGCGCCACGGCTCCTTGATTGCCGCCTCGCCGCCCGGCATGGGCACATATTCCAGATGCGCAAACCGCTCAAAGCCCGCGAGGCTCGCGATCAGCACTTCCCCGCCCCAAATCTTCCCGTCGCTCCCATAGCCGGTGCCGTCCAGCGCCAGTCCTATCACCTTGCCAGTAAGGCCATGCTCGGCCATGCATCCGGCCACGTGCGCATGATGATGCTGCACGGCGATCAGTTGCAGCCCACGTTCTTTCGCCCATTCCTTCGCCCACTGGGTTGAGAGATAGCCAGGATGCAGATCATGTACTACGGTTTGCGGCTCAATCTCAAATGTACGCATCAGGTGCTCCAGCGACTCCTTGAAAAACTCCAGTCCAATCAGGTTTTCCAGATCACCCAGGTGTTGGCTCTGGTAGGCAAGGCGGCCCCGCGCCAAGGCGAAGACATTCTTCAGGTGGCCTCCAACGGCCAGCAGCGGAGGCGTATCGAAGGGTAACGCCACACCCATCGGCACAAATCCCCGCGCTCGCCTCACCAGTTGTGTCGTACCGTCCACTACGGCAGCAACCGAGTCATCGCAGCGTTGCAAAATCTCACGGTCGTGCATCAGAAATGCGTCGGCAATTCCGCGCAATCGCGCCATCGCCTCTTCGTTGTCGATGGCAATCGGCTCCTCGCTCAGGTTGGCCGAGGTCATCACCAGCGCGCGCACTCGAGCGTCAGCAAAAAGCAGATGTTGCAGTGGCGCGTAAGGCAGATAGACGCCCAGCCAGGGAATTCCCGGCGCAACGGCATCGGCAATGTCGCAGCCCTCGCGCCGCCGCGCCAACACAATCGGCCGCGCTGGCGTCAAAACCAGAGCCTCTTCTTCTGCCGTAAGCACACACACTGCCCGAGCCGCCTTCAAATCGCGCACCATCACCGCCAATGGCTTCCCGTAGCTTCGTTTACGCTCCCGCAGCCGCATCACCGCAACCTGATTGGTTGCATCCACGCTGAGATGAAAGCCGCCGATGCCTTTGATGGCAACAATTTTTCCCGCCGTCAGCAGTTGAAGCGTCTGCTCCACCGCCTCATCTCCCGATGCCGATTCGGAGCCGTCCGCTTGCAAGAGCCAAACCCGCGGCCCACACTCCCAGCATGCATTGGGTTGCGCATGGAAGCGCCGGTTTAGCGGATCATCGTACTCCTGCTGACACTCAGGGCACATCGTAAACTTGGCCATCGAGGTCTGCGGCCGATCATAGGGAATCCGTCGCGTGATGGTGAAGCGCGGCCCGCAGTTGGTGCAATTCAAAAATGGATAGTGGAAGCGGCGGTCCTGAGGGTCCAGCAGCTCTCGCAGGCAATCCGGACAGGTCGCCGCATCGGCCGGAATTCCGGTGCTTACTCGGCCCAGAACCTCGCTGGCAACAATCCGAAAGCCTGAATCCCCCACAACGGCCAGTTCCCGCACCGTGACCGAATCAATGCGCGACAAAGGCGGCGCTTCAGTGCGCAGACGGTTGAGAAACGCCTCCACCCGCTTCTCCTGTCCCTCGACCTCGATAGTTACCCCGTCCGTATCATTGCCGATAAACCCCGTCAGGCCCTCCTCCAGAGCCACGCGGTAGACAAACGGACGAAACCCCACCCCCTGCACCACTCCGCGCACCACTATGCCCCGACGCCATAGCGCTTTGTGCAGTTCTCGTTCTGGTTGGGATTTGTCCATCAAGAGAAAGCCTCACTCAGGAAACCAGCATAGCGCATCGGAAGCAGTTATCCAGAATTCAATAGCCACGCCCAGGCCACTGTCTCATACTGCTCAGGTATTGGGCGGAATACGCTTAATCTAGAGTGGAAAGGATACGGGGAGCTTCAGCATGAGGAATTGTAGACAACTTAGCACGGCACAGACGGTTGCGGCAGTTTCATTCCTGTTCTGGCTCGGAGCCGCCTCAATCGCGGCTCAGCATCCGGACCCCGCTTTGGTCATTGGGCAGGTCGATGCCGCTGTAAAAGCCAGAATCGACCATGTAGAAAGCTATACCGTCACCGAGCACTACGCCCTCTACCGGGGCAAAGACGAAACCCATCCTGCGGCTGAAATGACCGTTCAGACCGTCTATCGCCGGGGTTCCGGCAAGAGTTACACCATCCTGTCGGAATCCGGCTCCGAGTTCATCCGAAACCACGTGCTTCGAACACTGCTCGACAACGAGAAGAATCTTAATTTGCCAGGCATCGTCGAACATTCATGGTTCATCTCCGCCAATT
>CAWJDN010000030.1:0-15772 GCA_963840985.1 uncultured Acidobacteriaceae bacterium
TAGGCGGCTTTTCCAGCGCCGGAGCCATGCGCACGCCGCAGACGCTCAACGGGCCAATCGTCGAACATCCGATGGTGGTGCATCCAGCAGCGATTGCGCCTGAGACGGCCAAGCCTGCCGCAAAGACACCGGTCCAGCATGGCAAGCCGACGGTTGCGAAGAAGGGCGTCGCTCTGCCGACTCCTCCGGCATCGCCCCAAAATCGACCTGAAACGACTCTGCCTTAAGCACTCGACACCACACACTAAATACTAAGGCGGGGCTATTGCAGTATGTACACATTGTGCATATAATGAGGCGAGCATGAACTGCGACTGGGATCCACGCAAGGATGAGTCAAATTTCAGAAAGCATGGGGTTCGCTTTGCTGAGGCGGAGCCGGTCTTCGAGGACTATTTTGCAATTACGAACATGGACGATGAATCGGACCCGCATGAATTGCGGTATGTCTCGATTGGAATGGGCGTGAAGGGGAGGGTTTTAGTGGTGGTTTACTGCTATCGCGGCAGCAAGATTCGCATCCTTTCCGCACGCCCGGCAGAGGCGCATGAGCACAGGCAATACGAGGAGCACAGATGAAGCAGAGTTACGATTTCAGTAAAGGCAAGCGAGGCCGGATTGCCCCCCCGGAGCCGGAGCCGCGCGGCAAGACGCGCATTACGATTCGCCTGGATGAGGATTTGGTGGATCACTTCCTGAAAGAGTCCGGTGCCTCTGGCGGAGCAACTGGATACCAGACGCTCATCAACGAAGCCCTGCGTCAGCACGTGGAAGGCAAAGCGCCGAAGTTGGAAGAGACGCTGCGCCGGGTTTTGCGGGAAGAGATGCGGATGGCGAACTGAGTCAGATCAATATTCAAGCGGAGTCGTGGGTTTGGCATACCAGCTTTCGGCTTTATATCCATTCTCCGGCCATTCAAAATCGCAGATACCCCAGTGCATCTCATGTACATCGTTTGACTCTGCAAGTCCTTTGATCCGTTCCGTCATCAGGAAAACGTGGAGATTCGTAGTGGAACTGGCGATTCTATCGTAGATTCCAGCCACTAGCGAAAATGGGACATCGGAATCAGGCATTACATAAACAGCTCTTTCTGACTCGCGGTTCGACATGATTAGCGCAATTGTAGGGGCTAGATCGCTGGGGCTCTCCTGTGTTTGGCGTATAAATACACTTCCATTTTTATGAATTATGACAAAGATAGGCATGTCGTCTTCGCACTCACGCCAGTTGGCATGTCTCTGTATCCTTAGCATCTGAAGATGCATCCCCACCGGCGTTGGTTTTTGCACCACAAAAGCGCAGAGACTCAGCACCAGAAACAGGCTGGCCATCGCTGGGGCGATTAGCACGCGTAAACAAAATGGGTCCATGACATAGATAGACACCGCCGGGAGTGGTTTTGTTCCCAAGCAGCGCACATCGGCTTACGCGCCTTTGGTGACCGCGCGGATGAGCATGCCCAACAGGGCCAGCACCACCGCTCCCCAGAAGGCTGGAGCGAAACCGCGCACGTGGAAGCCATGCACCAGCTTTGACGCCAGCAGGATCATCAATCCATTAATGACGAGCAGGAAGATTCCCAGGGTGAGGATGCTGATGGGAAAAGTGACAACCTTGAGGAAAAAGCCGATCGTCGCGTTGAGCAGGCCGATGATCAAGGCAGCCGCCAGCGCCGAACCCAGTCCGTTCACATAGAAGCCGGATACGAGGTTGGAAACAACTAGCAGGGCACAGGCGCTCAAGAGCCATTGAACCAGTAGTCTGAGCATGGTGTATGTTCTCCTTATCGTTTACAGGGTAGCAGTTTGAATCAAGGTTCCCTCAGGGGCTATTGGTTCCTGCACAAATAATGTCCTTGCGCCGTCCCTACGGGACTCCGGAGTGAACCTGTGGAATCCGCTTTCCCCACGCTAAAGCGCGGGGCTAACAAACACTGCGCCTCCGGCGCGCTTATGTGGAATCCACTTTCCCCACGCTACCACCCCAAGAAACAAAGACCATTTCTTGGGGACCCCAGTGAAGCGCGGGGCTAACCAACTCTGCGCCTCCGGCGCGTTATGCGGACATTACTTATGCAGTCATCAATAAAGCCCGTACCCTTCAAGTCCGTGTACCTTTCAAAATCATCACTCGGCGAGCGGCGGCTCCAGTTCCTCGGCGGGACGGGATTCGCCGGGTAGCGGCGCGCCTTTGACTTTGACATGCGATGTCGTCAGCAGAAAAACAGCCACTACGATGGCCGCCATGCCGGCAAACTCGGCGCGCTCGGGGCGTTCGTGGAGCAGGGCGATTCCCAGCAGCACCGCGACTACAGGGTTCACATAGCAATAGGAAGCGACCTTGGCCACCGGCACATGCTCCAGCAGGTAGACGAAGGCGGAGTAGCCCACAAGCGAGCCGCCGGTGATGAGCCAGGCCTGCGAGCTAACCGAAGCTAGATTCACGTGGAAGTCGGGCCATTGACCCAGCGCGGTGCCCAGCAGGGTGCAGATGGCGCCGGCGATCAGCATTTGCCAGGCCGCGGCCACAAAGCTGTTGACCGGCAGGCGCGCGTGGCGCGAGAGGATGCTGCCGATGGTCCAGGCGAGCGCTCCGGCCAGCAGTGCACCGATGGCCACGAGGCGCGTGAAGTCCCCGGCAAAACCAGAGTGCAGCGAGGGCCACACCAGAGCCGCCAAGCCGGCAAAACCCAGCGCCATGCCCAGCCAGCCGCGCATCGGCAATGGCTCGCCGCCGGGAAGCAGCATCTCAGCCAGCGCAATAAAGAGCGGAGTCACCGCCAGTACTAGAGAAGCCAATCCGCTGGGGACGGTTTTTTCCGCGTAGACCAGGGTCACATTGCTTCCGCAGAGCAGGAAGAACCCGACCATGCCGAGGATCAGCATGGTTCTTGACGGCCATAAGATGCGCAGTCCACGCCAGCGGCACCAGGCAAGCAGAATCGCGCCGGCAATCAGAAACCGCGTGCCGGAGAGCAGCAGCGCCGGCATCAGGGCCGCTCCGATGCTGATGGCCGTATAGGTAGAACCCCAGAAAAAATACACGCAGGCAAAGGACAGCACGATGGAGGCCGTGGTGACCGCTTTCTTTCCCGAATGCAGAGGGGAGTTCGTCATGGGGCTGATTCCATGCTACATGGTGAGGCGTTCAGATACTCCCGAGAGCTGAGGCATTCTCGCGGTTATGGGACTTATCCGGCGTTGAGAGCAGGGGCTGGTTCCGGCTTGCCCGTCATCCATATCTGATCTGCTCTTTGATAGACTGAACTGCAATGGTGCGGCGCGAAAGCCGTGCTGGAGGTTCCCCAATGAATATCCCATCGATGAAGCAGCCAAGCGCCTTTCTTCCCCTGGCAATGTCGCTCACCGCCCTGGGGATTGTGCTTGGTCACATTGCAATTTACGGTGTTGCCCGTGAGGCCGATGAGGGCGCCGCTGCTCATCTATGGCAGATCCTCATGGCTGGACAGATACCGGTGGTGGCATTCTTTGCTATCAAGTGGCTTCCGCGGGCGCCAAAACAAGCGCTGTATGTCCTTGCGTTGCAAGCTGGAGTTGCACTCGCAGCCATAGCCCCCGTCTATATTCTCCATTTGTGACCGATTCCACGATTTCTGTCGCGTGCTTAGCACAACGGATTTGCTGTACAACACCCGCTAATATGTTTTATCCTCAGATAAGCGGAGATTTCATGTACATGCGCGCTACACATCGACTGCTTGCACCGGCCACCAGGCGCTGGTCGCGGTCGCGCGCGCGAGGCTTATACCCGCCACACCAACTGTGCGTGTTTTCCGCCGCCCCTCGACCTAGCCTCTTCGGCGGCGATTAGGTCAATTCCGCCGAAGATACTCTCCAACTATATTTCGTCCTGAGGGCGAAGAGAACTGGACGATCCCAATCCCAATGGGATCCGCGACCGGGCATCGAAATGATGTTACAGGGCCGCACAACCGAATCCGTCGAGGAGATAAAGAAATGACTAAGCAAGAAATGCACGCACAATATGGGCCAAAGATCGTCTGTCCTTTGCCAGGACCGAAGGCCAAGGCCGCTGTCGCCGCCGATGACCGGCTCATCTCGCCCAGCTATACGCGCTCTTATCCTCTGGTGGCCAAGCGCGGCCGCGGCATCCGCGTGGAAGACGCGGACGGCAACCAATTTCTCGACTTCGCGGCGGGCATCGCGTCGGTCTCCACCGGCCATTGCCACCCCGAAGTGGTCGCCGCAATCCAAAAGCAGGCCGCTGAACTGCTGCACATTTCCGGAACCGACTTCTACTGCGAGTTGATGACCGATCTGGCTGACCGGCTCTCGGCCATCGCCCCCATGCCCGGACCGCACAAATTTTTCTACGGCAACTCCGGCGCCGAGGCCATTGAATGCGCCCTCAAACTGGCGCGCTACCACACCGGCCGCCAGAACATCATCGCCTTTCTGGGCGCCTTCCACGGCCGTACCATGGGCGCGTTGTCGCTGACCGGCTCCAAGCCGCAGCAAAAACGCCGTTTTTCGCCGCTGGTTCCCGGCGTGACGCACGTGCGCTTCCCATACGCATATCGCGGCTGCTCCGGCGGCGCGCAGGAAGAAGAAGCTTTCAGCCTGGGTTGCGCGCGCTACATCGAGGAAAAGCTATTCAAGACCGTTCTTCCTCCCGAGGAGGTGGCCGCCATTGTTCTCGAGCCGATTCAGGGCGAGGGCGGCTACGTGGTGGCTCCCGACAACTTCTTGCGCGAGCTGCGCGCGATCTGCGACCGGCACGGCATTCTGCTGGTGGTGGACGAGGTGCAATGCGGCATGGGCCGGACCGGCAAGTGGTGGGCCATCGAGCACTCCGGCGTGGAGCCGGACATCGTCTGCATCGCCAAGGGCATTGCTTCAGGAATGCCGCTGGGCATCTGCATGAGCCGCGCGGAGGTTATGAACTGGGCGCCGGGCTCGCACGCCTCCACCTTTGGCGGCAATCCGGTCTCCATCGCCGCCGCCATGGTTACGCTGGACATCATCGAACGCGAGGGGATGGCCAACGCCGCCCGCGTGGGCGCGTTGATGTTGCAGCGGGTCAACGGCTGGAAAAAAACTCATCCTCTGGTGGGCGACGTGCGCGGACGCGGCCTGATGATCGGCATCGAGCTGGTGAAGGACAAGGCTACTCGCGAGCCCGCCACCGCTCTGCGCAATCGCGTGGAGACGTTGGCCTTCGAGCGCGGCCTGATGGTGCTGGGCTGCGGCGAAACCACGTTGCGGCTTAGCCCGCCGCTCATCGTCAATGAGCAGGAAGCCGCTGTCGCCCTCGATATTCTCGAGGAGTCGATTACGCTGGCGGAAAAGGAACATGCACAGGCATAAGTCAGCGCAAACGCAACCTTGCTGACGGAAAAATCGGGATTGAAAGACAGGGGCCGCTTTTCAGTAGCTGTCTGTCAATCCCGATTTGCGCCTTTCGCTCATCCGGCGAGAGAATGGTATGCCATGGGATGGTTTGCGCTAATGCGAATCGGCTGCGAGGAACGCGCGTTGGCCGGACTGGGATGGGTGGCGCGACGGCGAGGAGGGTCCGAAGGCCTGGCCGCCCACCTGGTCACCGGCATCGAAGGCGAGAACGCGGCCTTCTTCCACCTGCGCCGCAAGGGCTACATAGTCGTGGCACGGCGCTGGTCGTCGGGAGACTTGCCCGGCGATGTGGACCTGATTGCCTGGCAGGGGCCGATGCTGTGTATTGTCGAGGTGAAGACCCGCACAGCCCGTGACGCCAGTCCGGCCGAGATTGCCGTCGACTCCCACAAGCGCAATATCCTCCGCCGTCTGGCCCGCCAGTACGTCCGCCAATTGCCTCAGGAGACAGCCCCGCCGGTGCGCTTCGATGTACTCAGCGTCTACATGGTACCCGGCGAAAAGAAGGAGTTTCAGCACTTTGAAGGCGCGTTTGGCTGGAGTGAGCAGGAGAATTACGAGCGGTATTAGATATTGGTCTCAAGAAACACGCGGCTACCAATCAGCAGCGTCTATCCTTTCGCGTCCTCAAACTCCTCGTGCCAGGCCATCTGAATTGCCTCCAGACGCGCCTCGTTCGATTTCGCCGGGTCGTCGGCAAAGCCCTCCAACTCCGTTACGAAGCAGTGCAGATCGGTGAAGCGCACCGTCAACGGATCCATGGCGGGAAACTTCTCAGCCAGCTGAATGCCGATCTCCTCGGCGTCGGTCCAGTGAATCTCGCGCGGCATCGTGGCTCTCCTTACTTCTCTTCGGCCAAAGCCAACGGCTTGCCCTCGGAGACATAGTTGCGGTTCCATCTCGGAATCTCAACCACATAATCGCCTGGACGGGTGATGACAGCCTGGCAGCCCAGCCGCGAATTCAACTGCTGGTCGGCAGCCATGTCCAGCCGGTCCAGCTCGTCGTCGTCGGCCTCGCTGATGCCCGCCTGATCCTTGATCCACAGGTGGCAGGTGGTGCAGGCGCAGACACCGCCGCAGGCGTGATCGAGAAAGACGCCGTGGTTCTCCGCCACGTCGAGAAACGACATCGGCTTGCCATGATGCTCGTAGGGCATGGTTCCGAATTCGAACTCCACCGTATTTCCCTCGGGCTGAAATGTGACGCGCACGAGTTTATCTGCGGGAATGTTTTTTTCGGTTGGTTCGCTCATAAACTCCTGCCTCCTACTAACTTACTGATCTGCTTCACTTGAACTCCGCCGGCGCCATGGCGTGCGGCGCGGTTACGACCTCGGCCAGTTCTTTGTTTGCCGCGCCCATCGTCTTGCCAGTCAGGGCGCTGGAGACGGCAGCCTCCATCATCAACTCCGCAAAGCGGCGCGTGGCGTGGTCGAGAATCAGCGTAGCCTCGCGGATTGCGGCGGCATTCTCGCTCTGTTTCACTTTGTTCAGGTAGTCGCGGGCCAGCTTGATAGCTGTCTTCTCGTCGCCGGTCAACTGCGCCCATGCCGGACTCTGCGGCGCGCGCTCAACCGCCGCCAGAATCGTCTCCGCCTCGTTGCGCGCCTCGATCAGCAACCGCTTGGCAAAGTCAGCCTCGGCGTTGTCGAAGGAATCCAGAATCATGCTCTCGACTTGCTCGTCGGTGAGGCCATACGTCGGCTTCACTTCAATCTGCGCCGCCTGCCCGCTGCGCTGCTCGCGCGCCGTGACGTGCAGAATGCCGTCGGCATCAATGAGAAATTTCACTTCGATGCGCGGCAATCCGGCGCTCATCGGCGGAATGCCTTTGAGGTCAAACCGCGCCAATGAACGGCAATCGGCGGCCAGTTCCCTCTCGCCCTGCACAACATGAATAGCGACGTTGGTCTGGCCATCAACGCCGGTTGTGAAGTGCTCGGTGGCCGATGCGGGAACCGTGGAGTTGCGCTGAATGATGCGCGCCACCGTTCCGCCCAGCGCCTCGATACCCAGCGAGAGCGGAGTTACGTCGAGCAGCAGCATTTCTTCAGTTGATTTTGAGGCGCCGGAGAGAATGTCGGCCTGCACCGCCGCGCCCAACGCCACGACTTCGTCGGGATTGAGTTCTGTGTGCGGGCGCTTGCCGCGAGCGGTGAGGTGAAAAAGTTCATCGACCAGTTGACGCACCGCGGGGATGCGCGTGGAACCGCCCACCAGCACCACTTCGTCGATCTGCTCGGGAGTGATGCCGGCGTCAGCGAGTGCTTGCTTGCACGGGCTGACCGTGCGCTTGAGCACCGGCTCGATGAGCATCTCGAAGACTGCTCGAGGAATTTCGCGCTGATAGCGGTCGCCGTTGGGCAACTCGATGTCGAAGTGCGCGATCGACTCGGTGGAAAGCAGTATCTTGATCTCGATGGCGGCCTTGCGCACAGCCTGCACCGCGCCCGGATGCAGGCGCAGATCGATGCCATGCTCGGCGTGAATCTCGTTGAGCGCGATGGCCAGCAGCAGGTTGTCGATGTCGTCGCCGCCCAAATGCGTGTCGCCGTTGGTGGACTGCACCTCGAAGATGCCTTCGCGCAGCTTGAGGATGGAAATATCAAAAGTTCCGCCGCCCAGATCGTAAACCGCAATCGTGCCGGTCTTGGCGCGATCGAGGCCATAAGCCAGCGCCGCCGCGGTCGGCTCATTCACCAGCCGCAACACTTCAAGCCCAGCCATGCGGCCCGCGTCTTTCGTGGCCTGGCGCTGTGCGTCGTTGAAGTAGGCGGGCACGGTGATGACCGCCTGCGTAACCGGCGCCGAGAAGAAACGTTCGGCGTTGCGCTTGAGTTGGCGCAGAATGTAGGCGGATATTTCCGGTGGGGTAAAGCGAAGCTCGCCCAACTGAATGCGCGGAACTTCACCAACTTCAGTGTCGTTGGCCAAGCGGAAGGGGAAGAGCTTCAATTCTTCCTGAATCTCTTCGAAGCCGCGGCCCATCAGCCGTTTGACGGAGTAGATCACCCGCTCCGGAGTTTGGATGAGCGCTTTTCGCGCACTGTTGCCCACGGTGACCGTAGGCCGATAGCCGCCATTTGCAGGAATGTGGACCGGAATTGGATCGAGCGCCACCACCGACGGCACCAGATTCGAGCCGTCGACGCCGGGAATCACCACTGGCGTATCGCCCTCCATGTAGGCGACCAGTGAGTTGGTGGTTCCCAGATCGATTCCGACTACGCGTCCTTCCGACATTTTTCTTTCATGCTCCTAAAACTTCTTTCACGTCGCGGACCAGATTGCTGAGGTAGCGCCGGCGGTCGAGCAAGGCCACCAGTTTTTTTTGCGACGCTTGCCGCGCGGCAACGTTTCCCAAATCCCAAACTTGCCACTGAGCGCGCAAATCCTCGTCCACCGTCTCCAGCATAACGTCGAATTTCCTCTTGGCCTGTTCCAGGCTGACCTGTAGAGTTGGATCTGCTTCGCCTGTCACACGGGCCGAGCGCATCTCTTCGAGCTGCATGTTCAGTTCGAAGACCTCTTCCAGCAGATCGGCCGGGACGCGCGCGCTGATTTCTTCTTTGCTTGCGTGGCCTTCGCCGATCTCTGCGCCCAGCAGCTTGAGCAGGTACTCGGTGCGGCGGATAGGGTCCTTGAGAGTGCGATAGGCGTCGTTGAGCAGGGCGGTGTCAGCCAGGCTCCATTGCTTTTCATTTTCCAGAGCGCGTGCAAAGCGGTCGGGATGCAGCTTGCGGCTGAGGCGATGAAACTCGTGCTCCAGCGCGGAGAGATCGAGATTGAGCTTTGGCTCCAGGCTGAAGACAGAAAAATAATCTCCGCCGGGCGGGGGTTGAATCTTGCTGCAATGCGGGCAAAACAATGTGGAGTCGTTGTGGCCAATGGAACACGACCAACAGGCTACGGGTACCGCTGAATCAACAACCTTGAACATGGTCTCACACTTACTAAAACTTACGATGAAAACGACGAACCGCAACCGCAGGAACGCGTGGAGTTGGGGTTGATGAAGTTGAATCCCTGGCGCATCAGCGTCTCTTCGTAGTCCAGCGTCATGCCGTGCAAGTAAAGAAATGACTTGGGATCGACAAAGACGCGTACACCGTCGAACTCAAAGATGCGGTCGCGCTCACGGGGTTGCGTATCGAATTTAATCGAGTAAGAAAGCCCGGAGCAGCCTCCGCCCATCACGCCCAGGCGCAGTCCTCCTACTGTGGGCGAGATGCCTTCTTTTGCCATGGCCGCGCGTATGTGCTTGATGGCTTTTGCCGTTATTTGCAATCCTTGCTGCGGAGCTTCTGTATTCGCCGAAGGCAGTGTCTGCCGCACCGCAGGTGCCTGCGGCTGCGCCACGATTGCCTCTTGCGCGGGCGAAGTTCCGATCGTCACGACGTTCGACATAATTGCCTCTTCGTTATTGCGCCACAGCAACAGCTTCGGTTTCGGCCGTCTGCGCATTGCCGTTTTTCTTCTTCCAGTCGCCGATGGCCGCGCGAATCGCATCCTCGGCCAACACCGAACAATGAATCTTCACCGGGGGCAGCGAGAGTTCCTTCACGATGTCGGTGTTCTTAATGCCGAGAGCGTCGTCCACGGTGCGGCCCTTGATCCATTCGGTGGCGAGAGAAGAACTCGCAATCGCCGAGCCGCAGCCAAAGGTCTTGAACTTGGCTTCTTCGATGACCTGCGTCTCGGGATTGACGCGGATTTGCAGGCGCATTACGTCGCCGCACTCCGGCGCGCCCACCAGACCCGTGCCGACCTCCGTCGAGCTCTTGTCCAGTTGGCCCACGTTGCGCGGATTGTTGTAGTGGTCAATCACCTTGTCACTGTATGCCATGTGTTGCTCCTTTTGCGGGGGAAAGCCGCTTAACTCTCTTTGGATTCAGCTGACGACCTCGCCGACTCAATATCTTAGTGCGCCGCCCATTGAATCTTCGTCAGGTCAATGCCGTCCTGCACCATTTCGTAGAGCGGTGAAAGTTTGCGCAGATGCTTGACAACTTCGATGACCTTGTCGGCCACGTAGTCCACCTCGGCCTGAGTGTTGAAGCGGCCTAATCCAAATCTGATGGAGCTGTGCGCTACATCGTCGCCCAATCCCAAAGCCTTCAGAACATAGGATGGCTCCAGCGTCGCCGAGGTACAGGCCGAGCCGCTGGAAACCGCAATGTCGTTGATGCCCATCAGCAGCGACTCGCCTTCAACGTAGACAAAGCTCATGTTCAGGTTGCCTGGCAGGCGATGATCTATGGAGCCGTTCACGTGAACGTAGTCGAGCGCCGCTTCGAGCTTGTCCTTGAGCCTGTCGCGCAAACCACTCAGGCGCGCGGCTTCCGCAGCCATTTCTGTCTGGGCTAACGCGCAGGCCTTACCCAGACCGACGATGCCGGGGACGTTCAGCGTGCCGGACCTCATGCCGCGTTCGTGTCCGCCGCCGTCAATCAGCGCCGCGATCTGCACGCGCGGATTGCGCCGCCTGACGTAGAGCGCGCCCACTCCCTTGGGCCCGTATAGCTTGTGCGCGGAAATCGAGAGCACGTCGATGTTGTCGGCGATCACGTCGATGGGAACCTTGCCCAGCGCCTGCACCGCGTCGGTGTGGAAGAGCACGCCCCGCTCATGACAGAGTTTGCCGATTTCGGCGATGGGTTGCAGCACACCGATCTCGTTGTTGGCGGCCATGATCGTGACCAGGATGGTTTTGTCGTCCATGGCCCGCCGCAAGTCGTCCATGTCGATCAGCCCGTCGGCCTTCACCGGAAGATAGGTAACTCTAAGCCCAAGCTTCTCCATCCGCTTGCAGGTGTCCAGAATGGCTTTGTGCTCGGTGACCTGGGTGATGATGTGATTGCCGCGCTCGCGATACATCTCGGCGATGCCTTTGATGGCCAGGTTGTCGCTTTCGGTGGCACCGCTGGTGAAGATAATCTCCTTGGCGGTGGCGCCGATCAGCTGCGCAATCTGCTCGCGCGCCGTCTCCACAGCCTGCTCGGCCTCCCATCCAAAGGAGTGGTTGCGGCTGGCCGCGTTGCCGAACTTGGTGGTGAAGTAGGGCATCATCGCCTCCAGAACCCGCGGGTCCAGCGGGGTGGTGGCGTGGTTGTCCATATAAATTGGCAGGTGTACGCCCTTCGGCACTTCTACCTGGCTGACAAATGTGCTCATATCGTCTCCATCCTCATCGTTTGCTTTTCCGGGCTCTGCCCAATACGGCCCGGAGGGGGAAATCTTCTTCTTACCGCGTTAATGCAACAAGCCCGACAGCGACCTGTATTTGCTCTCCGTGCTCCCGGCCCACCGGCTGTTCATATTCCGCCAGATCCTGAATGCTTATGCTCTTCAGGACTCCGGCAATGGTCTCGTTCACCCGCGCCAGCGGCTCCTTGATGGTGCAGCTCGACCCCAGCTCGCAGCCGGTCTTGCCCTTGGTGCAGGAGGTGATAAAAAACGGTCCATCAATGGACAAAATGACCTCATAGGCCGAAATCGAGCGCGCCTCCCTGGCCAGCGCGTAGCCGCCGTTCATTCCGGCGTGGGAGCGCAGCAGCCCGGATTTGGTCAACTGCTGCAGGATTTTGGCCAGCAGTTGCGCCGGAATCCCGTAGGCGTCAGCCACGTCCTTGGCGCTGAGCGCAACGGTTTCCGGGTGCTCGGCCAGGTACTTGAGCGCCATCAGGCCGTAATCCGCTTTTTTGGTCAATTTGAGCATTGAATATACGACTTCTTCAGTCCGTATTTAGTATACGACCTTTTCTGTCGGAATTACAAGCCCTGGCTAAAATTTCTCCAGATTCGTCCTGCCGTAAGCGTGATAGCTGTCACTTCGTAACGGCTGAATGCGTCACTAGCCTTGGAACCACCAACGAGAATTGCGGGGACAGTACGCGAAATGTCCCCGCGGATATCCATAGAGCAAGGATCTGGCGGCATGACGGCGCTAGCCCGGGGTTGCAGGCTTGGCCTTGCGTAACCTGAGCGAATCCAATACTTTAAGAGGATTCGGAGCCCACAGGAAGGTTGCGATGAAACGCTATGCTTCGTGGTTGATTCTGGTCGCCCTATTGTTCGCGGTTTCGGTTCTGACCGCGCCCAAAGGGAACGCCCAGGCGAAATACAAGGTTGTGGAAGTGAAGCACCTGACCAAGACCGACAACGTCTCCCTGTCGGCCGAATACCTGAAGTATTCCTACGACGATCTGCGCGCGGAGCTGGCCAAGAAGGGCGTCTTCGAGACAGTGGTTGAGGATGGCGGCACGATTTCCGATCCCAACGCGGTGGTGCTGGAGTGCAAGATCACCGAGTTCAAATCCGGAGGCCTGATGCCGCCTTACATCATTGTGGATGTCACGCTGTCGAACCGCAACGACCATAAGCCGATTCTGCAGTTCATCAGCAGAAAACTCCCGCTCAACAATGGCGGCCATGTCCCCTCGGATGAGGTCAAGGCCAAGAACACCGGGCGCTTCCTGGCCGAGGAGATCAAGCACAATCTGAAGTAGAATCCGGGCCCGCCGGACGGAAAAATCGCCGGCGGACAAACAAATTCAACAAAAATCGGTTCCAAATTGGGGAAAATGCCGCTACAATCTGGCGGTAAGAGTAGTTATTCCACCGACACCACGACCGATGGCAACCGTTTGTAAACATCCCAGGGTAAGAGTCGTTTCCCGGCACGATGACAGCGAATTCGTCGAGTGCCAGGATTGTGGCGAGGTCTTTGACTCCGAGGAGTTTCGCGACATGGAGATTGAAGAAACCGCCGAACCAGAACCCAGCCTTGAAGACTCCTGAAGCACCACTCCGCCCCTGGCTCACCGGGGACGGAAGAGGATGCGCGCCAGCTTAAGAGGCTGGAGAGTCGTGAGGGCGTGGTCTGATTATTTGCCGCCGTGGCCGATGATGCCTTGGCCGCTGTTTCCCTGAGCGCCTACACGCCGGGCCGCAGTCCAAGAGTAATGCAGCCCTGAGGTGATGGTTAGCGCCATGGTGGCCCATAGCGCCCATTGCTCGAAGATCGCCACCCAGCGGGCAGTGATGTGTTGATCCAGCAACATGGCCTGCAGCAGCACGGCTGTTACTGCGGCCACCTGAACCAGCGTATTGGCCTTGCCCAGGAGACTGGGGCCGAAGTCACGCCGTCCCGTGGCCGCATACAGAATGGCCGACACCACCAGAATCCCCACATCCCTGCCGATGACCAGCACCGTCACCCGCATCGGTATCAGCCCCATGTGCGTGAGCACCAGGAAGAGCGTGCTCAGCAACAGCTTGTCGGCCACCGGGTCAAGATACTGGCCCAGCATGGTGTACTGCTTGAGCATACGAGCCAGCAAGCCGTCCAGCGCGTCGGTCAAACCGGCAACCACGAAGAGGCCAAAACCAAGCGTAAAGTGGTTGTCCAGAACGGCGGTCACCAGCAGCGGCACCAGGCAGATGCGCAACAGCGTGAGCAGGTTGGGCGCGGTGCGGAATCGGTTGAGCCGATTGCTTACAATGTCTTTCATGTCGGATTAAAGGGTGCAAACAATGATGGTACAGTATCGCGAGCATCGCCCGCCCAACTTTTCGCGTCGCCCTGTTCCTGATAGACTACCTTAAGTTGCATTGCAGGCGCGTAGCTCAGTTGGTTAGAGCGCTTCCTTGACACGGAAGAGGTCGCTGGTTCGAGTCCAGTCGTGCCTACCATTAAAATCAATAACTTAGATGGAAGGCTCTGAATTTTTCACCTGCAAAACGTCACCTGCATCCGTTTTCGCGGTTCCTACACCCTATTGAACGGTCGGCGATTCGGGCTGCAACGCCCGCATCATCGAGTCCTGCGCGGCCAACATCGACGAATTTACCCGGTGAGCGTACAGCCCGAGCGTGGTCGAGACGTTGGCATGGCGTAGAAGCCCTTGAACCGTTTTTATGTCCGTTCCCTGATTGACCAGCCAACTTGCCAATCCGTGCCGGAAGTTGTGGAAGCCGAACCGTTGCCCCTTCTTGAGCTTCACCCCGGCTGCAATCGCTGCCGGACGAAGATGGTCCCAAGTCAGAACGCTGCTCGACCTCGGAGTCTTCCCCTTCTTCTGTGCGCTGGCAAACACCCAATCGCTTGGCCGTCCGTAAACCGTCTCCCGCTGCCAGTCCCTCAGGTACTTGGCCAGCAGATCGGTGAGCGGTACGGGAGCCTCGGAGTCTTCCGTCTTCATCTTCTCCACGATTGTGTCGCTAACCCAGACCCGGCGAAGGTTGATTTGCTTGTTCTGGTAGTCAATGTCCTCCCATTTCAAGCCCATCGCCTCACTGATGCGTACGCCGGTTGCCGCTACGAGGATCGTCAGAGCCAATTCAAACCCGGACAATTGCTCGAAGATTTTGGCGGCGGTAGCAGGGTCCAGCACGATTGGTTTGTAGCTGGACTTCGCCGATTGCTCAACCCACTTCACCGGATTCGACGAATCGCTGCGCGGCACAAGCCCGTACTTCTGCGCCCGTGTGTAGATCACGGACATGATGCGCCGGATTTTGTCCTTCGTCGGATTCGAGTGTTTTAACGATCCGAGCCATAGCTCAATTTCGAGCGGCTGGATGTCGAGAGCTAGGCTCGCACCCCAACGAGGAAGCAGGTAGTCGTTGACGTAGTGCTTCACGGTGTATTGAGTCGTCACCGCCAGCTTCGTCATTCCGTTCTCCATGTAGCTGGCAACAAGATCGCCGAAGGTTAAGCGGCCAGTGCGGATTGCGCCCCGGTCGAGTTGCGGTTTGATGTGCCGTCGGTCAATCTCAAGCCACGCATCCTTCTCACGCGGAAAGCTGGCGACCGAACCCACCACGCAGGTGTGTTCGGCCTTCCTACCGGTTTCAGGCTTGACGACGTACCAGTGATACACCCAGACTGATCCTTTCTTCTTGCGGTCGTGCTTGGTAATCCATCCCCGTTGCGCCATTTCAGATCGTCTCCTTTGTGGCGCTGGAGACTGCCTGAATTCGATTATTCTTCATTCCGGCAACAATGGAAACACTTTTCCGCAGTGCCCCGAGTCTGGACCCGCTATACACTCGAATTTGCACAGAAATGGACAAAATCCTACCTCTTGCGCATGATTGCTGTGCTGATTTCCTGCAACCGAAACCGCCAAGTCTTCCGGGAACCCGTACCCAACGGATAAGCCGGAATCTGGCCTGCGCGAGCCATTTCAAGCAGACGGCGGGAGGTTATTCCCAACCATTCTGCGGCCCGCGTTGCATCCACAAACGGCTCTGGCGTTATCGGAACCTGTAGCACCCGTGCAGTCTCAGCAACCGTCATCGATTCGCGATGCATCTCATTTGACGCCATACCCACTCCCTCTCCCTGTCGCTTTGAACGTGCAATCTGTC
>CAWJDN010000031.1:0-3761 GCA_963840985.1 uncultured Acidobacteriaceae bacterium
GGGTTGCCAGTTTACCAGGTCGCGCGAGTGCCAGATGAGCAGCCCGGGCGCGTAATCAAAACTGGAGTGAGTAAGGTAGAAGTCATCGCCGACGCGAATGGGGCTGGCGTCAGGATGATCGCCGCCAAGGATGGGGTTGCGATAGACGTTCGCGGTTTGCGCCAGGGCGAAACGTGTTTTACAGGCGAGAGTGAGTGAGGCGCAGGCGGCGGAATTCATGACAAAGCGGCGGCGTGTCAGCATAGCTTCACCAGTGTAGTGTCAAGCGGTTTGTGGAGTAAAGCGGTTGCGCCGGGAGCATCATGAATGAAAAGGTTAACGCATCACCTTGAGAACAGAGGATAACCGTAGCGAACGGGCTAGCAGTTCAGCAGACGGAGTTTATTCCACTCCTTGCGATGAAGGCGGTAAAGCACATGGTGCTGCAAGGCATGGCCTACGGGCAGTCGCGGGTGATCGAAATCGTCAGCCGGATCGTGCGTCATGCCAAGTTTTTCCATGATCCGGAGCGAGCGGACGTTTCCAGGAACAGTGAACGAGACGACGCTGTCGAGTCCGACGGACTCAAAGCCAAATCGCAGTACTTCGCGTGCGCCTTCGGTTGCCAACCCTTTGCCCCAATGCCGAGCTGCGATCCGCCAGCCAACCTCAACAGCAGGCATAAAAGATGCATCGAAACTGGGGATGGATTGGCCGATGAAGCCGAGGAAGGAATGATCCATGCGAAGCTCTGCCGCAAAGAGGCCAAAGCCGTGAATCTCAAAGTGCCGTTGGACGCGCTCCATCAATTCGTCTGAAGCTTCCGGGGTCAACCGGCCAGGCATAAATTCCATTACGCACGGATCCGCATTCAGGTCACGAAACGGCTGGCGATCCGATTCTTGCCACTGCCGCAGGATGAGCCTTTCGGTTTGAAGGCATTCTGCCATGGAGAAAGGGTAACATCGGCGAAATGCCCGCACCGGGAGAAAAATAGCGGGTCGTGCAAAGAGGAAAACTTAAGGGTAATGTGATCACCGCGACTCGCCGTTTAGACTGGTAGGGTTGCCCGGAGCATGATGACCTGCCGCTTTCAACGAATTCGCCGCTTCCAATTCAATCTGCCGCAGCGCATTGCCGCAGGGTTGCTGGCCGTATTTCTCGTACAGGGGTTGTGGCTTACCGGTCACCAGACGCTGACCGATCGCGATTACCAATATGCGCGTTGTGGGCGAGAGATGTGGGAACGGTCGTCGCAACTGGCTGGCTACTTTACCAGTTGCGGCAACATTCACGATGGAATTCTGGCCTACCGGCTCGCTGGGCTGCCGCTGACGCTGAACCTGCTGGTAGAGCGGGGGTTGGACCATTTCCGCAAGCCCGAAGACAAAGTGGTGCAGGCGGGCGGCGAGCTTTCCACGTGGGAGTTGCGCCACCAGCTCAGGTACACGCTGCTGCTGCTCCGCCTGCCGTTTCTCGCGGCCGGGTGTCTGTTGGGCGCGGGCCTGTGGTGGGTGACGCGTAGGCTCTACGGCAATCTGGGCGGCTACACGGCGCTCGGGTTCTACTGCTTTTCTCCGGCTGTGCTGAGGGCCTGCGTTATGCCCAACGCGGACGTGCTCGCTGCGCTGGGGGTTTATGGCGGCGTCTACACCTGCATCGGCGTCGCTCATGCCATGCAGGGGCCGGTCGCCAAGTGGCGTCCGCGCATTGTGCTGTTGACGGCAGCCTTTGGCTTGGCGGCGGCCTCGCACATCGCCGCGCTGCCCTTGGTGGCGATGCTGGGCCTGGCTGCCATGCTTTGGGTAGCCGAGGGACGCAGGAGCCAGACTTTGCCAGTGGTGCTCATGGCCATTGTCGGCGCGCTGGTCTTCGTCTTCGCCTGCTATGGTTTTTCACCGGAAGCCTTCAGCTATTTCTTCCGCTCATCGGCTGGTTTTCAGTGGTTATCGCTGGATCCCGCGCGGCGTTTCTTCTCCGAACTGCCGAACGCCGGAATTACGGTGGCCGCCGCTACTGCTCTGGCGTTGTTCCTGGGGCTGCGTAAGTCATGGTATTTCGGCAATATGGTGCCGCTGCTGTGTACCCTGATTTTGATGGTGCTGGTGATGACCGGCGCTCCCGGCAGCCCGCTGTTGTGGGCGCTGCCGTTTTTGCTCACGTTTATCGGCGGGGTTTTCGCTGATGCCTATGAAGGGCCAAGGGGACGGATGGCTCTGGGCGCTGCCGGGACAATTCTGCTGATGCAGGCAGTCTTCTGCGTGCTGAGTTTACCGGGATTGCTGTGATGGCATGAGCCAAATAAGCGCAAAAAATGGCGGGAAAAGGATGAATTTGAAGCCCAGAACATGCCTTCTGGCATGTGCCGTCTCGGACTTCCATCCAGACACCTCATGATAGCCATAAAATCTAGCAAAATAAGGACTTATTTCTTTCTTTGAACCTTGCTGAAACCCTCTTTGAAGAGGTAAAATAAAAGCACGCCCTCGGAGCCCGGCCCCGCTTTTTCCGGACCTTATCCGCCGCCTTCCGGCGGGCCTGAAAAGACCTCTATGCCAGACGATCAGAATCCCCAGCTCCCTCTTGAAGGCGGCGCGCCGCCGCACAACAGCGCCAACCTCATCCCCATAAATATCGAAGAGGAAATGCGCCGCTCTTATCTCGACTACTCGATGAGCGTGATCATCGGACGGGCGCTGCCCGATGCCCGCGACGGATTGAAGCCCGTGCATCGCCGCGTGCTTTACACGCTCAACGAGATGGGCCTGCAGCACAACAAGAAATACACCAAGTGCGCTAAGGTCGTGGGTCAGGCGATGGGCGTGTACCATCCGCACGGCGACTCGGCCATCTACGACACTCTAGTCCGCATGGCCCAGCCCTTCTCGCTGCGCTATCCGCTGGTGGACGGACAGGGCAACTTCGGTTCGGTGGACGGCGACCCGCCTGCTGCCATGCGTTACACCGAGTGCCGCATGGAGCGCATTGCCGGCGAAATGCTGGCCGACATCGAGATGGAGACCGTGGACTTCGTGCCCAACTACGACGAGTCCACCTTCGAGCCGACAGTGCTGCCCACGCGCATTCCCAATTTGATCGTGAATGGTTCCAGCGGAATCGCGGTCGGCATGGCCACCAACATTCCGCCGCATAACCTCACCGAAGTTGTCAACGCGGCCATCGAGCTGGTCAAGAATCCCGATGCAGGCCTCGCTGAAGTGCTCAAGCACGTGCAGGGGCCGGACTTCCCCACCGGCGGATTCCTCTATGGCAAGTCCGGCATTGCGCAGGCATACAAGAACGGCCGCGGCCGCTTCCTCATGCGCGCCCGCACCGCGCTTGAAAGCCTGACCAAGGAAAAACAGGCGATCATCGTCACCGAGATTCCCTACCAGGTAAACAAATCCAAACTCATCGAACGCATCGCCGAGCTGGTAAACGATAAAACCATTGACGACATCGGCGACGTACGCGATGAGAGTGACCGCGACGGCATGAGAATCGTCATTGAGCTCAAGCGCGGCGCGCAGCCGGAGATTATTCTCAATCAGCTCTACAAGCACACCCAGATGCAGGAGAGCTTCTCCATGATCTTCCTCGCGGTGCTCAACGGGCAGCCGCGGGAGCTGGGACTCGATGCTGCGATTCGCTGCTTTATCGATCATCGCATAGATGTTGTTCAGCGGCGCACAGTCTTCCTGCTGCGCAAGGCGCGCGAGCGCGAGCACATTCTGGAAGGCTACAAGATTGCTCTCGACAATCTCGACACAGTTATCAAGCTC
>CAWJDN010000032.1:0-10463 GCA_963840985.1 uncultured Acidobacteriaceae bacterium
ATACGCAGAGCCACGTCTGCCTCCCTCTCAAGCGATCGGGCGCACGCCACAGGGCGCGCTACTCGTCCGCACCCTGCCTCATGCTTGGCGCGAGCGGTCCACCGAATGCGAAGCGGATCGCAGGTACCGCGCCGGGGCCCACCTCATGACGAGGTGGGCCGCAGACGCGAGCGCCTACTTCTGATGCTTCCTGGCCCCGAAGGCCTCCTTGAGCTGCTTCTCCTGCTCCTCGGTCAGGTTGGTGCGCACCACCTTGGCGTTTGTGCCCTCGACCTCCTTGAGGAACTTGTCCTCGGTGAGCTGGCCGATGAGCAGGAACCAGCCGGCCTTGCCGGGCGGTACGGCGTCGCCCATCTGCTGCAGCACCTGCTCGGCCGACACGCTGGCCGCGCAACGCGAGATGAAAGCGCTAGGTTCGAAGACCGTGGCCATCTGCAACGTGGTGGATGCCATGGTGGCGCGCGAGGCTCATGGCGCCATTTACACACATGCGGGGCCGGAGATCGGCGTGGCTTCAACGAAGGCTTTCACCGCGCAACTGACGGCGTTGTTTTTGCTGGCGCTCAAGCTTGGCCAACTTCGCGGCGAACTCGATCTGACGCAGTCGGTGACGCTGATCGAAGAGTTGAGCCGCGTTCCCGGAAAGATCGAGGAAGTGCTGCGCTCCTGCTCCGCTCAGTGCGAGCAACTGGCGAAGGAATTTTCGACAGCGCGGGATTTTCTTTACCTCGGCCGCGGCATCCACTTCCCCATCGCTCTCGAAGGCGCGCTGAAGCTCAAGGAAATCTCTTACATCCACGCCGAGGGCTACCCGGCGGGCGAGATGAAGCACGGGCCCAACGCTTTGATTGATGAGACGCTGCCGGTAGTGGTACTGGCCACGAGAGACGAGGCCGATCCAGCGTCAAAACTCCGATATGAGAAGACCCTCTCGAACATTCAGGAGGTGACCGCGCGGTCGGGCCGGGTGATTGCCATCGCCACGGAAGGCGATACGACGATTGGCGGATTGGTGGAACACGTCATCCCGATTCCTCCGTCCATCGAATTGCTTGTGCCACTGATCGAGATTGTTCCCTTGCAGCTACTGGCTTATTACATCGCCGTCCGTCGCGGCTGCGACGTGGACCAGCCGAGAAACCTGGCCAAGTCAGTCACCGTGGAGTAGGGAGTTTTTTGCGGCAGATGACTGTGGTGAGGAGGGTGAAGATGCCGGAGATTGCACAAAACGACATCGTTCTTCCCTCGGTGGAGTCTGGGAGAGATTGCGCGCCGGAGAGCCAGTTGGCGCAGAAATGGTTTGCCGTTTATACCTCGCCTCGCCACGAGAAACGCGTGAGTCAGCACCTGGGCCTGAATGATATTGAGCATTATCTGCCCCTTTATCAAACGAAACGCAAGTGGAGAAACGGTTTGAATGTCACGCTGGATCTGCCCTTGTTTCCCAGCTATCTGTTTGTTCACATCGATCAAAGTGAGCGCGTGCGAGTGCTGCAAGTGCCGGGAGTGCTGAGCTTAGTGGGCGGCACAGGACGCCAGCCGGCTCCGATGCCCGAGACGGAGATCAGCGCGCTGCGCTCGGGGCTTCCCCTGCGCAATGCCGAGCCGCACCCTCTGCTGACTGCGGGTCAGAGGGCTCGTATTCGATCTGGCGCGCTGGCGGGGATGGAGGGCGTGGTAGTACGTCGGAAAAACAGCTTGCGCGTCGTGCTCACTATGGAGCTCATCCAGCGAAGCGTGGCCGTAGAGGTGGACGAGACGGAGCTGGAGACCCTGGATTGAGAAAGTTCCTGCGCGAGAGAATTCCACGGCAGCCCGATTTTAAAAGCCATTTGTGAAACGCGCTACCTTTCTCCGAATCCGCACTGTTCTCTGGTACCGCGGATGGGCTATATTGACTACTACCGGACCGGAATGCACGGCATTTCCCCGATTGCCATAGGCCGTGCTCGAAGGAATGCACACACACCGGCTAGCGGCTGCCCGCCGCCAGGAGGTTCTGATGAAGATTACCGACACGATTGGATTGGTGCTGAAGAACAAAGAGAACAATCGAGTTTTTTCGATCGCACCGGAGCAGTCAGTCTACGAAGCGATCAAGATGATGTCAGACCACAATGTTGGGGCCTTGCTGGTGCTCTCCAATCAGCGGCTGGTGGGCATCCTATCGGAGCGCGACTACGCGCGCAAGGGAGACCTAAAGGACCACCTCGCCAAAGAAACCAAGGTCCACCAGATCATGAGCAGCCCGGTGGTTTTCGTGAGCCCGCAGCAAACCGTGGATGAATGCATGACGTTGATGACCGAGCGGCATTTCCGCCATCTACCGGTGTTGGAGGGTGAGAAGGTGGTGGGCGTGATCTCCATCGGCGACTTGGTGAAATGCGTGATCTCCGGCCAGGCGAAGGCCATTGAGGCGCTGCAGGGCTACATTACGGGGACGTATCCGGGATAGCGGAGATTCCCTATATTTTCAGGTTGTAAATCAGGCCGAAGGGATCCTTGATGTAGCATCTGGGGAACTCCGGTTCATCCTTGATGACCTCGCAACCGTGCTTCACGAGCCGAGCCTTGGTTCCATCCACACTATCAACCGTGACTTCCAGCACCGGTCCCAGAGCCGGACCTCGCTCGATGAACAAGTTGATGTGCCTGCCATGAAGGCTAATCATCTGCGGCTCTTCGCCGGTAATCTCGAATCCGAGATGATCGACGTAGAAGGCAGCGGCCTTCTTGGGGTCTGGCGCCTGAATGAGAATGTCTGTGCCAAAGGTGTTTGCCATAGTGGTCTCCTGGTTCCCGCGAGAGTATCACGTGGAAATTGGAAGCTGTCTCACTTTAGAAGTCAATATTAGCTGCGTTTCTTTCCTCCAGAACGTTTGCCGAAGGGGCGGGATCCGGTGCGCTTGGCTCCGCCGGGTTTGGCTTTCGAGAAGCCGCCGGGTATGGGTCTGGAGTGCGAGCCGGAGGCGGGCTTATCGGCGCTGCCTGACTTGGGCTTCCAGCCGGGACTAGCTTTTCTCTCTGCGCGGGAGGTCGAATTGGGGAACGGCTTCGCCTTAGTGGGGCGGTAGTCGGATGCGCCCTCGGTGCGCGGTGTGAAAGGACGGGACGAAGTGTAAGCGGGCTTGCCAGGACTATTTGGTCTTGGCTTCCAACTAGGCCGTGCGCCGCCTGCGCGGGGCTTGCCGCTGCTGGTGGTGAAGGGGCGAGCCAAGTTGCCCTTGCCATGGAAGGGCTTTGCGGCAGGACGGGTCGAAGAGGTTGGTCTATCGAAGCTGGAACGGTTGGGACGAGGCCTGTCAGAATAAGGCCGTGGCGCACTGGAACGGTTGGAACTTGCGCGAGGAGGGCTCGAACGATCTGGGCCTGAGATCTCCTCGATGTGAAGATTGGGTGGGCGAACCGGGCCGAGGTCCTCATCAAAAACTCGTGCTGTGCGGGCAGGGGCTTCGCGGCGCGGCGCGGCAGGACGCTGGTTGGCTGGCCGGGCAAAGCGATCGGAGCGTTCAGGCTTCTTCCAGGCGGGTTTTGCTGTGAAGGGGCGGCCTATGCCGGGACGGCTTTCGCCTTTTGAGCCTGTGGCATATCGTTCCGGCGGACGGGCCGCGCGATCGTTTTTCTTCCAGGCAGGGCGTGAAGCCGGCCGGGCAGGAGAGCTATCAAAGCTGCGACCTGTAGCGGGGCGGAATCTCTCAGCGTTGGGGCGGGCGGGACGGAAGAATTTGTTGGCTGCGCCGTTGGCGAAGGAGTCCGCGGGACGAGTGGGGCGGTCTTTGCCAAACTTTTTTGGCCGGAATTCGCCGGGGCGGACTGGCACAGGACGGTTTTCGCCGGTTGAGGCAGCGGCAAAGCGCGTCGGCGGACGGGCCGTGCGGTCGTCTTTCTTCCATGCTGGGCGACTGCTGGGTTTGGGGAGGACAGTTGGCAACTGGCCCGCGTCCATCAGGTTGCGGCGGCGGAGTTCCTTAGATTTGGGCGTGCGCAGCTTGCCTTCGGCAGCTTTGTGCAGAGCGGCCACTTCCTCTGGCTGCAATTCGCGCAGGCTACCCGGCTCCTGATCGAGAACCAGAGGGCCGTATCCGACGCGGCGGATTTTTTCGACAAAATGGCCGATCTCCTCGAACATTTTGCGCAGTTCGCGATTGCGGCCTTCGATGAGAACGACCTCGTACCAGGGATTGTCGCCCTGGCGGACCTGGCGGATGCGGGCTGGGGAGGTGCGGACTTGCGGCGACCCTGGCTTGCCACGCTCGATGGCGACGCCCCCACGGAGAATGTTCAGCTCGGCTTCGGTGGGCTGGCCGGAGACTTTGACGAGGTAAGTTTTTTCCACGCCGGAAGAGGCTTTAGTGAGGCGGTTGGCTAGCTCGCCGTCGTTGGTGACGACGAGCAGGCCCTCGCTCATGTAGTCGAGGCGGCCAACGGGGTAGAGTCGCTCCTTCATCTTGTCAAAGAATTGCATCACCGTGGGGCGGCCCTCCGGATCTTTGACCGTGGTGACGAAGCCGCGAGGCTTGTTGAGAACAAAGTAGCGATGGCGCTCGGGGCCCTGGAGCAGCTTGCCGTCGACGCGGATGTGGTCACGGGCGGCGTCGGCCTTGGTTCCCAGCACGGTGACTACCTTGCCGTTGACCTGGACGCGGCCTTGCTCGATCATCGCCTCGGCGCTGCGGCGGCTGGCAACCCCGGCGGCTGCGAGTATTTTTTGCAGGCGCTCCAGTTTGGCCGGGGGACGCGGCGCGGGAGTGAACTCAGGCTCGGCTTCGGTTTCGATTTTAGATATTTGTTTCAGATTCGGCCCCAGCTTTAATCGCAGTTTCTGCTTCTCCGTCGGTCTCGTCTCCGATTGGGTCTTCTATTTTTGGGGACTTCGATTACGGATGCGGCTTCTAACTCCGGTTCAGTCGCTATTGGTTTGCGCGGCGCGGTCTTTTTGCCCTTAACGGTTTTCTTGATTACGGACTTCTTGGCTGCGGTTTTCTTGGATTTGGGACTCGCCATGGGGGAACGTCTCGGTTTCTGCCTGCTTTGTAGGGTGAGGCGCAGCAGGAGCGGCCTCTTCGGGGGGTGGTGGGTTAGTTGCTGGCCGCCGTCTCGGCGGTCGTGGTGGGCGATTTCGGTTTGGGCCCCTGTTCAGGTTCCATGTCTTCGTCCTGCGAGTCTTCCAGCTCTTCGCTGGCGGCTTCGTCGAATTCGAGGTCGAGGCTTGATTTTTGCTTGGAGTCTTCTTCGGCGGCCTGCTCCTGCTCTTCGAATTCAAGAGCGGCCAGCTTCTCGAACTCCTCCATGGAGGGCAGCTCGGAGACATCCCTCAGGCCAAAGCGGAGCAGAAACTCACGGGTGGTTTTGTAGAGGATGGGCCGGCCGAGCACCGCTTTCCTTCCGGCCGTCGTGATCAGCTTGCGGGAGAGCAGCGTGCCGAAGACGGCGGATGTATCCACGCCGCGAATTTCATTGACCTCTGGCGCTGTGACTGGCTGCTTGTAGGCGATGACGGCCAGGGTTTCCAGGGCCGGCAACGAGAGCTTGAGCGGTTGCTTGATGCTTTTGACGAAGTTGCGGACGGCGTCGTGGCACTCGGGCTTGGTGGCCATGCGGAAGCCGCCGGCAACCTCGCGAATTTCGACACCGTGGCCGTCGGAAGCATAGGAGGCGATCAATTCGTCGAGCAACGGACGCAGGATCTCGCGGACCTCGCGGTCGCGCAGGCGGGCCATGCGGCGGGCTTCGAGTTCGGCTTCGGCAGCGGCCTCCGGGCTGAGTTCACCTTGAGCCTCATCGGAGAGACTGGACGGCTCAGGCGGAACAGGTTCCGATTTCATAGAGGCGAACTTCTCATTCACCAGAGGCAGGGATTGCGCGGCGGCAAAATCGGCTTGGGCCGCTTGATCGGCAGACACAGCTTGCTGCTGCGCCTTCCATTCGAAGGCGTCGGCGGCAAAGAGGACGGCGAGCTGGGCCAGGGTGACCGGCTCCTCCGCGGCGTAGATGACAGCTTCCAGCTTGGCTTTCAGGCTCATTCTGCAATAGGTACCTCTAATATGGTACCGGAAGCGGGGCAGAACTGCCTTGGATATAGGTTCAATTGCCGGAACGAGGGTTGTAAAAGGGGCGTCCGGATGATTCCGGACACCCAGGGAGGCGCTCCTATCGGATTCAGGGAGCCATGTTGAGCTTTGTGTGTGAAATCATAATCCGCGTCTTGCCATTGTCCAGCTTCGAGTTTGCGCTAATTCTCACTTGAATGAACTCCTGCTGGCTGATTTTATGGTGGATAGTGGTGTTGCCAAATAAACTGCTGACATGAGCGGCGCTGCCAAACTTGTCCTTGTAAAAAGCGAGCACCTGATCGGATGAGTCCGAGGTGAGAAATACGCCCGTCACTGCCGAACCGTTGGGCATCTCCATCGTCATACCGCCGCGTGTGCTTTGTGCGCCTGGGTAGATTTCCACGCCCAGATCGGCCGCGCTGATGTTATCGGCTGGAGTGGTAGTGATTGTGCCGGCCGGAGTGTTCATCGTCATCCGGCCACTAGGGTCAACATGGACATTCTTGGCGATGCGATAGCCGATATAACCGAGGGCGCCCAAGCCGAGAATGCCCAGTCCGACGATGATAGCGACGACAATCAGAATGATCTTGAGCGTGCTTCTGCCGGATGTGGGCGGCTCGTCGATGAATTGGGCTACGGCTGGTTGGGCGGCGGCCGTTGCTCCACAGGAGGAGCAGGACTGCACGTTGGGGGTTAATTCAGCGCCACATTTAGCACAGACATTCGCCATGACGATCTCCTTGCCGTTGAGTTCGAGTCTGAAATATCCAGCTTGGCTTTCAGGCTCATTCTGCAATAGGTACCTCTAGTATGGTACCGGAAGTGGAGCAGACCTGCGCGTGGGCGGAGGTTCACGTGCCTGTGCGATGGCCGCAAAAAGGGCGTCCGGAGGGTGCCGGACGCCCCAGAAATGCGCGCCTATCGGCTTCAGGGAGCCTTGGTGTTGATGGTATGCGTGATGACGATCCTTGTCTTGCCGTTGTCCCGGGACTGGTTCGCGGTAACCGTCACCATGACGGATTCCTGTTTGCTGACGGGGAGTGTGAGCATAGCGCCGTCGGCAGTGTCGAAGACCGCAGCCTGGCTGCCAAATTTACCCTTGTAAAAATCGATCACCTGCTGTTTGGAGTCCGAAGTGAGAAATGAGCCCATCACCATCGAGCCGGTGGGCAAACTCATCTTCATGCCGCCGGCCGTGCTCTGCGCGCCGGGATAGATATCAGTACCTAGCTCGGCCGCGGTGTAGGACTGCGACGGGTTGGCGGAGATTGTGCCGCCGGGGGTGTTGATTGACACTTGGCCGTTCGGGCCGCTTACATGGATGGCCCGTGAGACGCGATACCCCACGTAGCTGATAGCGCCGAGGGCGAGGATGCCAAGCACGACGATGACCGCCACAATAATCAGGATGATCTTAACTGCGCTGTTGCCGGAACTGGCCGGAGCCGCGCCTGGTTGACTTTCCATGGTGATCTCCTTGTAGTTGATAAATTAGCCGGAATTTTCACTGCGCTTTCCAGACTGTCTGACAATATACCTTACTCTGCATACGCCTGGCTTGAATATTTCAGCAATCTTCCGAGAGAAATGTGTGCGGGTGAATGCCTCTAAAGGGAGCGGTGGATTAAAGTGTGTGTATGAAAAGGTGCGGGCTTTATACAGGTTTTACCACCAGGACAGCCTTCGGTGGCATCTCACTCGCTTTATTTGTGTTGGCGGGGGCACAGGCGGCCCAGCAGCCTGCTCCGCAGAAGGCCGATTCGATTCTTATTCTGAAGAAGGATCACGTGATGGAGTTGCTCGCCGGGGGCAAGGTGATTCGCAGCTACAAGGTTGCGCTGGGGCAGGGCGGACTTGCACCCAAGGTGCGCCAGGGCGACGCACGCACGCCGGAGGGGCACTACATTATCGATGCCAGGTACGCGGCTAGCCAATATCACAAGGCTCTGCACATCTCCTATCCCAACGCCGAAGACCGCAAGCGGGCCGCGAAGTTGGGCGTCTCGCCGGGAGGGTCGATTCTGATTCACGGCCTGCCCAACGGCAAAGGTTATATTGGCGCGGCGCACAGGCTATACGACTGGACGCTGGGTTGCATCGCTGTCACCGATGAGGAGATCGACGAAGTCTGGAATATGGTTCCGGTGGGCACTCCGGTGGAGATTCGGCCATAGCCCAGCCTCGATTCGGTTCGCGGTAAGGCAAACACACAGTCCACCAACAGGGAAACGCCAGCTTTTCGATAAGCGCGTGGAATGCTACAAACGGCACGCCCCTGACTGCCATGCCTGACGATCTTTCAACTCATGAAACCGTTCTGGAGGTCGTCTTACCCGGCCACTCGCATCAGTTTGTTCCCGTGACTCAATCCCCGTTCCTGATCGGCCGCGGCAGTGAGGTCGGCAACCATTTGCAGCTTGAGGACCGGCGCATCTCGCGCAACTGCGCCGCACGACACACTGAAGCAGACCGTTCTGGATTCGATTGAGGAATTTTCCCGCGGCGCCAGCCAGTCAGATGATATGACATTGCTTATCGCGCGCTACCGCACACCCGCACAAGCCGAATCCCCAACTGCCTAAGATTCATCTCATTTGCAGGAACACTATGCTAAAGTGTTACGGATCAGACTATGAGCGCGCCTAAAACTATCGGACGGTACGAGATTATCGATGAATTGGGCCATGGCGCCATGGGCAGCGTCTTCCGCGCCAAGGATCCGGCCATGGACCGTATCGTGGCGGTGAAGACTATTCACTCCGGAGCGCTGGCCAGCGAACAAAGCAACGAATACCGGCAGCGATTCTTTCGCGAGGCGCGCGCCGCCGGCGCTCTCTCCCATCCCGGAATTGTCTCTGTCTTCGATGTCGGCGAGCACGAGGGCACGCCATTTCTGGTAATGGAATTCATACCGGGAAGAACGCTCTCCGATGCCATCAAGAAAGGTGAGCGCTCATCGCTTGAGCGCGTCTGCGAGATCGGCCAGCAGATCGCCGAAGCCCTGGGACACGCGCACCGCAAGGGAGTGATTCATCGCGACATCAAGCCCGCCAATATTCTGCTTGCCACGCACGAGGCGGATGGCGCGGAACAGGCGAAGATTACCGATTTTGGCGTCGCTAAGCTGGCCGCCGGAGAAATTACCACGACCGGCCAGCTTCTTGGAACCCCTGCCTTCATGCCGCCGGAGCAGTTTACCGGAGGACCCATCGACGGCCGCGCCGACCTGTTTTCGCTGGGCGTCATATTGTATTGGATGGCGACCGGAGAGCAGCCCTTTCCGGGTGAGACGATGAGTGCCGTCTCCTACAAAATTGTTCACACTGAACCCATTCCCCCGGCAAAGCTGAATCCCGCCATCCCTGCCGCCCTGGATAACTTGATACTCAAGAGTCTGGCGAAGAATCCCGCCGACCGCTTTCAAACCGGCGAGGAACTTGCCCAGGCTCTGGCGCAACTGCGCACCGGCGCAAAAGCAACGAGCCTGCAAGCCACCGCGCCGATGGCCAGGGGAACCGGGAAAGCATCGGAGGAGACCTACGATGTCAATTCCAGCTTACCGCCGAATCCCGCCCAGATAACCGCAACGATCAAGCTGCCACAACAAGCGCCAGCCAGGAAAAAGAGCGCACTTCTGCTTGCAGCCGCGATAATTCTTGTAGCCGTGGCCGTGGGAGGCGGGTATGTGCTGTACCACCACCATTCTGCTGTGCAGCAACCGGCCGCGGAGTGGGCCATAGCTTCGCAACCAACGCCAGCGACGGTGACTTCATCGCAGCCTGCACCCGCGCCCCAAGCCGCGCTGAGCACGAATTCTTCAAAGCCTTCCCCGGCGGCTGCAACCCACGCTCAATCTTCCGCCGTGGCATTCGATCCAAAGACGCTTGATCCCAAACAGAATGCGCGCTTGAAGCTGGAACTGGATCACTTTCCGCCCGATCTGGCCTTCACCGTCGAGATGAATGGGAAGATTTATTTCAAGGGCGCGGCGGGCGACAAGGCGGCTTTAGAGAATCTGTTTGTTCCGCCGGGAGTACAGGAGTTCCGTGTCATCGCGCGTGGAGGCGGCGTGCAAAAGGCCTCGAATATTGCAAGCGCCGAGTTCAAGGCAAACAAGCACATGACTCTGAAGGCCGAACTCAGGCTCCCATCAAAAGGCTCTTCCGCAAGCTCGACGGTTCTGGACCCCGACGCGCAGATCGTAGCGACACTGCGGGCGAACAGCTTCTTCCGGTAACAGAATCCGCACGCTCGCACATTCCGATTTTGTCTTCAACTTCTATCTCAATACAGTTGGCAGCCGCAGGCCCCACCGCAGGTGGTGCGAAAATGGATGTAGATGCTCTCCCTGCAAAATGCCGGTAAGCGGTATGGTCCACGAGTCTTGTTTCTGGAGGCCCTTTTTTT
>CAWJDN010000033.1:0-5754 GCA_963840985.1 uncultured Acidobacteriaceae bacterium
ATGGTGCCCGCCGAAGGATGGCTGCCGCTGGCGATTGAGGCGCCCACGTCAGCGTCGGTGAGTTGGGTGGTTTTGCGGGGCGGGGCGTCGAGGAGTTTTTCAAGCAGGCCGGTGCGGCCGGAGATAGAGAGATAGTTCTTCAGCGAGGACGCGTAGCGAGTTTTCAGAGGCGACGAAATAGACGCGGGTGACGCGGTCGTCAGCTTCGAGCGCGCGGAGAATCTCGCGACCGAAGATTGCGCCAGATGCGCCGGTGATGGCTACGGTTAGGTTCATAAGTGCAGCTTCTAGCTGCTAGCTTTCTTATGCAAGTCCCGAGACGTTTGCCCTTTCATAGGCCGAACACGGCGCTCAGGGCGTCAGATTCACTAAACCAATACGAGCTTGAGGCGGCGGCCTACCGCGGCGGCCGCTCTTTGCACTGTATCAAGCTGGACCTTGTCGTTCTCCGGGGTCAAGCAGTTTGTCGAGGTGGGCGCGGCTTGTGCCCATGCGCCGCGCCATTTCAACCTTGGTGATGCCCTGCTTCTGCATGGCCTTTTCGACCTGCCACGCGAGGACGCGCTTGACCGCGTAGTTCGTTGCGTCTTCCTGAAGTCCCTCGGCTCTGAGGAAATCATTGAGCGAAGAGCCAATGTGGGGGTTGCGTTTCATCGATTGACCTCCTTTTGTCGTGCCCTTGCCAAGTCCAGTTCTGGTTGGGGCGTTTTTTGCGTCTTCTTGATGAATGCGTGCAACAGAACCATGTTGCCCTGTGAAGCGCAGAAGATTACACGAGCGATCCGGTTGCCTGCTGCGCACTTCCCAAAGCCCGTCGCCGAGCGGTCTGCACAGCGGCATTCCGATGGGCCAACCCATTTCCACCAGGCGCAGATCGCGTCCGAGAGCTTGCCGGTCTTCGGCGGGTAAAAACGCCTGGATGGCAGTGCTCTTCGTCAACAGTCTCCAGAGCGCGCTGATTGTCGCTCCGATGACGAGCATTGGCCCTAAGCAGGAAGAGAAGGACAGGCCCTCCTACTTCGGCGCCGTTGTTTTTCAGGAGTTAGTCCTTGTTTCCTGCTGTTTTGTCCTGGTCTTCATCGCCCTGAAGGTTTCAAATAACTTTTTCCCGTATATAGGTTTGCAGCAGCTCGCACTGCCCCTCGCGGTCTCCGCATTTGCATATCAGGCACAGGACTTTCTGCGGCGCTACTTTTTCGTCACCCGCCAGAGCCGCCATGCGCTCGCCGATGACGCTCTCAGCTACCTCACCCAACTGCCTATTCTGTTTTTTTTGCACAGAGTGGGACATCTCAACAGCGTGATCGCGCTTTGGGTTATGGCGGGAACCTCGATTTTGGGATTGGTGGCAGGATGGTTCTGGGTGGAACCAATCACGTTTGATCGGCAGCAAATCAAGGCCATTACACTGCGTCACTGGAAGATTTCACGATGGCTCGGCGCATCGTCCCTGCTACAGTGGACTGCCGGCAATCTCTTTGTGATCGCCGCGCCGGTATATTATGGCGCTGCCGCCGCTGGCGTCCTGAAGGCCTCGCAAAACCTGATGGGCGTGACCCATGTCTGGTTTCAGGGGTTGGACAACGTCGTTCCAGTGGAGACATCGCGCCGGCTTCGTGAGGGCGGGGTGCATTCCATGCTTGCCTATACCCGATCCATTTTGGTCAAGTGGGGCGGGCTTACCTTGGTTTTCGCAATCGTCATGGCGGCGGCGCCGGGCTTCTGGCTGCGCTTGATCTACGGGCCAGATATGGCTCAGTACGGATACATTCTGCGGCTTTTTGCATTGCTTTACGTCCTGATCTTTGTTGGCGGCCCACTGCGCGCCGGTTTGCAGGCACTGGAGTTTACCGCGCCGGTTTTCTGGTCCTACCTGGCCATGACGGCATTTGCGATTACTTTTGCGTTTCCTATGGCGAAGTGGCTCGGATTGGGCGGCACAATGCTGGGACTCTTTGGAACACAAATCCTGTTTCAAGGCATCGTCGGCATCGCCCTGTTCATGAAATCAAGACGCGTCGCGCGAGATGAGGTTCTTACGCCGCGATCTTTCTCTGTAGCAGAATGAGATTATTGCTATGCAAAATCGGGTCTGCGATACATTTTACCTATCATAGGACATTTAATGACAGCACGTAACGCATCCGACATGAACATCGAATCGAGTAACCCGGCCGCAAATACGAGCTTTATATCTGAGTGGTGGACGCCGCGACTCGCTGGCCCGATTATCGCTGCCGCTGTGATTCGCCTGGCGCTGCTGGTTGTAAAGCTTGCACGATTCGGGATCAGTTCTTGCATCTACTCCGATACCGCCAGCTATCTCGAACCAGGGCGCAATCTGCTGCTGCATGGACGTTTTGTCGCGGACGGCGTGCCGGATCTAGTACGCACGCCGGGATATCCGCTGTTCCTTGCCTTTACCAGCCTTGCCGGCCTGCCCGCAGCTGCGGTGGCAAACCTGATTCTCTCGGTCTTCTCCGTGCTTCTCGTTTGGAAGCTGGGACGAACGGTCTTCGCCGATGACCGCATTGCGCTCGGCGCAGCCTGGATCTTCGCTCTAGAACCGGTTTCGTTCACCTATTCCTGCGTTCTGATGTCGGAGTCTCTCTTCCTCGTTCTCCTACTGCTGAGCATGGAGCGGCTAGCTGAGTTTTTGCGCGAGCGTCGTTTGCCTCTGCTTGTGGCGGCGGGGCTGTGGCTTGCCGCGGCAACTTTTGTCCGCCCGGTCACCTATTATCTGCCGGTTGCGCTGGCTCTGGGCTTGTATGTCGTGTTGGTTCGCGTGTCCGGCCTGCGCTGGAAAGCGCCGGCCGTGCTGCTCATCAGTGTGCTGCCGTGGATAGCGGCTTGGCAGGTACGCAATTGGGTAGAGACCGGCTATGATGGTTTCTCAAGCATCTCAGAAATCAATCTCTACTTTGATGATGCTGCCGATGTGACCGCTCGCCTGGAGCACCGGCCCTTCCTCGATGTGCGCAAGGACTTAGGCTATTCCGATTTTACAGATAACAACGGGCAATTTTATCTTTACCAACCTTACCTCGCGCTGCATCCAGAACAGGCAGGATGGAGCCAGGGTCAGCGCCTGGCCTTCATGCACTACGAAGCTGTACGTGTCATCTGGGCACATTATGGGGTCTTCCTTCGCAACTGTCTCCTAGACTTGTTTAAGATGGTAATCGACCGTGGCTCTGGACCTATCTATGACCTGATGAATCCAGGAGACCCTGGGCATATTTCTGGTTTGATAACAACCGAGGGTATAGTGCATGGGGCAATCGTGCTCGTCAAAACATATCCTTGGATGGCGGCGGAGAAGCTCGTATTTGAGTCCTTTCTGATGGGGCTATACTTGCTGGCTGCGCGAGGAATCTTCCACTATAGTATGCGCAATTCTTGTCTATGGCTGCTGCTGGGAATTATGCTTTTCTTCTTCGCCGTCTCGTCAGTGGGAACGGGACCGATTACGGGTGCTCGTTTCCGGCTGCCGGTCATGCCTATCGTATGCATTTTAGCCGCTGCGGGATTCCGACGCGCAAAAACAATCTCAATCCCCCTTCACCTACTGTAACGATATTAGGCAATGTATATGAAGTATTTATCAAGAGACACGGGCCTTGGCATCTCGGACCTCCGAGTTGCCGCAGTACTGGTCTTCGTGATCCTGAATCTGGCGGTGTTTGCCGAACGTTTAGTCAGTGTGTTGCGTTATGGGGCACTGTTCCCGTTCGATAGTGTCCAGCCGATCTATGCCGTTTGGAAAGCAGTCCACCATCTGCAAGTCTACGAGTGGCCTCTGGCGTATCCGTATTCCCTAGCGCTGTATAACTATCTCTTTTATTACAGTTATGCTTTTCCACTAAGATTGGCCGGCGTAACTGGCGCTGGCATTATGATGTGGGGACGCATGTTTACGCCAGTTTTCGCGATCATGGGCGCAATCGCACAGTGGAAGCTCGTGCAATATCATCTCAATCTGCGCGGCACTCGCAGCGCGTTATCGCTTCTCTTTGCGCTAGGCCTCTGGTTCTGTACTTCAATCGTCCGCTATTGGGCACTTAGCATACGGCCAGACATGGCGGCCATCGCTCTGGTCATGGTTGCCCTTTACATGGTTGTGCGTCAACCGCGATTTTGTTTTGTATATGCAGGCTTGTTGTTCTATCTCGCGTGGTCATTCAAACAAACCGTAATTTTGGTGTTTGCCGGCGTCTGTATGTTTCTTCTGTTTCACAAACGATGGCGTGATCTTACTCTACTGGTCACGGTTTTTGCGGCGCTGGTCGCTGCGACGCTTCTCATTGGAACACCCGAGTACAGATTCAACGTTCTTATCGCTCCCGGGCTCGTCAGGGAATTCAGTTTCAAATGGGCCTCGCAAATGGCTCCAAAATCCATAGTTTCGAACGCATACTGGATTCTTGCTCCCATTGTGCTGTTGTTCGCGGCGGGCGAACGCCGAATCGATAATGTGGTCCGTATGTTCACCATTGTTCTTGCCGTTGCCTTAATCGGTGGATTAGCCGGAATGACAAAAGTAGGCGGCTGGGACAACTATCTTCTGGAAGCGTTTGTCGCGGGTTCCACTCTGCTGCAGATAGCCATTTTTACCGCTCCCGGGCGATTTGAAAGCGCGCTCGTACTGTACGGTTGCATTATCCCGTCAATACAGCTTGCAATTCTGCCAAGTGGAACTCACCAGCACGTTTTCGGAACAGTAGGCATTGCCACTACAGCTGATTACGTAGATGCCGTAGCGCTGCGTAATCGCCTGGCACCAATGACTAAGCCGATTTTTACCACTGACCTGATGTTTTCACTCCCCTGGATTTCGACTGACAATCGCGCGCCTGCTCTGGTTATCGACTCCGTTTTTCATGATGCTACGAGGGATCGTTGTCAAAATGGATGCGTCGAAGCCATGCTGCAACGAGGTGAAATTCCGACTGTGATGCTGCAAAGTTCTGGAGATCCGTACCAAAGCAGCTTGAGTCCGAAGTACGAGAAAATCGGTGAGGCGCGTGAATCAGGGAGAATGTGGAGCATTTATGTGCTCAACCCGCAGGCGGAGAATCCGCTCCAATAAATTAGTCTTATTACTCCAGTCAGGAAGTCCTGGTCCGCACAGAGGAGTTTGTTTAACCACACATGAAGAGTCATGAAATCACCGTCATCGTGCCAATCTATAACGGTGCGGTTTATCTCGCCGAGACTCTTCAATCTTTTCTGTCTCAGACCTTCACGGATTTTGAGTTACTGGCGATCGACGATGGGAGCAGCGATGATTCGGCAGATATTGTTCGATCGTTAAAGGACAACCGAATTCGTCTGATCCAGACGAGTAACGCAGGGCTTTGCCACACTCTGAATCTCGGAATTGCGGAGGCTAAGGCGCCCTACATTGCACGCTGCGACCAGGATGACATCAGTTTTCCGGAACGGCTGGAACGTCAACTGCATGTAATGGAGGATCACCCCGAGGCCCTTGGCGTTTTTTCTTACGTTACCAAGTTAGGATGCAAACACACTTGGTCGAATACGGATAGATTTGTTATGGCGCCAGGCAAATTGAAGGAGTATCAGCCAATCGAAGACGGCGCCATGCTCTGTTCTACCATGTTTATCCGAACTGCCTCACTAAGGTCCGTAGGCGGCTTTAGGCAGGCCTACTATCCGGTGGATGATTGGGACATGGAATGCCGTTTGGCACAAGCTGGCAGGGTATTGATCATGTGTGAGCCTCTGATTGCC
>CAWJDN010000034.1:0-4714 GCA_963840985.1 uncultured Acidobacteriaceae bacterium
AGATCGATGCTCCGCAAATAGCTCTTGGCGAAGGGGACGAGAACCTCACCAGCCGCGCCTTGCACCACCAGCAGCGCCACCGGACCGGCCGTTCGGTCCACGTTCTCGATTTCGCCGACCGTCACCGGCTCTGTTCCGGCCACGTCGATCAGCGCGCAGCCGATCAGGTCGCCGGTGTAGACCTCGTCCTCTGCAAGAGCGGCACGCTCGGCGCGTGGAATGGCGACGATCAGCCCCTTGAGGGTCTCGGCCGCCGAGATAGAGTCTACCCCGGCAAAGTGCAGTACGATGCCGCCCTTGTGCAGCCAGTGAGCGATGAGTTCCACCTCGCGGGGAAGGGCGCTAGCCGCTGTTGGGCGGGCAGATTTTACAGTAGAATCCGGCAGCAGCCAGAGCCGCTTTCGTTCAGCAAATTTTTCCGGAAAATCGGTAAGAATGTCGGCGAAGATCTCGCCTTTTCGCCCCTGCGTGTGGCGAATGCGCGCCAGCCAGACCCAGTCTTCAGGCGTGGTCATGGCTGCCTCCAGTGAGGGGCCAGATGCATCGGATGCGTACCACTCAGGGCTCGTCTTCTTCCAGAATGTCGAGCGTATAGCGGTGATGCACCTTCATGCTGACGGCGCCCAGAATGGTGCGTACCGAACGGGCGGTGCGCCCCTGCTTGCCGATGACCTTGCCCACGTCCTGCGGCGCCACGCGGAGCTTGAGGACCGTGTTTTCATCGCGGCCTACACTCTCCACCTCAACGGCTGACGGTTCATCTACCAGGGCCCGGGCAATCTCTCGTACCAGTTCTTCCACTTCGACCATACCTTTTTGGGTCATGCTCTTGCCCCTGACCGGTGCGTTTAGGAATGAGTCCCCAAAATTTGTCTACCAAAAATGAACACACTAATCGGTGGCCGCATCATATCATTCCGCAACCTTCGCCGTCAGCAAATAAAATGCGCGCAGGCTCAGGGAAGTCCGCGCGCACTGCCAGGGGGTAAAAATCAGGCTGCGGCTGTTTCGGCTACCGTTGCCGGGGGCATGGCAAGCAGCTTTTCAACCCGGGGCGACAACTGTGCGCCCACGCCTCGCCAGTAGGCGATGCGCTCCTGCTTCAGGTCGACCGTGGCTGGGGTAGTGCGGGGGTTATAGGTGCCGACGACCTCGATGGAGCGGCCGTTGCGGGCGCGGTCCTTCTCGATGACCACGATGCGATAGTAGGGCTGCTTGGGAGCGCCAAAACGCGCTAAACGAATCATTACCACGGCGATACGGTTCCTTTCAGATTGCAAAACTATGTTGTTGTCTACAGGGGTCTGGCCGGGAAATGCGAGCCTAGCCATAAGGTGGGCCGGACGGATGCGTCCGGCCTTTCAAGACACAACACCTAAGTATCGCCGATAGCGAGCGGTTAAGGCAAATTGCCGTCCATCGGCCGGGAAAAGGCTATGGAGCAGCGGCCATTACCCCAGTGTCGCGCCGGATAGATTCCGGGCGCTATTTGCCTTGCTTGCCCTTCTTGCCGCCGGCCGTCTTGGCCGCGGCCTGCTGCGGCTGATCCCCGCTATGGTGCCGATTGTGGTGGGCCAGGGCCTTGGCAATCTCTTCAGGGGTCAGCTTGCTTCCGCCCAGATGCAGAACATCGTTTGCGACTGCAGGATCAGTTTTTGTCGGTTCCATGAATTTCTCCTTTTTCGAGGGTGGGCGGTCGCTATGCGGCAACTCCCGCTACTCGGATAGTCTCATTTGACACAGCTAGACAGTATGCCTTGTTTTGCTCACCGGTCAACCGTTGATCTTCTTCAGCAGCCAGGCCATGTTCTGGCCCAGGGTTTTCATGGTTTGCATGCCCTCTTCGTCCCGCTCTACGTCGCCCTTCTCCAGGCCGATGCCGATGTTCCAATAGGACGAGCCGGGGATGATCATCTCGCTGATCAGAAAGAAATGATTCAGGGCATCAAAGGCGTGAATCGCTCCGGCTCGGCGCACGGCCACCACGGCAGCGCCCACCTTGCGGCGGAAGAGGCTGCCGTTGGCTCGGCTAACCAGGCAGGCGCGGTCCATCAGGGCTTTGATTTCGGGAGAGATGTCGGCCACATAGGTCGGCGAGCCGAGCAGGATGCCGTCGGCCTCCGCCATCTTGTCGATCAGTGCATTGCCCATGTCGTTCTTCTGCGCGCAGCGGCCGTCCTTCTTTTTCGAGCATTCCCGGCAGGCCAGGCAGCCGTGAATCGTGGCCCCGCTGAGTTCGATAAGCTCGGTTTGAATCCCTTCGTTTTCCAGTTCCTTGAGCACGCAGCGCAGCAGGATGGCAGTGTTTCCGCCCTTGCGGGCGCTCCCGTTCAATGCAACAACCTTGATCTGAGTCCCATTCATGAGTCCATCTCCCCATGGCGGCCATCCGGATGGCCGTGATTCCCAACCTCCTATTATGCGTCTTTGGGAGGGGTCCCACCTCTTTGGCCGGATCACAGCAGACTTTCGCAAATTAAAAATATTTTGGCGGGCTGCGCAAGATTTCTCCCATGCTTCGTTCAAAGGGAGTGGACAGCGGCGGTTTTTCCGTTTGCGGGAACCATTATTCCTTTGCCGGTGTCCAAAGGAGTAGCATTTCTGTTGGTTGGTCCGAGGAGGATTCTATGCGCCGTACCTTTACCGTTTTCTGCCTGCTTTCCCTCACTGTAACCCTTGCCGCGCAATCGCCGGTTGGATCTCAAATTAAAGCAAAGCCATCCGCGCCGAAGACGCAGTTGGCCGCGTCGCAGGTGATCAAAGACCTGCCTGTCCGCAAGGTGGTGCTCTACAAAAACGGCGTGGGTTACTTTGAGCACGCCGGGTCGGTCACCGGCAACCAGCGTGTGGCCATCGATTTCACCTCGCCGCAGTTGAATGATGTCTTGCAGTCGCTCACCGTGCTCGACGAGGGCGGAGGGCGGATTGCCGGTGTCAACTACAACTCCACCACGCCGCTGGCCGAGCAGCTCAAGTCGCTTTCCCTGGGCATGACTGACGACCCCACCTCGACCGAACTCTTTCAGGCGCTCAGAGGCCAGCGTGTCGAGGTCACCGGGGGGCCAGGCGGCGCAATCACCGGGCGTCTGCTCTCCATCGAATCGCGCACCGAGACCATTCCCAGCAGCGACACAGACAAAACAATCGAGAAGTTTTATCTGACGCTGATTGCCACATCCGGTGCTGCGCGGGTCATTGAATTGACTCCTACGCTGAGCGTGCGCCCGCTGGATGCCAACCTGCAAGGTCAGCTAGACCGCTATCTGGAGATGCTTTCGACCACGCATGCCAACGGCTTGCGCCACCTGACACTGGACGCGCTTGGAGTAGGGCAGCGCGAGCTGCGGGTGAGCTACATCAGCGAGGTTCCGGTGTGGAAGTCAACGTATCGCATCGTCTTCCCGCGCACGCCCAATGGCTCGGCCACCATGCAGGGCTGGGCGGTGGTCGACAACACCGTGGGCGCGGACTGGGACAACGTGCTGTTGTCGCTGGTGGCCGGAGCGCCGCAAAGCTTCATTCAGCCGCTCTCGCAGCCGATTTATACGCGGCGTGTGGAGATTCCCATTGCTACCGAGGCGCAGTTGACGCCGCAGACCCATGAGGCGGCGGAGATGAGACAAGACGTGGCAGAGGAGCAATTGGAGGCGGCAAACGACGCGAAGGCCGTGCCTCATGCCATGGCGCCAATGATGGCCAGGAAGAAAACGTCGGGCGGAGCGGTCGGCTCGGGCGCTGGGATCGGCTACGGCCCAGGCTATGGCGGCAATGTGGCTGGCGGAATCGTGAGCAACGACGCCAATACGATTGCCATGCCAAGCGCCCCTCCTTCTATGAGTGGCGTGGACCGCGCCAGCGACGCCTACAAGGAGGGTGACGTCTCCACCAACACCTTCGACGACTTCTTCGAGTACGCCCTGACCCAGCCGGTCACGATTCATAAGAACGAATCGGCAATGGTGCCCATCCTGCAGCAGGCGTTGCCCGCCGAGCACGTAACCTTGTGGAGCGAGAAGGAGCCGACGCCGCTGCGCGCCGTCTGGCTGGAAAACAACTCAAAGCTCACGCTCGACTCCGGCAGCTTTTCGATCTTTGAGAGCGGCGAGTTTGCCGGCGAAGGCCTGATCGATCCCATCCATCCCGGCGAAAAGCGGCTGCTCTCCTACGCCGCCGATCAGGCGGTGCGAGTAAAGGTGACGGAACGCGAAAACCGGCGCACCCTGCGCCACGTGAAGATCAGCGAGGGCGTTGTGGTTGAGAGCTACATGAATGTCGCGTCAGTAACTTACTCGGCGGTCAACCATGCGGATCTGAATCGCGCGGTACTCATCGAGCATCCGCGAGCCAACAACGGATGGACGCTGGACGGCGATTTGAAGCCCGCCGAGACATCGCCCAATCTCTATCGCTTCAAGCTGCCCGTTGAAGCCCACTCGACGGTGACGCTGGAGGTGCGCGAACGCGGCCCGGTGAACACCGAGGTCCGGCTGAATCCGAACTACAACCAGTCGGTCTATCTGCTTGATCTGGTCAAGAGAGCTCCCGATGCGCTGGACAAGCTGAAGCCGGTGATCGACGCGCAGACGGCATTGGCCGATCTGGATCGCCGCATCGGCGAATCCAAGCAGACGGAAGAAGCCGCCGCGACCGACGAGGCACGCGACCGCGAAAACCTGACCGCGCTCAAGGGCAACGACGCGGCCAAGCGCTCCGT
>CAWJDN010000035.1:0-3621 GCA_963840985.1 uncultured Acidobacteriaceae bacterium
GCCCACCCCAAGTTTTTCCGCCGTCAGGCGGGTACGCCTGAACGGCCAGTCCTACTTCTTCTCGTCCACGTCCACGTACTCCGCGTCGATCACGCCTTCGTCCTTCTTCGCTTCTCCACCGCCCGACTCCGCAGGCCCGCCGGCCGCAGGCCCAGCCGTTGCGCTTGCCGCATTGGCCTTATACAGAATCTCGGCGAGCTTGTGGCTGGCGTGGGTCAGCTTCTCGTGCGCGTCCTTCAACTCCTTCACGGAGGGCGTGCCTTCCAGCAGCTTCTTGGACTCGGCCAGCGCCGCTTCCACCTCAGTCTTGTCGGCGGCCTGCACCTTTTCGCCGGAGTCCTTCAGCATCTTCTCGATGTTGTAGACCAGGCTGTCGAGCGAGTTGCGCGAGTCGATCTCCTCGCGCTTTTCCTTGTCCTCGCTGGCGTGGGCTTCGGCCTCCTTGGCCATCTTCTCCACTTCGTCCTTGCTCAGGCCGGAGCTGGAAGTAATGGTGATGCGCGTGTCCTTGCCCGTCGCGTTGTCCTTCGCCGTCACGTTCAAAATTCCGTTGGCGTCGATGTCAAAGGTCACCTCAATCTGCGGAATGCCGCGCGGCGCCGGAGGAATCCCGCCCAGCTTGAACTTGCCCAGCGTGCGGTTCTGCGCCGCCAGAGGCCGCTCGCCCTGCAAGACATGAACCTCGACCTCGGTCTGCGAATCCGCCGCTGTCGAAAAAGTCTCCGTCTTCTTGGTGGGAATCGTTGTGTTGCGCGGAATCATCGGCGTAGCCACGCCGCCCAGCGTTTCAATCGCCAGCGTCAGCGGCGTTACGTCCAGCAGCAGCAGGTCCTTGACCTCGCCGGCCAGCACGCCCGCCTGCACCGCCGCGCCAATCGCCACCACCTCATCCGGATTCACTCCGCGATGCGGCTCGCGCCCAAAGAGCTTCTTCACCAGCTCTTGAATGCGCGGCATGCGCGTCTGCCCGCCCACCAGCACCACTTCGTCGATGTCCTTGATGGCGACGCCCGCGTCGGCAATCGCCTTCTTGCACGGCTCCACGGAGCGCTCGATCAAATCCTCAACCAGTTGCTCCAGCTTGGCCCGCGTCAGCTTGCGCACCAGGTGCTTCGGTCCGCTGGCGTCTGCCGTCACAAACGGCAGGTTGATCTCCGTCTCAATGGTTGTCGACAGCTCGATCTTGGCCTTCTCCGCGGCGTCTCTCAGCCGCTGCAGCGCCATCTCGTTGCCCTTGGAGCTCAGGTCCAGCCCCTGTTCCTGCTTGAACTCGGCAATCAGCCAGTCCACAATCCGCTGGTCGAGGTTGTCGCCGCCCAAATGCGTGTCGCCGTTGGTGGACTTAACTTCGATAACCCCCTCGCCCACCTCCAAAATCGAAATGTCAAAGGTGCCGCCGCCAAAGTCGTAGACGGCAATCGTCTCGTCCTTTTTCTTGTCCAACCCGTAAGCCAGAGCAGCCGCCGTCGGCTCGTTCACGATGCGCTTCACATCCAGCCCGGCAATCTTGCCCGCGTCCTTGGTTGCCTGCCGCTGCGCGTCGTTGAAGTACGCCGGCACCGTGATCACCGCCTCCGTGACCTTGTCGCCCAAATACGCTTCCGCAGAGGCCTTCAGCTTCTGCAGAATCATCGCCGAAATCTCCGGCGGCGTATACTCCTTGCCCTGCGCCATCACGCCCACATGGTCGCCCTGCGCGATCACCTTGAAGGGCACCATCTTCATCTCGTCGCTGACCTCGTTGTAGCGCCGGCCCATGAAGCGCTTGATCGAATAGATGGTGTTCTCCGGGTTGGTGATCGCCTGCCGCTTGGCCACCTGCCCCACCAGCCGCTCGCCGCTCTTGGTGAAGCCCACCACCGATGGAGTGGTCCGCGCACCCTCCTCATTGGGGATGACTTTGGGATCGCCGCCCTCCAGCACAGCGACGCACGAATTCGTGGTTCCCAGATCGATGCCGATAATCTTTGCCATGGTAACCCTGCCTTTGAGAGAATTTCCGACTCTTTTAGGATGCCAGATTGAGTGGCTTATTGTCAAGTTTATATGATGCAATCTCCATAAATCTTATATTCCGCTAATCCAGCACCCTAGCCATCGAATTATCTCTTTCATTTTCAATTGCATATTGCCGATATGTATGTCACAGTTGTGTGCAATATTGCTCACTTTTTAGCCGTTTATCCCGGCTCTCGCAAGCAGAAAGGTGATTATGAAACGAGCTGCAACGCTTCTGGCCCTCGCCAGCCTCCTTGCCTTCTCTGCCGCAGCGATGCCCGCCTCCACAGGGACAACGCCGCCCCTAAAGGCTGCTCCGGCTGGCAAAGTCAACACCGCGCCTCCTAAAATTGCTCCTTCCAACATTGCATTGAATTTTACGGTGGCCGATGCGAAAGGTCTGCTGTTGACCTGCGCCAAGCAGCAGATCGATACCGATACCTTCAGCGGCTGCACCCTGGCGCCGGGCCGCACGCTCGACGATCTGATGACCTCCATCGTCAAGGCTATCCGCGCGGAGCAGCAGAGAATCAGCGACGAAGAGCAGTAGCGCGGCTGCCGGCTGATCCCTGATCACTGACAACTAGTATTTATTCCAGCTGCTCATCACTTCCTGCGCCTTCCGCACCTTGGCATGAGCCGGAAGATTCTCCACCTCGTACCCCACCGTAATCAACAGACCGATGCGCACCGCCCGCGGAATCTGCAAAATCTTCTTGACCTCGGCCTCATCAAACCAGCCCAGCATACACGTGCCCAGGCCCAACTCCGTGGCTTGCAGGCAAAACTGCGCGGCGGCAATCCCGATATCCACCAGATAAAACGGCCGCTTCTTCAGCCAGCCCACCACCTGCGCCAGTACAGAATGTTTTTCCACGGTCAGCACTGCAATCACCGGCGCTTCCATTGTGAACTGATTAAACGAGAAGGTTTTGCTGAAGGTCGCATGGGCCACCTGCTCCTTGATCGCCGGATCATCCACCAGAATCAGCTTCCATGGCTGCGTATTGCTGGCCGACGGAGCCATCCGCACAGCTTCAATCAGCGCCCGCAGCTTCTCCACTTCCACCGCCTTCGCCTGATACTTCCTCACACTCCGCCGCGCCAACATCAACTCGTCAAATCGCATCTCTCAACCTCTCCAACAAGATAACTGCTGCTTCCTGAATGGAGCAAATGGAATGCTGATCTGTGCTGAGCTCATTGCTGATTATTCAAGGTAACCATCTGGAGCGGCTGTAGTGGATAGTTTTCTATTCGTAGAATGTAATGACAGCAGAAATTCCTGCTTCTTACTGCTATCCTTCGAGTTTGCCAGTAAAACCAGATTCTAATTACGATTTCTATTTGAACTCCGCGCGAATCTGATGCTCGTAGATAGTTAGCCAGTTGAGGACTAGCATTGCAACTGGTGCAAAAAGACTGAATCTCTATGTCAATATAGAATATCCGGATGCGTTTTATCTCCTAACTAACTACACGCGATTCCACGTGAGGTCAAACGCCATCCGAAGGGCTTACGGCGGCTAACAGGGCCCTGGAGTGAAAACTCCACCGATTGCCTGGCAAGTCGCGGCATCTGTGGGTATTTGAAATACCCCTCCCGTCATCTGATTCTGCACC
>CAWJDN010000036.1:0-4051 GCA_963840985.1 uncultured Acidobacteriaceae bacterium
CAACAGTTTATAGCCCACCCCAATTTATTTCGAAACTGCGGAATAGTGTGTTAACGCTGTCACTCAGCATGCTGCATATTCCCGGAACAGAGGTCGAATATGAATCTGGATGCGATCGAGGCTATTCTTAACGGTTCAGACATTAAGTCTATCAATGAAAGGCTAAAGATCGTCCGTGACACGGGGATGTGCGCCGTCGGACTCTTCACAGTTACAGGTTCGGGACAGAATGAGGCATTGCGATTCGCGGGAAGTGGCACCCTCGTTTCTATTTACAATTCTCATTATATTTTGACCGCGCACCATGTTTGGGATCGTGTTCTCAAATCTGCACCAAAGCTAGGAATCACCATTAAGGAGAAGGTTGACCATTGCTTCTTGATGGATATTCATACAATTATTCCATTTGGCCCGCCAAAGCCAACGATATGGAGTGAGGCCGGACCGGATATTATTCTTCTCCGCATCCCTGAAGTACACGTGGGAACAATTAATGCCGCTGGTCGCGTCTTTTACAATCTAACGATTGCTGAATCCGCTGCACCCAACGCGGATCATCTCGAAGCATGGTTTCTAATGGGTGCACCAGGGTGTCTTGGCACGTATTCTCAAAAACACGCGAGCATAGAGCTCAGAGGGACTGAGGTCGTGGTTCAGAATAGGTTTGAGAGCCAGGCATTCGATTATCTAGACGCAAAGATAAAGGTGTCCGACCTCCCATCACCCAAAACACTTCGTGGTGTCAGCGGAGGAGGGTTATGGAGAGTATTATTATTTGATTCGCCTCCTGGCGGGAAAATTCAATCAGTGACAATGCTCCGAGGCGTTGTGTTCTGGGAGTTCCCCCTTCAGAACGACAATAGGGTGATACGATGCCATGGAATTGAAAGCATCAGGTCATTGGTTAGAGAGATCGAGAGGGTAAAATGACGAACGGACCGGTGAGATTCAAAATGGTGAAGATTAACGGATGGAAAAGATTAGGGATTATCGCTTCAGTTGTCTGGATTCTCGGTGCTGGGGCATACACCTACGATTCAGTGTTTGACAGCATCTCGGAGGGTATAGCTTCCGTACACGTAACATGTGATAGTAATCTGATAGGCAAAACCGGAGATGCATGGACGAAAGGGTTCGATGAATGCAACAAACAAGCCGACGAATCTCTCGCGGAAGCAAGTAAGTATATTTGGTTAGATGCATCATTAGTTGCATTTGTGCCCTTGCCTCTGGGGTGGGGATTTGCCTATCTCGTTGTCTTTCTTGTACGTTGGGTTAAGCGCGGATTTATGCGGCCCCTCTAGCGGAAATGGTTGGCCAAGCGATAACTCCAGCCCACTCTATCTCACACACCAACTAACATTCGTGTTAGTATAGAAAATCTAAGAGCTGGCGGACCCCTTTCTGCTCAGCCGGATAGTCCCATGAACCTTTACCTCATGCGTCACGCCAATGCTGGATTAGCGCCGCGAGAATCCGCTTCTCGACGACAAGCGCTCGCTTGTCAAAGAGGGCAAGGAGCAGTGCATCCTGATGGCGCGAACGTTGAACGCGCTCAAGGTGCAGGTGGACGTGATCGTCAGCAGCCCCCTGAAGCGCGCCCGGCAAACCGCGCAACTGGTGGGCACGGAGATGGGCTACGACGCTAAAGTGGAGGTCTCGCCGGCGCTCGGCCCCGATCGCCGATTACGCCGACTTTCAACAGATGCTGGCCCACTATGCCGAGTACGAGGGCGTGCTGGCCGTGGGACACAATCCCAACGTCTTCAATTTTCTGGGACGCCTGATTACCGGCAATGGCGGCGCAGCCGTTCGTATGCGCAAAGGTTCAATTGCGCGCATCGATCTTGACCGCCATCCGCCGCTGCTGCAATGGCTCATCGATCCGCGCTCGGCGCGCGCCATCTACGCCAGCGTGCAGAAGAGCTCGCGTCCGAAGACCTCCAGGAAATAATCCGCCTCTTTGCGCAGCGACCAGAGTTCCAGCTCCGCGCCCGTCCGCCCCGGCTGCACCTCAAGATAAATCCGCTTGGGATAAACTTTGACCGCGACTCTCAACACGTCGCTGGCGCGGTCCTGATTGAGCGCGACGGCCAGGCGCAGCAGCACCACGGCCTTTTGCACGCGCTGGTGCTCGACGGCGGGAATGTTGCGCAGCGCGCGGTCGCCGGGCTGCGGGCGGCTCTTGCCCAGATAGCGCGCGATGGCTGAAACCAGCGTGCGCTGCAGCGGCGTGTAGCCGTAAATCTCCGAACTGGAAACTACGTACTGCGTGTGCCGGTGGTGGCCCTGGTAGTTAATGAACTTGCCGGTGTCGCGCAGCATGGCGGCGGCGGCCAGCCAGGTCTCATACTCCGCCGGCAACAGGTGCAACGGCTGCAGCGCGCGATAAAGTTGCAGAGCGTGGTCGCGCACCGGCTCGGCGTGGCGCAGATCGACTCCGTAGCGACGCGCCGTGGCCAGCACGCTCTCCCAGCGCTGCTCTTCAAAGACGCGGTGAGCGGTGGCGCGGGCATCCTGCTCGGCCAGCATCTGAGCCAGAATGCCGTCGCGAAGGCCGAGCGGCGAATAGCGAAAGCTTTCCAGACCGAAGCTTTCCAGCAACTGGGCAAAAACCTGTGTGCCGGCCACGATGATCTCCGCGCGGCGCGGCCCGATGCCGGGGACAGCCACGCGCTCGGCCAGCGTCATGGGAACCAGTTTATCGGCCAGCCGGCGCACCTCCAGTGCGGGGACAAGCCCGCCCGGCGGCGCAGCGGGTACATCTTCCCTGACGACGAGAGCTTGAATGGCTTTGCCGATTTTTTTGCCCGCGGACTTGATCGAGGACTTCTTTTTGGATTTGCCCGGCGGCTTGCCTGAGGATTTCTTCTTGGATTTTCCTGCCGGCTTGCCTGGCTTGCTTGTCTTGACGATTTCGCCATCGACCAACGCCGCAATCGCCTCGCTCAGCGCCGCGGCCGTGCCCGAGGTGCCGATGACCTGCGTTATGTTCTGCGGCCGAATTTTGCCGTGCGCCCGGCGCAACTCGCGATCAATTAACTGCTTCATGCGCGCCAGTCCCTCGGCAGGCGCCGGGTCCTTCGGTAAAAACTCCTGCGTCAGCCGCACCGCGCCCAGCGGCAGGCTCACCGTCTCTTTGATGCGCTTGCGCTCGGAGAGGGTAATCTCGCAGCTTCCGCCGCCCAGGTCCACCAGCAGCACGCGGCCCGCCGCACCAGATTCGGCGCCAGGCTCGGCTCCAGGCTTGGCTTGAGACTCGGATTGGCCGTCGCCGCTGCCCATCACCCCCAGATGAATCAGCCGCGCCTCCTCCAGGCCGGAGATGACCTCCATCTGCCAGCCGGTCTCGGCCTTTACCATCGCGTGGAATACCTGCCCGTTGCGCGCGTCGCGCATCGCCGAGGTGGCCACCACGCGAATCTGGTCCACGCCGCGCAATTGGACGGCACGTTGAAAGCGCTTCAGCGCCTGCAATGTGGCTGCCATGGCCTGCGGCGAAATCAGCCCGCACTCAAAGACGCTGGCCCCAAGCCGCGTCACCTCGCGGTCTTCATGCAAGGTCTTCAAATGGTGCGCAGCAACCTTGGCAATCTTCAATCTGCAGGAGTTGGAACCGATATCGATGGCGGCAAATGTCGGCATGGGGGCATTGCTCCGGAAAAATGGCTCTGCGGACAAGATACACGACCGGGGCGGGGGGGGCGGTGCGGAATCTACGGTCGTGTCAATGCCGATCGGAAACTATCCGCGCCGCGTCATGGTTTGCGAACCAGCCAATTAGCCGGCGTTCGTATTCCTGCGGCTCGGCGGCGGCCGCAGCAGGCGGAGACGATACAATTTCAAACAGCCAGAAAATATGAAAGTTCAAGCACTCAATCCATTCGCATGGAGCCTTCTTGCCGTGTGCTTCGCGGCGGGGATGCTGATGAGCACCAGTGCGCACGCCACCGAAAATGGCGCGTCTGTCTATCCGGTGGGCGCGGAGACTGTCCTTCAGGGCATGATGCCGCCTCCCAAAACCACGGGGCTTTACTGGTTCAGCATCGCC
>CAWJDN010000037.1:0-3087 GCA_963840985.1 uncultured Acidobacteriaceae bacterium
CAATGTATTGCTCTCGAGGGAATACCTTCGATTCTGTGGGCCTTTGTCTGGGTGCTGGTGGCGCGTGACCGGCCGCGCGACGCGACCTGGCTGAGCAAAGAAAGCAGCGGGCAGCTTGCCACGGCGCTAGAACTGGAGCAAACCGCACTTCCACAACATGGGAATCTGTCTTCGGCGCTCCGCGTACCGGGCGTGATTCTTTTATGCATCCAGTATTTCTTCTGGAGCTTCGGGGTCTACGGACTAGTATTGTGGATTCCCGAGATGATTCGGTCCGGATCGACTCGCAGGATCGAGACGGTAGGCCTGCTGAGTGCCGCGCCATTCTTGTTGGGAGTGATTCTGCTGCTGGCGGTCGCGTATTTTTCCGACCGCGCGCTCAATCGCAAGGTCTTCGTATGGCCGCTTCTTTTAATCTCTGGAGTTGCGTTGCTCTGCTCTTATGCGACCGCCGGAAATCACTTCTGGTTGGCGTATGGTTTTCTGATTGTTGCCGGTGGAACGATGTATGCTCCCTATGCTCCTTTCTTCGCTATTGTGCCGGAGATGCTGCCCAGGAACGTGGCCGGCGAAGTGATGGCCCTCATCAATAGCTTTGGAGCGCTGGGCGGCTTCGCCGGCACATGGCTGGTTGGTCTTTTTCAGGCGCTTACCGGCAACGCGCGCGCCGGATATCTTGTCATGTCCATGTCGCTGATGCTGGCCGGCGGAATCACCTTGTGTCTGCGAACCGCGAAGCCTGCAAGCAATCCATGAGAGACGCTACGGCCGGGTGCGAAGCAGGGTTGCCGTTCCTCGTCACAGAGTGGATCGCGCGTGAATGTACCGTTATTCAGGCGCCAAATCCCAAAAGGATTTTCATCTTTCAATGTAGCAGCCGCGCTAATCACGATGCGGCGCGTTGTGCGCTGGCCAGGGCACGAATAAACTCCGGCGTTGTTCCGCAGCAGCCACCCAGAAATGCGGCGCCTGCCTCGCGCAGGGCCGCATAGTGCGAGGCGAAGAAATCTGCCGATGTGCTGTATCGAATTGCCGTCCCCTCCATGGTGGGCAAGCCCGCGTTCGGCTTGATCCAGATGGGCAAATCGCAAGCCGCGCGCAATCGCCGGCATATCGGCACAACCTGCTCCACTCCAACGCCGCAGTTTGCGCCGACTGCGTCTGCCCCCGCCTCCACCATCGCTTCGGCCACAGACTCGGGCGTCGCGCCCATCATAGTGCGATCTTTGTTCTTGCCGGAGTCAAAGGCGAAGGACGCGATGACCGGGAGCCCCGTGCGCCGAGCCGCATCCACTGCCAGGCGCGCCTCCTCGATGTCGCTCAATGTTTCCACCAGCAACGCGTCCGCTCCCGCCGCGGCGAGAGATTGAGCCTGCGCGGCAAAGGCCGCGACAACCCGCTCACTGTCGATCTCGCCCGACAACAGCATCTTGCCCGTCGGACCCATGGAGGCAAAGATCAGCGCCTCGCCTGCCGCATGCCTGGAGAGCGCGACACCTGCGCGGTTGATGGCGTCCAGATCGTCCTCCGGGCAGTCGTGCATGGCAATGGCGTTGGCGCGAAAGGTGTTGGTGAGAATGACCTGGCTGCCCGCTTCCACATAGGCGCGCGCTACTGCTTCCACGCGCTCGGGATGAGCCAGGTTCCAGGCGTCGGGCATAGTGCCGGGGGGCAGGCCACGCGCCTGTAACTCTGTTCCCCACGCGCCATCTGTGATCAGCAAGCCGTTCGCCAGCCACTCATGCATGCGGCTCATATTAGCTCCCATTTGCGCATATCAAGCATACGAATCTCCGCTGCATCCTTGAATGGAACTCAGCATATCAAATAACTCATAAGTTGGTGAAGATCATCCGCAATTTGTACTCACGATTACCGATGCTGGTTTATCGTCGGAAAAGCAATACAAGCGGCAAACTCATCCTGAAATCCGGGGTCGGCGGCAAGGCTTATGTGCTCGATCTTTGGCAAAGCAGGCTCTCCTGCGGATAGAAGCAGAATCTTAGCGCCGCGTAGCGCCGTGTTGCCGCTGGCGTGGATGCGGGCGATGGGCTCTTCGATGAGGCCGATGGCAATGGCGCTTTCGGCCTGCACATAGTTGCCGAATGCGCCGGCAAGATAAATATTCCTGGGGCTGCCGGCGTCCGCGCCCAGGTGCTTTAGCAACAGCTTGAATCCGGAGGCGATAGCGGCCTTCGCCAACTGCAGTTCGCGAATATCAGCCTGATAGAGAACGACCGGAGACTTGACCGGAAATAGTTTGGTGCCATCGGCCACTCGCCCGGAGGGCTGAATCGCCCCGCATCGCAGGCCCGCGGCTACCACATCCACAAGGCCGCTGCCGCAAATGCCCCGCGCCTCCACATCGCCGATTACGGTGGCGCGCATCACGCCATGATCGAGCGAGACGCGCGAGATGGCGCCGGTGGAAGCTCGCATTCCCATGCGGATGGAGCCGGCTTCAAAGGCCGGACCCGCCGCCGTGGAGGCGCAGACAACTCCGTTGCGATTGCCGATGGCAATCTCGCCGTTTGTGCCCAGGTCCACCAAGGCATCCAGGTGCTCGCCACGCGCGATGCCAACTGCGAGAGTTCCGGCAAGAATGTCCGATCCAACAAATCCTCCCAGGCAGCGCTCAAAGCGAATGCCGCAACTCGGAGGCAGCGGCCAGCCCAGCTCATGCGGCCGGAAGCATTGCGCACCCAGATGGGGGGAGTGGAACGGCGCATGCGACAGCGGTTCAATATCCAGCCCGCAAAACAGGTGATGCATCACAGTGTTGCCAACCAGGATGACTTCGACAATTTCCTCCTCGCGGCCGTGGGCCAGCTTTGCGATCATCTGCCGCAGAGCAAGGCGCACGACCGTAGTCAGATCAGCTCCCTGCAAAACCGCTCGAATCCTGCTCATTACATCCGACCCAAACGATGCCTGTGGATTAAGAGCTGTCTCGACGCCGAGCACGTTGCCCGTGGCCAGATCGATCATCTGCGCGGCGACGGTGGTAGTGCCTAGATCGATAGCAATTCCCATGCCGGACTTGCCCGCGCCGGAAAGGATGGAGTCGTCCGTGAGCACATCCATGCG
>CAWJDN010000038.1:0-4688 GCA_963840985.1 uncultured Acidobacteriaceae bacterium
TGTTATGTACGTGTACCTTGACGAATTCTACGTATTGTTGCCCAACTCCTGCTCGATGGCGGCGAGACGCTTCTTGGCGTGGGCAATTTGGCGGATGATGCGGACCAGTTCGGCCCCGATGCCCTCACCTGGAATCGAATCGCTCACGTCTCGATATTCGGCGAGGATGCGTTGGAGCGATTCCGCGTCTCCCCGCCTGTAAGCTTCGTTGGCTTGGGCCATCGCGCGGGTGCGGCGCTCCGCGTCCTCAGTATCCTTGGCAAAGTCGGGGTGAGTCGGCGTTTGGCGACTTCCCGGAAGAGCGCCTTCAGGTCCGCCGATGGCTGGAAATCGGGTGCCTTCGATGCCTCGCTGTGCGCGGCATCATATGTCGTGCGCGCCTGCTCTCGTGCTTGGGCTGCCCACTCACGCACGGATTCGGAACCATCGAGCTTTGCCTGTAGCTCGGCAATCCGCGCTTGCCAATCGTCCAGCTCGGCATACGGAACGCCGACTTGCCGCATATAGCGGCCTTGGAACATTGCGAGTTGGCTACGGAAGTCCGCAAGTTCTAGTTCACGTTCTGCAAGGGCGGCGCGTACTGCGGCCAGGTTCCTGCTCCTTAATCAGGGGCTGGAAAGCTCAGGGAATGTCACTGGACATGATAAACGCTGCCGGGCTAAATTGGCTGGTGAGCGCCTGTATGCAGGGAAATATAGCCAAACTATTGAGGGGAAAAGGCTAAAATTCACAAAGGAGCTTTGTTTTTCGAGCCAGAATGGGTAGAATCCGATTATGCTGTGAGGGGGGCTAGAGGACATGACAAAGGCAGACCTGGTGGAAAAGGTGACCGCGGGGGGCGAGCTGACACGACGCGACGGCGAGGTTATCGTCGAGACCATCTTCGATGCGGTGATCGGGGCTCTCAAGAGCGGGGACAAGATTGAGATTCGCGGCTTTGGGTCCTTCCGCACCCGCCAGCGCAAACCCCGCATCGGGCGCAATCCCAAGACCGGAGAGCGTGTCGATGTTCCGGCCAAGAAGGTGCCCTACTTCAAGCCTTCCAAGGAGCTACGCGACCTGGTCAATCCCCAGGAAGCCAAAGCCTGAGGAGCCGCTCCCGGCTTTTCAAGCATCCAGCTTGGCTATTTCCCTCTGCTGGAGCCAATACAGGAAGAAGATTCCCGCCAGAAGCGGAAGCAGCCAGATCACGCGGCACTGATAGCGATCATCGACGACCGAAAGGACGCCGGTGACCCCTGCGTTGGCGACAACCGAGGCCACAACCACCAGTGTAAGGCCGGCAAGCCGCGGAGAGTGGCGTCGCCAGAGGAAGGGAATCAGGACGGCAATCGCCGCCAACGAGGCAATGATCGTCCACCACTGAATCTCTGTGAACAGGTCGAGTGGCAGAGCGCCGCGCGATTGCCGGCTGCCAAGATAACTCGCTCGCGCCCTGGGCAGTACTTCATCAAATTGTTGCAGCATCCAGTCGTTGGGATCGAAGCCATACACGCCGAAGGCCAGTAACTGATTCCAAAAATTGGCGACCGAACGGGAGAGCTGCTGGAGGGGATAGGCGCGCACCGTAGCCAGAACCAGGGGCATCTCCTCCTGAACGATCTGCTCTTTTTCGGCGTCGGTTCCGCTATCGTAGGCCCCATTCGAATTCCAGAGAAAATCGTCCGGATCGCTGGTGAATTGGCTGAGATGGTTGCAGACTGCCCATTGCAGCCGGGGGCAGTTTTTCTCCAGGTACCAGCGTCCGGGGCCGTCGGCGACGATGCGCGCCATCAGATATGGCGGCCGCTCGCCGTTCAAGGTGGGCTTACCGTAGAGATAGCCGTGCAACGCCATCTGGGCAGCCGCCGCTACCGCGATGATTGCCGCCAATTCACCCAGGCTCAGCAGGCGGCGCAGGAAGGGCTTGCGCTCGAAGGCGGCAAATAGGACCAGAAGCACAATGAGGCCGGTAGCCAGCAGAAAGTGCGAGGCGTGGGCGGTAATTCCCCAGACGGCGATGAGATAGAGGCCCCACCGCTCGGCGCGGCTGAGAGTGTCGCGCGCAAATGCCAGCAGATAGAAGGAAAGATAGGCGAGCGGGCCGAGGATGTCGGGCATGATGAAGCTGGAATACCAGCTGGCGCTGGTGAGCAGGCTGAGAAATAGAACGAGAAGGAGATACGACGCCACGATGCGACGCGGGGCAACGGAAGGCGCTTGAAATGAATGGGCCTGAAATGAGCGCACAAGCAACCAGATGATCCAGGCGGTCAGCAGGCATTGCAGCGCGACGATGGGCCAAGGGGAGATGTTGCAGTGAAAGGGAAGGATGCCCAGGCTATAGAAGAAGGAACGCACTCCGTAGTAATCCGAAAGCTGATGCAGGAACAATGCCCGCGCCACCACACGGCCATCCGCGAGATAGGTCATTGAATCGGGGTAAATCAGCGGAAAACCGTTATAGAAGGCAGGCCACGCCAGCATGAGCGCGCCCAGCAACACCGCCCCGCCGCGCCAGGCGCAAAGCCAGCGTTTTTTGTTTTGCGCGAGTTCTTGCCCCTCAGCTTTGAGAACTGTCATGGAATAGAGCCTTTTAAGGATTTTCAGGAGAACGCACCCATCGTATCACCTTGAAGGCATTACGATTGTCTTGCCGCATCGGGCCGAATGCCGATTACGCTCATCATGCGCCCGGCATGGCCATTAGAGCCGCGATGAGAGAAAAACAGCTCCCGATGGCAGCTTGAGCAGCCGCCCACTAAATGGATGGATCGTGGCCTGAGGCCGGCGGCTAGCAACTGGCGGCGGTTGGCCTCGACCAGATTCAAATGCAGGCTGGGGCCGATGGATGAATGGCCCGGCGCGCGCTGCGTCATGAAGAGCAGAGGATACTTGTTCCGCACCGGGTCAGAGTCGTAAACCTCGCGGAATAGCGAGCGGGCGTAGGCGAACTGCGACTCGAAGCTGGAGAGGAGCTCTTCGCCCACGGCGTAGCAGCAGGGACCGATGCCGGGACCGATGGCGGCAATCAAGTCTTCAGGGCGGGAGCCGAATTGGAGCCTCATGCGGCCAATGCCGCTCTCGACGATGCGTTGCACCGTTCCCCGCCATCCTGCGTGGAAGGCGGCTACAGCACGCCGCTTGCGATCGGCCACCAGGATGGGGATGCAGTCAGCGGTGCGGATGCCCATGAGCAGGCCGGGCTCATCGGTCATCAGGCCGTCGGCACTCCACCCCAGCGACGAAGACCTGTCGCCGGGGACCCCGTCACTTTGAGGCTTCTTCCGGCTGGCGTCTGCCGAGCATGCCAGGAGCACCAGGTTGGAATGAATCTGGTGAAGGTCGACCAGCGGCGTGGATGGGTCTCCAGTGACGGCCTCGGCAAAAAGCCGGCGATTTTGGGCCACAATTCGTGGGTCGTCATCGGCCGTAAAGCCAAGATTCAACTCGCCTTGTGCACCGTCAGCGCAGTAGGTGCGGCTGCGGCCTCCGCGGCGTGTACTGAAGCCGTGCCAGAGCCAGTCAAGTTTTTCCCAGGCAGGAACCACCAGCCACTGGACTCCGTTGGGAGCGATGCGGTGAAGCGGCGCAGCGGGAGTCAGCTCCTGCTGGGTTGCGCGCTCCAGACGCATTTGAATGGTGCCCCTGGCTGTCTTGCCGCGCAGGTTGTGCTTGAGGCCCGCTTGCTCAAATTGCGCGTCGATCTGCTGAATGACCTGCACGGGGTAAGTCTCTGGAGTGGAAGGTGCCATCTGGTTTTGATTTTATCTGGCGGCAGATAAGCAATGGGCCTGCCTTCCGGCAGGCCCGCTTGAGAGGCATTGAAGGGAGGGGTCCAGAGGGGATCATGGGGAAGAGGTCCGTACAGAACCTTCAAGAAGGAGGGAATTCCTATCTTGGGTGGGCGATATTTCGGGGAAGCCTCTGCTAATTGTCATTATAGATGCATGAAAGTGGAAAAGGTTTCACGTCTGGAAAAATATTTATTCGCAAATTACTGTGGATTTTCCGGAAGCGCGAAAAATGCCTCAACTTGTGCCCCAATTTGCCGACTAAACTTCGAATGGGGGAGACGAGCCGTAGAGATACATCAATGTCGAAGCCGAGTTGATTGTGCGGGAGTCGACGGCGCGGGATAGGACGGCCTGAGCGGGGTTCTCACAGGTGACGTGCTATCCCACCCTAAATTAGCCAAAGATCTTTTGCGGATTTGTATCAGATGGATGGCGGACAACTCGGCTCCATTATCGGACAATAAAATACGTGCGCGAGATTCGCCAACTGAATTTTGGAGCGGGAGACCGGGATCGAACCGGCGACATTCAGCTTGGGAAGCTGACGTTCTGCCACTGAACTACTCCCGCATCCTATTTATAATCAACGGTATACATCGTATTAGAGGACTCGCGAACACCATCAATATCGCACCGGCAGTGCCCGTAAAGTTCCCCGCTCCCAAATGTTTGTCTGGGAGTTCAGGCTCTATATTACTGCTCCTGATGGGAAAGGTAAACTCAAGATCTTAAACACAAAATTTTCTCTGCGATCACTTTTTCTCCGGTGTGGCCGCCGGATGCTGCGCCGGAGCCGGCCCGTTATGACCATTACTAATCTTGTCGACCAGTGTAGTGTCGGCGGCCTTGTTGATGCTGCTGGCTTTGTCGAATTCAGCTTTTGCCTCGTCTGTCCTTCCCATCGTGCGGTAA
>CAWJDN010000039.1:0-4356 GCA_963840985.1 uncultured Acidobacteriaceae bacterium
CTCACACGGTACAACTTGCCGGGAGCACTCAGCGTGTAGGCTCCGGGATTCGTCGATGACCTGTCCACCACGGTCAGCACGTGCGATGTAAGGCTGGTTGCGAATACATAAGACTGGTTCCGCGTAGATAGACGCTGGAAGATAGGCCGTTGATGCCGCCCACTGTGCTGGAAGTCTGCTCCTGCGCGTAGCTGATTATTGATAAGCTGCCGTCCCCGGAGCCATAGACCGCGCCCGAAAGCTCCACGGGCATATTCTGGATAGTGAGGGGCATATTTCCCGAATATCCCGCGATGCTATAGGCCGGACCCGTGTTGGGGCTGTTGTATTTGAAGCGGATATCGTAATAGGCATCCACAATCTGCAAAATGCCGGTGGAAGCGGGGCTGGTATTCTGAATCGTGATCAGAACACGATTGGCCAGCCCGCTGGGCGGCAGCGTACGGCCCGCGAAATAGGTGGTAGTGCCACAACCTGCCAGCGCGGCTGCAACCAAAATGGCCGCGGCGGTGCTCGTCCAAAGACTTCTCTTGTTCAAAATCCCTTACCTCGACGGAAAACGCTATATGTGCGCGCAGCATGCCCGCGGCCAGGGCCGCGGCGTGAACAATTTGACGGCGGTTGCAGGTCCGGCGGGCGGATGAAATAATCCAGCCTGAACCGGCGCAGCCCCAACTGATGACTACCGAAGTATAACAAAGCAGCCCTGCCTCCCGGCAGACTGAATTCCCCTGCTGCCCTGGTTGAGACGCGCTGGGGGAGGTTCCGGTATGTCGCTGGATTGAAATTGCTTTGGCACGTCAGACCGGCGTAGCTTAACATGGCACAAGAATGACGCAATTTGCGGACATCTTCGCCAACCGCCCCATCCTCGCCGATGGCGCAATGGGCACCGCTCTCTACGCCCGCGGCATCTTTATCAACCGCTGTTACGACGAGCTAAACCTCTCCGATCCCGGCCTGATCCTATCGATTCATGAGGAGTATCTGCAGGCCGGCGCCGAGATCATTGAGACCAACACCTTTGGCGCTAACCGTTTCCGGCTGGCCCACCATAGTTTGGCCGGTAATGTGGCCAAGATCAACGCCGCCGGGGTACAGCTGGCCCGTCAGGCAGTTGAGCACCTCAAGGATAAGCAGGCTGGGACTGCATGGGTTGCAGGCTCCGTGGGTCCGCTGGGGGTACGCCTGGAACCGCTGGGAAAGACCGGCCTGGACGAAGCCCGCTCGGCCTTTGCTGAGCAGATTGGTGCCCTGGCTAAGGCTGGCGTTGACTTCATCATCATCGAGACCATGCCCGCGCTGAACGAGGCTCGCGAGGCGCTGGCGGCCGCTCACGATGTCGCCCCGGACCTGCCTGTGCTGGTGATGGTGACCGTGGACGACGAGAGCAACTGTCTGGACGGTTCCTCGCCCGCTCAGGCCGCTGCGCTGTTGACCGAATGGGGAGCCGGAGCCATCGGCGTTAACTGTTCCACCGGTCCGGCCGTGGTGCTCACCGCCATTGAGGCCATGCGCACCGCTACCGTGCTGCCCCTTGCTGCCATGCCCAACGCCGGCCTGCCACGCGCCATCGAGGGGCGCAACATCTATCTCTGCTCCCCCGAGTACATGGCCGAATTTACCCGCAACGCCATTGCCGCCGGAGTGCAAATTGTCGGCGGATGCTGTGGCACCACGCCCAACCACATTCGCGCCATGCGCTCGGCCATGCGCGCCATTGATGCACAGGCACGTGTCCCGATCTCAGGCGCGGCACCGGCATTGTCCACCGAAACCTCGCCCAAACCCCTGGGAGAGCGTTCTCTCATCGGCTCTCTGATTGCCGAGGGTAGCTTCGTCACCTTGGTCGAAATCGTGCCCCCCCGCGGCATCTCCTGCGCCAATGAGATCGAGGGCGCAGGCAAGCTCGCGCAACTGGGTGTTCACGCTATCAACGTGCCCGACTCCCCGCGCGCCTCGGCCCGCATGAGCGCACAGAGCCTGTGCATACAGATTCAGCAGCAAACCGGCATCGAGACGATTCTCCATTACACCTGCCGCGACCGCAATCTGCTATCCATCCAATCCGATCTGCTGGGCGCCTCGTCCATCGGCCTGCACAATATCCTCTGCCTTACCGGCGACCCGCCCAAGCTGGGTAATTATCCCGACGCCACGGCTGTCTTTGACGTGGACTCCATCGGCCTCGTCAATATCGTGCGCCGCCTGAATCACGGCCTCGACATCGGCGCCAACGCCATCGGCGCCAGCACCAACTTCACCATCGGTGTCGCCGCCAACCCAGGTGTCCCAGACATAGAGCATGAGCTGCGCCGCTTCGCCTTCAAAGTGGAGGCCGGCGCTGAGTACGCCATCACCCAGCCGGTCTTCGATCTGCGGCTTTTAGATAACTTCCTCAAGCGCATTGAGGGCCATCGCATACCCGTCATCGCCGGCATCTGGCCCCTCACCAGCCTGCGCAACGCTGAATTCATGAAGAACGACCTGCGCGTCTCCATGCCCGAGGAGATCATGCTGCGCATGGCCCAGGCCGATACGCCCGACGCCGCCCGCCGCGAAGGCATCCAGATCGCCCAGGAGATGCTGGCGGCCGTGCGACCCCTCGTTCAGGGCGTGCAGGTCAGCGCTCCCTTCGGCCGCTACGCCGCCGCCGCCGAGGTTATCGCCTCTGTGCTGCCCAAACCTGTTTCGGAGTAACCGCCATGCCTTCGTTTGAAGACTCGCTCAAGAAGCTGGAATCCATCGTCGATCAACTGGAAAAGGGCGACCTGGCCCTGGAGGAGTCGCTCAAGCTCTTCGAGCAGGGCGTAGGCCTCTCCGCCGCCTGCAAGGCAGAGCTCGACGCCGCCGAGGGCAAGGTCCAGATGCTGGTCAAACAGCGCGACGGCTCGCTTAAGCCGGAACCCTTCCTGACCGAAAAGCCCTTCTAATCTGGTTTAGATTCCGACCTGTAAGTTATTCTGATTTGGACTGAAAGCTGCTCTGAAGCGGCAAAAGTTGTCGCGCCGCTGGCGCCCGCCCAAAACCCACAAGTTGCCGGCCTGCTGCCCCGCCAACCCTCGAAGTCCCTGTTTTACCCGCATTCTGCCCCCACTTTGCCAATTCACAGCTCTCCTACTTTGCCGGCCGCAGCTTTTCTGCCGGCAAAATGTCCATTTTACCCCTCTGCAAATCCGCCATCTTGCTTTTTTCCAACCCGCCAACGCCGTCAACTGTACAACTAAACTAACTATTTATTTATAAATAAGATACGAACAATTTATTCATCTAACACATTCAGAAAATATCACCTCTTCTCTCCGGTGGAAAAACCTGACTTTTGCACCGGTGACGCTTTCTATAGCGAGTGCCGATCACCGGCAACGACTCTTACTCTGAGCGAAGACGGCCGTTCCCGCTCTTTAATGCTTTCCAATCTTCAGAGCTCTTCGCCGGTTCGCCAATTGCCTCATTTCTGGACAGATTCCATCCCAGGCCGCGGCAAGCTTGCGCTGCCCCATTGCAAGGAGCACAGCTTGCCCAAAATTCTGCCGATCCGACTGACCTATGCCGAGAGTTTTCGCTGCACCGGCTCCGCCTGCGAGGACACCTGCTGCCAGGGCTGGAGTGTGCCGTCGATCAGGCCGCCTATGAGAACTTCCAGAAGCTTCCGAACACTCCGCTGCGTTCGCTGATCGAAGCCAGCATTCTGACGGCACCTCAGGGGGCGGTGGACGGGAAGGCCTTCAAGCCAGCCAGCTTCGCCAAATCCGGATGGACGGCCAAAACCAGTGCCCGCTGCTCACACGAGGAGAGGCTTTGCCGCATTCACGCCGAGCCTGGGCGAGGGGTTTCTGCCGCGCATCTGCGCCACCTACCCGCGCATCGCAAATGCAGATTGACGGCTGCGAAGAGACAGCGCTGGCGCTCTCCTGCCCGGAGGCCGCGCGGCTGGTTCTTCTTGATCCAGAGCTGTTGACGCCAGTCCGGCTGGCCGCTGGATAGATTGGCGGCTGTCGGGCCGGTCCGTTACGCGCCTGCGGAACCGCCGCGGGGGGTGGTTTGCCCTCGCTGCTGTCCTGGTTTTGGCCCATCCGCCAGGTTGCGCTGGCGCTGGTCGCCGATCGCGCCTACCCGCTCTGGCAGAGGCTGTTTCTGCTGGGCGTCTTCTGCCGCCGGCTGGACGCGATCGCCAGCGGCGAGCTGCAAAAGAGCATTCCGGCTTTTCTTGCCGATTTTGAAGCCGCGCTTTCCAACCGGATCTCTGCTGACCGCCATGGAGACACTCCGCGGGATTGCGCGGCCCAGTTGGACGTGGTGCTACGGCTGGCGGGAATGCTGCTGCACCGCTCCAATGTGAGGCCGCGCTTTGTG
>CAWJDN010000040.1:0-10994 GCA_963840985.1 uncultured Acidobacteriaceae bacterium
CGTAGAGAAATCCCCACAGCGGCCCCAGCGACTCTCGCAGATAGACGTACTGGCCACCGGCCTTGGGCATCATGGCCGCCAGCTCGCCGTAGCTGAGCGCGGCGGTGAAGGTCAGGATGGCCGTCACCACCCATGCGCCCAGAAACAGCGCCGGGGATTGGGTTCCGCGAGCAATATCCGCACCGACGATGTAAATGCCGGAGCCGATCATCGACCCGACCACTAACGCGGTCGAGCTGAAAAGGCCAAGGCTCTGCACCAGCCCGGTAGCGTTAGCTGGAACTTTGGAGGCAGAATTTGGATTGGAATCTGAGGTCGTCACTTAAAGAAAGTTGTACCGGATTTCCGCACAATTGTCTTTAATTTTCTCAAAGTGTCTGAAATTGGGACATTTTGTATGAATTCAGGACACTTGAGAATCGATTTTTTATAGAAGCCGCTGATTTGTTGTAGCTTAAGTGCGTGCCGCACGCTCTCTCAAATTGTTCCACGTGGAACTATTTGATTCTGCTAGATTTATGTGCATGTTAACTGCATAATTAACAGCAAGAATTTTGCAAATATTTTTGGTTTTTTCAGGGATCAATGTTTATGCGGACAACCAAAACCGGGTGCGCCATCCTTTTGCTTTTTGCGAAAAGATGGGGCTCCACGAACCCATACACGCCAGCGCTCATCCCAACGCAGCCAGCCAACGCCGGAAATCCGCGGCCGGGTCTGGTTGGCGGAAGAGCGCCCCCGCGATGGCGACGAGTGTGGCTCCGGCAGAAAGAGCTTCGGCTGCCGTGGCCAGCGTGATGCCTCCTATAGCGACCAGCACCGGGCCAGCGCCAGCCTCCGCGCGCAGCCGCCGTACGCCTTCCATGCCGATAAGCGGTGAGCTGGTTTGCTTGGTCCGTGTGGCAAAGACAGGACCAATTGAGAAGTAATCCGCAGGAGATTCGAGAATTCCTGGAAGCAATCCCGCAGCGCCGCCGCCGAAGGTGCCGATGATGCGGCCTGGACCCAGCAGCTTGCGAGCCTCGGCTGGCTTGAGATCTCCAGCATCCACATGAACGCCGTCAAAGCCAATCTTTTCAACCAGATCGACCCTATCATCGAGAATCAACTTTACCTGTCCGGCAGGCATCGCACCGCGCAAAATTGCGGCGTCGGCCAGCAGTTCAGGCTCCTCGCCGGCCTTATTGCGGTACTCGAGCAGCGTTACGCCGGCATCGGCCAGCGAACCGCCCAACCGGCGCAGAAACTCGGCGCGGCCAGTGGCAGGAATGAAGGAGGCGTCGAGAATGGGGTAGATTCTTGGAAACAAATGCATTTGTCTGGTCACCATCGACTTTCTTCGTAACATTGGCCGCTCATCACTTGCGCGCCTCGGCCTCGGCCAGCCATCCGCGACGCAATCGCTCTTCGGGAATGCTCGACAGGTAAGGCTTGATGTCCAGAATCGGCGTGCCGTCGAGCATGTCCACGCCGCGCACACGAAGCGAACCGCCCTCGCGACCGAGCAGTTCAACGACCGTGAGGCCAATGGGGTTGGGGCGGCGCGGAGATCGCGTCGTGAATACGCCGTGAGGACGGTCGTGGGAGGGCGGCGTTGCCATCAGATCGAAGCCGTCGGAACGGTCGAAGGCCCAAAGCACAATCAGGTGCGAATAGCCCTCGATGTCGGTGAGACCCTGCTCAAATGCGGGCAGGATATTCAGCGCGCCCTCCGCCTCGTGTTTTGCGCCCAGCCCCTTGGGGATCGCCACTGCGTCTTTGAAGGGACTGCTGACAAATCCAATCGGTTGCGGAGTGAACATGAATGCCGTCGCCTCTGCATTCATACTAAACGCGCACTGGCGGAGAGAACCGGGAACAGAACGCCCCAAATATAGCCATGCGTCGACTGCTCCCTGTTCCCTAATCTTTGTTCCCTGCTCGTTTACATCTCATCCGCTGACGGGCCGTACATTCCGGGGACCGGCTTATTAAGCAGGCGCAGGTAGACGCCCAACTGGGCGCGGTGATGGATCAGGTGGTCGAGCACCCAGTCGCGGAAGACGCGGTACTTTGAATCGTCGATCCAGGCCTGGCCGCCGGCGATGAACTTCCAGTTCTCGTCCCACTTGGCCGGTGCAAAGCTGGCTAGCGCGGCTTTGGCCTTTGCAACTTGGCTATCGAACTTCTCCAGCATCGCCTTGTCGGACGCGGGAATGTATGGCTCGAACTTGTGATCTGCCGGGAATTCCAGTTTGTCGGTGGTCAGCGAAGTAATAGCCCACTCCCCGGCAGTATCTGAGATATGTCCGGCCAGCTGGCCCAGGCTCATGGATTTAGGGTGGGGTTTCCAGGTGAAATCGGCATCGGCCGGGATCGCCTCAAGCATCTTGCGCGTCTTGGAGATCTCGCGGCCATATTCTGCAATCAGTTCCTTTTGAAAGTCCATCGGCAACCTCCCAGTTGCAAGGTCAGCATACAATAAACCGGCAGAAAAAGCGAAGAAATGGCGATAATTTTTTTGGTAGTTAATACAGTCGCGTGGATTATGGGGATATAATTGAGCAGAATCGTATGCAATATATGGGGGAGTATCACTTTGACTTGCGCAAATAGTTGGGCGAGGTTTGCACTGATCGCCATGATTGGCGTCTACGCGGCTCCCTCTTTGTATGCCGACGACATGGTAGTAACGTATGCACCAGCAGGCGTACAAGCGCCCAATACTACAGTTTTATGCGGGTCGGACACGGTATGCTGGATCGGCCAGCAGACCTTCGCTACGAATTCTGTGCCAACCCCAGGGGTCTTTCCCACTCTGATTTCAACCGGCGATGCGGCGGGGCTGATCTCGGGTACCTACTCTGGTGGGCTCATCATATCCTCAGCCGATCAATATGGAGGCGCAGGAGGAACCGGTTACTATCCGGAGTTGTTCGCTTCGGGCAACGGCTACACGCTGACGCTGACCACTTCTGGGGGCCTTCCCGGCGTCAACTACTTCGGGCTATGGTTCTCGGCGCTTGATGCAGGAAACGATCTCAAGTTCTACGAGAACGGCACTCTCCTGCTGGACTTCACGCCGACACTTTTCCAAAGCCTGGTTGGCGCCTGCCCGAACTCGAGCAACGCATTTTGCGGGAACCCGAATGCCAATTTTCTCAATCAGGATTCAGGGGAGCAATTCGCATTTTTGAACTTCTACGATGAGACCGGCTATTTCAACGAGGTCGTCTTCACAGAGAGTGGTGACGGCGGATTCGAGTCAGACAACCACACAGTCGGTTACATGAATCCTCCAACACCAACCGGCACATTGATCCAAGGGAGTCCGATTCCAGAACCCGGTTCGTTCCTTCTGATGCTGCCTGGCGTGATGGCATTCATCGGGCTCCGCCGCCGGTTTGCTTTCAAGTTGAAGTAACAGATATTTATTTCTCCTTCTATCACTCTACGATTCGCTTCCCTCCCCCCGGTGATGCGTATGAAATGGCAGTTCCTCATTCCGGCGGCTTCCCTCGTGGTGGCTATTGCTGCCGCCGCACAATTAGCCGGATCGGCGCCACGCCTTGATGCATGGAAGATCATCGGTCCGGGCGGCGGCGGAACCATGATTTCACCCACGATCAGCCCGCATGATCCTGCCCTTGTGCTGGAGCGCTGTGACATGACCGGGAACTACATTACGCTGGATGGCGGCCAGTCGTGGCGCATGTTCAACCTGCGTTCGGGCCTCGTCACCTTTGCCTTCGATCCAGGTAATCCCCGGCGCATTTACGCGGGAGGCGCAGCTTTGTGGCGCAGCGACGACAGCGGCAAGACGTGGCGCATGATATTCCCCAATCCGGCCATGAAGACTGTCGAGCATCAGAATGGCGGAGGCTATAGCCTGACTTCAAACGACAGGAATTACATTACCGGGCTAAGCATCCATCAGATCGTTGTGGACTCAAATGAGGTCCACATTGCGTTCACCGATCCGCAGAACGGAGGAACAACGCTTTTGGCTTCAAGGGACGGCGGAGCATCCTTCCTGCACGAGGACACGTATCCGCGGGATAAAGTCCTTCTCCTCGTCTATCGCAACGGAAACAGGCTGGCGATTGGCGAGCAGGGCGCCTATCCAGGACGGGCAATATCCGCCTGGCGCATTGCCATGCCAGGCGAGAAAATTGCACATGCCGGCGCCGGAGAAGCAGACGGCAAAATTTACGCTTATGCAACAACAGTAAAGGGAGATGTGTTTGTCTCCGAAGACAACGGCGTAAGCTGGCAAATGAAAACGCCGGCTCTCGGCCAGCAGTCAGGCCAGTTTGGCGCAATCGCGGCGGCAAGCGGCAATGGGCGGATCGCCTATATCGGCTTCCGCGGATTGAAACTCGGCGAGGGCCCTGAAAACATATACAACGGCATCGCGAAGACTCTCGATGCAGGCAAGAGCTGGTTGATCGTCTTCCGTGAATCTACAAGGACCGCATCCAACCTGGATGCTTCCTGGATCGAAGAGCGCGCGGTTGGCACGGACTGGGACGGCTACAAGAGCATCATCTTCGATGCTCCATATAGCTTGGGTGTCGCTCCCGGCAACCCAGATATCTGCTACGCCACCGATCTCTTCCGAACGTACCGGACGCAGGATGGAGGCAAGAGCTGGGCGCAGGTGAATTCCGCGCGCACAGCAGATCATCATTGGACAACACGCGGCCTCGACGTCACCACAGCTTATGGCGTGCAATTCGACCCATTCGACCCCCGGCACATCTTTATCGACTACACCGATATAGGAGCTTTTGACAGCCATGACGGGGGCCGGTCCTGGGATTCGGCTACCAAGGGGGTTGCGGACGCCTGGCGAAACACTACGTACTGGCTGGCATTCGATCCGCAGGTTAAGGGCCTGATGTGGGCAGCATTCAGTGGAATTCATGACCTGCCTCGGCCGAAGATGTGGGAGAGAGGAAATTTTGTTGACAGGGCCACGGGAGGCGTCGGCATTTCGACCGATGGCGGACGGACCTGGACCCCTTCAAACGGCGGGATGAGGGAAACAGCCGTCACGCATGTATTGCTTGATTCCGCATCTCCTGTTGGGCGGCGCACCTTGTATGCGTGCGGGTTTGGCGTGGGCGTTTATAAGTCGACGGACAACGGAAAAACCTGGCAACTGAAGAACAACGGGATCACCGAATCAGATCCCTTTGCGTGGCGCATTGCGCAAGCCGGCGATGGCACGCTGTATCTGATTGTGGCCCGCGGCAACGGAGGCTACTTCGGCGAGACAAATGGGAGCGGCGCGCTTTACAAATCTGTCGACAGGGCCGAGCACTGGATAAAGATGAAGCTGCCTGAAGGAGTAAACGGGCCGAACGGACTGACACTGGACCCGCGAGACAACCGGCGCATCTACCTGGCGGCATGGGGACAGGAGCGAGAAGGCGTAGACACAGGGGGTGGTGTGTTCCTGTCCGCGGACGGGGGGCAAAGTTGGAAGCCTATCTTCAGCCAGTCCCAACATGTTTACGATGTGACGATTGATCCAGACGCTCCAGACAAACTCTACATCTGCGGCTTTGATGCGGCTGCTTACCGCTCGATCGATGCCGGCCTTCATTGGTCACGAATTCAGGGTTACAACTTCAAGTGGGGCCACCGTGTGATTGTCGATCCCAGCGACTCATCGAAAATCTACATCACCACGTTTGGCGGCAGCGTGTGGCATGGCCCGGCCGCCGGCGATCCCAGCGCGCTTGAGGATAGTTTGACGCCTATTCCGATTGCCCAATAGAGCATCATACAGAACGGCTTGAGTGCATAGCTTGCCGGTGTGCCGCGGCCATGCTCGCAACTTGCCGGACTGAATCCGTCTTGACTCCGCCCTATTCAGCCTTGTTGGCCAAAAAGTTTTCCATGAACTTGGTGTCGAATTCTCCGGCGCGGAAGCCGGGATCGGTAAAGATAGCTTGATGCAGCGGGATCGAGGTATCGATGCCCTGCACAATGAACTGGCTCAGGGCGCGCTCCATCTTGGCAATCGCTTCAGCACGGTCACGCCCGTGGACAATAAGCTTGGCAATCAGCGAGTCGTAGTAGGGCGGGACGATGCTCTCGGCGTACTGCGCGGTGTCCACGCGCACGCCGTTGCCGCCGGGGACGTGGAAGACCGTGATTTTGCCCGCTGAAGGGGTAAACTTCGCGGGATGCTCGGCGTTGATGCGGCACTCGATGGAGTGACCGCGAATTTCGAGCTTAGGGGGTAAAATTGCATCCAGCCGCGCGCCACCGGCGATGAGCAACTGCGCCTTGACCATGTCCACGCCGGTGATGGCCTCGGTGATGGGGTGCTCCACCTGGATGCGGGTGTTCATCTCGATGAAGTGGAGCTGGCCTTCCTCGTCCATTAAAAATTCGACCGTGCCGCAGTTCTGGTAGCCGATCTCCTTGAGGCAGTGGCAGAGGGTGCGGCCGATCTCCTCGCGCATCCGCGGCGTCACCTTCAGGCTGGGCGCCTCTTCAATCAGCTTTTGATGGCGGCGCTGGATGGAGCACTCGCGCTCAAAGAGCGAAACCACATTGCCGTGCTCGTCGGCCAGCATCTGGAACTCGATGTGGCGTGGGTTCTCGACGAACTTTTCCATGTACAGCTCGCCGTTGCCGAAGGCGTTTTCCGCTTCAGTAAAGGCGGCGTGAAAGAGATTGGGCAACTCCTCGTGGGAGCGCACGATTCTCATGCCGCGCCCGCCGCCTCCTGCCTTGGCTTTGAGGATGACCGGAAAGCCCACCTTCTTTGCCCAGCCCTGCGCCTCTTCCACCGTGGCAACCACGCCGTCAGAACCGGGAAGAATGGGCACTTTGGCGCGCTTCATCGCCTGTCGCGCTTTATCCTTCTCGCCCATCAGGCGGGTAACCTCGGGCGGCGGGCCGATGAACTTGATATTCGATTCGCGGCAGACCTCGGCGAAGTTGGCGTTCTCGCTGAGCAGGCCGTAGCCGGGATGAATCGCGTCCACGTCGGCGATTTCGGCGGCGGAGATGACCGCCGGGACGTTGAGATAGCTGTCGGCGGCGCGCGGCGGGCCGATGCAGATGGCCTCGTCGGCAAAGCGCACGTGCAGCGAGTGGCGGTCGGCTTCGCTGTAAACGGCGACCGTGCGAATGCCGAGTTCCCGACATGCGTTGATGACGCGCAGCGCGATTTCACCGCGATTGGCTATCAGTACCTTACGAAGCATTGAATACCTTTTGAGTTGGGTTAGCGGAATCAGCCGGTGGCTAGCATCGCTAACACGCGCGATCCGCGGCTAACTTCGCGAACTTCGCTGACTTCCCTACCCCAGCCTGATGGAAAAGAGGGGCTGCCCGAACTCGATTGGCTGGCCGTTGGAAACCAGACACTTGACGATCTCGCCGGAAGCGTCTGACTCGATCTCGTTCATCAGCTTCATGGCCTCGACGACGGCGATGACTTGCCCCTTGGTTACGCGATCTCCGGGCGAGACAAACTGCGCTGCGCCGGGCGAAGGCGAACCGTAAAAGGTGCCGACGATGGGCGACTTGACAATGTGCAAGCCGGCGTCGGGGTCAGCGGACGCAGGCGCTGAAGCTGGCGTGGGCGCTGCATTAACTGCGGTAGCCTGTGCCGCTGCCGGTGCCGAGGCAATCAGACGCGCAAGGTCGGCCAATCCAGCAGGCGATGCCTCCGCCTGGTTGAACTTGAGCCGGATCTTCAGGTCGCCGCGGTCCAAATCGAATTCGGCAACCTGGTATTCCTTGAGGAATTCAATCAGTTGTTTCAGATCTGCAATGTCTTGTGCTTTCATTCGGTCCTTGATCTCCAGCTATTGGGCGGAGGGGGTTAATCAAAGTTTGGTTAGAGTTCAATCAGGGCTTTGGGCGCCGGGGTGAGTACCTGACCTCCGTTGCGGGTTACAGCCACCATATCTTCGATGCGGATGCCAAAGCGTCCGGCCAAATAAATTCCCGGCTCGATAGTGATGACCATGCCGGGAAGCAGACGGGCCGTCTCCTCAGCGCCGATGCGCGGCGGCTCGTGAATCTCCAGACCGAGACCATGGCCGGTGGAGTGGGAAAAAGCCTCCGCCAATCCTGCCTTGCGCAGCACGCCGCGAGCTGCCTCGTCAACCTCCGCACAGCTTACGCCTGAAGTCACCGCGTCGACCGCTGTCTCCTGCGCCTCCAGAACCGCCTCATAGGCGGCTCGCTCGCTGGCCTTGGGCTTGCCCAGATGCACGGTTCGTGTCATGTCCGAGCAATAACCATTGAGAATAACACCGAAATCGAGGGTCACAAAACCGCGGCGGGGCAGCTTGGCGGCTGAGGCTCGACCGTGCGGCATAGCGGAACGCGGGCCGGAGGCGACGATGGTCTCAAAGGACATGGCCTCTGCCCCCAGAAGTCGGGCCTTATGCTCCAGCTCGGCGGCGACTTCGACCTCCTGAAGGCCGGGCCGGATGAAGTCGAGAATGTGCTCGAAGAGCTTGCAACCGATTAGCGCCGCCTCGATCATCAACACCAGCTCATCTTCGTCCTTGATTTGGCGTAAAGGCATAATCAAGGGTGCGGCCAGCGCGGAGAGAAAACTGCGGCGAAGACGAGCGGGCAGCGCGGCACGGTAACGAGCCAGGTTGGCAACCGTGGTTTGCGCCGGATCGAAGCCGGCGAACTCGACGCTGGATTGCGCGGCAAGCCACTGTACGGCGGCGACGGCCGGTGAGCTGGCAACGATCTCGACCTGTGCGACGGAAACCTCGGCGGCAGCCTGCGTCTTGTAGCGGCCATCGGTAAAAAGACGCGCAGAGCGGCGCGTGACGGCCAGCGCGGCGCTGGAGCCTGTGAATCCAGAGAGATAGCGGAGGTCAGGCAGGTGCGTGACTAGAAGCCCATGAAGGCCAGCTTTGGTCAAACGGCGGCGCAAGAGGCCGATGCGGCGAAAGTGGTCCACATGTTGAGGATAACAGGAGGTGAGAAATAGAGATTTGCTACTGCTTGTCTATCACATCGCCGGCCGGACTGGCTTCTTATGCTCTGGATCGGCGTCGGCGGCGTGCTGGTCGCTCTGGCGGTCCATCCACTCGTCGAGGCGGGAGCGCTTGAAACGCCAGCGATTGCCCAGTTTGAAGGCGGGTACGAAGCCCTCGGAGGCGTACTTGTAGAGCGTGTCGGAGGAGATGCCGAGGTAGTCCGAGGCCTGGCGAATGTCCATGACTTCGCGCACCTCGGGGACGAGCAGGTTAGAGCGGACGGCGGCGCTGCGCATGGTTTCCTCCGGAAGGTGCTGTAGCCTAAGGCGAGATTCCGGCAAAGATGCCGGTACTTTTGTATATAACGCGGTTTCGAGGGGAATTTCAAGGGATTTCAGGCAGTTACAGGAAATTCATCGGCTTTAGGGGTACCGATTTGGGAAGCTATGCGGACGAATTCCAGCCAATTACGCATCCTGTTGGGGCGCGGTCACAGCCTGCCCCAAGAACTTGCGTTGTTATGCAGGATGGTGCGCTCCGGCTACTTCGGGTTGTCGCGGCGATGCAGGGTTGGTTTGTCGTCGCTGCTGGAGGTGCTGCTGGGGCTGGAGGTGCTGGACGAGCCCGTCGAGTCACCTGAGCCAGCACCGGACTTGCGCAGCGAGGGCTTGTCGGTGTTCCTGGAATCGGTGAGGCGGCGCTTGTTCTCGATGCGTGCCAGCCGCGCCTTCACGTCGTCAAACTCCGAGGTGGTCACCATGTACTGGTCTCGCGCCGGCAGGATGCGGGCAATCTCCTCCTGGGAATGAAGGATGCGTTCGGGGGTCTGCGGGTGGTCGGAGAAGACCTTGGCGACGGCGCCGGGCTTGCGCTTTTCCAGAGCATGAATCTTCTCAAAGAAGGTGATGAAGGCCTGCGGGTCGTAGCCGGCGCGATACATGTACTGCACGCCCAGGTAATCGGCCTGGGCCTCAAAGTCGCGAGAGAAATGCAAGAAGGTGATGGGCACGCCGATCGAAGCGGCTTCGTAGGCGCCGAGGCCTGGCCAGCCGCCGATAAAAATCAGCGGTATGGCGCCGATCTGGGCGTAGTTCTGGCGGGTCATCTCGCGGACTGCGTGATGGGCGCAGACGTGGGCGGTTTCATGGGCCATAACCCCGGCAAGTTCCGCCTCCTCATCGGCGTTCAGGATCAGGCCGGAGTTGACAAAGAAGAAGCCTCCGGGAAATGCAAATGCGTTAATCTCATCCGAATCGATCACCATGATGGTGAACGGCACCTTGCAATCGGAGTTCTTGACGATGTTTTGCCCAATGCGGTTCACATATTCGGTGACCACCGGATCGGTAATGAACCTGGTGCTCTTCTCGATCTGCATGGCGTACGACCTGCCCATCTTGATCTCGGTGTCGGTCGAATAGAAGTTTCTGAATCCGCGGCTGCCGATTTCGCGATTGCCTACGGCGTTTACGTCGTCAACGGAACCCGACTTCACTTTGACCATATGACTGCCCGGCTCGATCACTTTGTCTGGATTGATGGTGGCAGCCGGGATATCACCTCCCACTGGCGCAGTTCCGGGAGCAGGCTTGTCCTTCGGATCAGATGCGGATGGGTTAGTTGCGGAGGGCTTGACGGCGGGAATGTCTGCTGCAACGGGCGCGGTTCCGGGAGCAGGCTGGGTTGTGGGCGGGCTTGCTGACGGCGTATTCGATGGGGACGTGCTGGATGTAGTGGATTGCGCCCATGCCGTCACGGCCAGGGCAAGCATCAATCCGGCCAGCGCCGCCGCTTGGGAAGTTCCGCGAATCGTCCTCATCGCCTACCTCCGGTACAAACCCATTCTCGCAGTTTGGACTCCGCAGGGCCAGCCGTACAGGATTATTTGCACATACAAACGCCCCACCCTTGCGGATGGAGCGTTTGTTGTTGGAGGAGGGGAGCCGCTATTTTGATGCCAATCCTCAGTCGTAGTATTCCAGACCGAGGTGCGTGATCAGATCCGCGCCCATGATGTGGCGCAGAGTGTTCTTGAGC
>CAWJDN010000041.1:0-5693 GCA_963840985.1 uncultured Acidobacteriaceae bacterium
TACATCGTTCCTCGCCGCTCTCCTGATGCTCACACAGCGCAGTCTTAAACGCCTGCTCGTACTGTCTACCATCGAGGATGTGGGCTTCCTGTTGTTTGGTCTCGACTCAGTAACCTGGATGGATACACGTGGTCCAGAAGCCGGTTATTTAGGTTTGCATGGCACAATCATTGCCGCCGCAACCCACGCCCTCGCCAAGGCTCTGCTCTTTATCTGCCTCAGCGGACCAGAGGCCGACGGCGCGCTGGACGGCGAGCACACCGGCCTGGCCACGCGCTACCCGGTCGCGGCTTTTGGATTCTTGTTCGGAATGTTGGCTATGCTGGGCATTCCGCCAACCATGGGTTACATCGGCCGCTGGAGGCTCTACGAGACTGCGGTGCAAATTGGCTGGCCATTAGCTGCGGTATTTATTGTCTCGTCGATCTTTGCCCTGATTGCGTACACATTGGCTTTAACCCGCGTCTGGTGGGGGCCGGAGCATGCGCCGCATCCGCCTTCATCGCCGCCGCATCTAATAAAGGAACCATTCCTGTTACAGGCTGTAATCGTTGCGCTCGTGGTGCTGGTTTTGGCTGGCGGCCTCTGGCCGAACGCGTTGCAAATGCTGCTTGGAGGGAGACCATGAAGCTCTGGAGTAAATTGATGTGCTATTGCCGTAGCCACAGCCCATGGCTCTTTCACATGAACTCGGGTAGTTGCAACGGTTGCGACATTGAGATTGTGGCTGCTCTCTCTCCGCGCTACGACGCCGAGCAGTTGGGCGTGCGCCTGGAAGGAAGCCCGCGCCACGCTGACATTCTCTGTGTCACCGGTCCGGTCACCCACAACGCGGTGAATGCCATCAAGACAGTTTACGGACAGGTCTTCGGGCCCAAGGCTGTGGTGGCCATCGGGTCATGCCCGGCAACGACCAATGTCTTCATTGACAGCCGCACGTTGGCTGGGCCGCTTCACAAGCACATTCCGGTGGATGTTTTTGTTCCCGGCTGCCCGCCCCGTCCTGACGCCATCATTCTGGGCGTCGCCAAGGCCGCGGAGATTCTGGCCGCGCGCGGCTCCAAACCGCCTGTTGCGGCCGCCGAGCCCGAGATCGTGGGCGACCCCGGAGAAAATTGCGTAAGCTGCGCATGTAGTTCCACGGAGGTGCAGGCATGATGACGCCAGAGATTTGGGGCAGCCTGACAACGGCCTTAGCGCGCCTGCTCATTTTTCCCGGCCTGCTCTTTGCCGTGCCTGCCGCGTGGTTCTTCCTGTGGGTGGAACGCAAGGCCGTCGCAAGAATGCAGGGACGCATCGGCCCTCCCTTTATGCAGCCGTTTTTCGACTTCATCAAGCTGCTAGGTAAAGACACGCCTCAGCGCACGGGTGTAGGCGGCCTGCTGATGAAGGCCTGGCCGCTGATTGCCGTCTCTGCTGCGGCGGGCGCTGTGGGACTGTTGCCGGTGCTGCCCGCCAGCGGCGGCTTCCAGGGCGATTTGATTCTTCTGCTGGCGCTGCTCGAACTGCCCTCCATGTGCATCATCGCGGCGGGATTCAGTTCACGCTCAATCTTCGGAGAGATCGGCTCGGCGCGCGAAGCCGTGCTCAGCGTCAGCTACAACGTGGTCTTTTTGCTGGCTATCATCTCCATCGCAGCTTCGCAACACACCTTCAGCCTCTCGGCGCTGGCGCAACTTCCTGCTTCTCCGCTGCGCTGGCTGGGCATTGCGGCGATTCTGGTTTGCCTGCCCGCGAAACTTCATCTCAATCCCTTCTCGCTGCCCAACGCGGAGCAGGAGATTTACTCCGGCCCCATGGTCGAGTACGCCGGCCCCGAGCTGGCGATGTGGGAACTTTCGCACGGGTTGGAATGGGTTGCGGCAACAGGCCTTGTTGCCACGCTGATTGCTCCGGCCTTCACTCTGTGGTGGATTGCCGCGCTGGTCTTTGTCGCGCTTAGCTTTGTCATCGTCCTGCTCTTGTCGGTGACGGCGGCAGCCACGGCGCGGTTGCAGATCGACACCACGGTCCGTTTTTACTGGCAATGCACGATTATCTTCGCGGTGCTGGCGGTTGCGTCCGCGCTTTTCATGAGGCTTAAAGCATGAACATTCTGACCATGCTGTGGAAGAACCTGTGGGGCGGCTCGCGGACGCTGCTCTTTCCCGCGCGTCCCAAAGTGAGTGAGCATTACCGGGGCCTGGTGCGCTTCGATCCCGCGCTTTGCTCTGGCTGTGCGATCTGCAGAATGCGCTGCACCGCGCGCGCCATCGAGTTCAGAGCCGGCAAGGGTGAGTTCACCTGGAGCTACGATCCCGGCCATTGCACCTTCTGCGGGCGCTGCGTGGAGGGTTGCAAGGAACATGCGCTGAGCCAGGACTCGGAGTGCCCGCCGATTTACCTGACTCCCGGCGAGTTGAAAAAATCCTACACCGTTGCCCGCAAGCAGACCGTCAAGCCGGCTGTGGTTCCGGCGGCTGTTGTCGCAGAGCAGGCGGCCAGCCCTACCAATGGAGGCGCATAATGAGTTCGCTTGAGACGATTCAGAAAAAATTCGGCATCTCAGTATCCTTTGTTGAAATGGGCGGTGTGCAATGGCTCGCACTGGACGCAGCGAAGGTGCGCGAATTGGCCAAGACGATGAACGAAATACACGCGCGCTTTATCACCATCACCGCCTATCAGCTTCCCAAGGACGAAGGATTTCGCCTGGAATACCACTGGGACCTCAACGGCCAGTTGCTGGGATTTTCCTTTCAGCTTGCCGGTAAATCTATCGAAAGCATCTTTGATCTCACTGAAGCCACGGACTGGATTGAGCGCGAGATTCACGAGGAATATGGCATCGACTTCACGGGCCGCGAATATGAGCCGCTGCTTCTGCGCCAGGGAGAGACGCCGGGCGTAAACCTGCGCGACGCCGTGGCCGTGAGTAAGGAGAAAATATGAGTTACAAAATCCCCATGGGCCCTTATCACCCGGCTCTTGAAGAACCTTACAAGCTGGACATGATATGCGAAGGTGAGACCGTTATCGACGCCAAGTTGCATATCGGGTTCAACTTTCGCGGCATCGAGCACCTGGCGGAGACGCGCAACCACATTCAGGTCATCGCGCTGATGGAGCGGGTCTGCGGCATCTGCTCGAATATCCATACACTCACACTGTGCCGGGCGATGGAAGGGCTGACCGGCCTCACACCGCCGCCGCGCGCGCAATATATTCGCGTCATCATGGCGGAGCTGGAGCGGCTGCACTCGCATGTGCTCTGGGCGGGCATCGCGGCCAAGCTCATGGGATTTAAAACCATGTTTATGACCTGTTTCGAGATTCGCGAGAAGGTGATGGACATTCTCGCCGCCATTAGCGGCAATCGCGTCAACTATTCGATGAACCGCATCGGCGGAGTTAATCGCGATATCACCGATCCGCAATCGATTCTCAAGATGGTCGAGGCGCTGGAAGGCGAGATGGCGCGCACCGTCATTCCCATCTTCACCACCAGCAGAACGGCGCGTTCGCGTTGCGCGGGCATCGGCGTGTTGACGAATGAAAGGGCCATCTCCTGCGGCGTTGTGGGGCCAGTGGCGCGCGCCTCTGGCGTGCCTCAGGACCTGCGGAAAGATGCGCCTTACGCGGCCTATGCGGAAATGGAGTTTGACGTGCCGGTACAGCCGGATGGCGACGTTCGCGCACGCCTGCTCGTCCGCGCTCTCGAAATTATGGAAAGCTGCAAGATTCTTCGCCAGGCGCTGGCCAAACTGCCGCCCGGCGAAATTCACACCGAGGGAGAAAAGTTCGCCTTCATCACCGGAACCTCCACCGCCCGCGTCGAAGCGCCGCGCGGAGAGGTGATGTATTCGGTCTCCTGGAAAGAAGGCTCGCGGAATCCAGCCCGCGTCCATGTGCGCACGCCGACCTTTGCAGTGATGCCGGCGATTCGTTGGATGGTGCAGGGCGCGCGGCTCGCCGACACGCCGCTGATTCAGGCCTCTATTGATCCTTGCTACTCCTGCACTGACAGGTAGCGCGACAGGCTGGAGTGTGCTGCTCCGGCTTGCGCTTTCACTTAGAATCCGGCCCAGCGGAGATACGCGGCGAGAATGGGCTGACCCCACAGGCTGCTGATGATTCCGCCGATGCAGAGAAATGTGCCCAGCGGCAACTTGCTGAGCGCCCAGCTTTCGGAGTCACGACGCGCCGACGGAACTATCAGCAGGACAACTGCAACCAAAGCTCCGAGTGCGACGCCCAAACCGAAGGTCAGCAAAGCTCTGGGCAGACCGAGCCACGCGGCCAGCAGAGCCATCAATTTGGCGTCGCCCAGTCCAATGCCTTCGCGACGGCGAATCAGCCAGTAGACCCAGCGGATGAGCAGGATGAGGCCAGCGGCGGCGACGATGCCGAGCAGCCTAATGCCAGCAACTTGGACATCTTCCCAGTACGCGCTATGGTCACTTAATGCCCATCCAACTTGTATTCCCTGAAGAAACCACCAGGCGAATCCCAGTGCGATGCATGGCAGAGTCATGGCATCAGGGAGCCAAAGGTGTTCGGCATCAAGGACGGCAAGTCCCACTAAAGCCCATATAAGAAACATCAATCCGGCGGCAAATTCGAGCGGAAAGAATGCATTATAAGAACGCCACGCGACATATGCCCACAGCACTCCCACCGCCAGCTCCACCATTGGATACCGCCATCCAATCCAAGCGTGGCAAGTGCGGCAGCGGCCGTGCAGGGCTAGCCAACTGATTAGCGGCACATTCTCCCACCAGGCAAGCGTGTGGCCGCACTGTCGGCAGTGCGAACGCGGCCTGACAATGCTTTCGCCCGCGGGCCAGCGGCTCAGGCACACATTCAGAAAGCTGCCGAAGGCGAGGCCCAGCAGTCCCGCAAAGATGGTTCCCAGAATGCGAATCATAGACGAGTTGAGTATACGGCTTTATGCGCGATTACTTTGCACCCGCCGCTCGTAGCATTTGCACAATACTCGTATAGGCTTCCTTTTCCGATGGGGTCAGCGGCCTATAAGTGAGGTGGTTCGAGCTATCCATTCCAGTTGTTTGCCCTTTTGCAAGTTTTTCGTTTACTGATGAGAGTGCTGTATAGTCCCCTTCGGTTTTCATGTTTACGTCCGCTCCCTTGCGGATCAATATGCGGACCATCTCAGGATTTCCGTTCTCCGCCGCCAGGATTAAAGCCGTGTACCCTTCGATGCCCAGGGCATTGCACGAGATGTTGGGATTGGCGCTTCTGGCAAGCACCAGTTGCACCACATCCGCATGGTTTTCTTGAGCCGCTGCGACCAAAGCGGTACAGCCTAGCCGGCTTTCTTTTGCGTTTACGTCCACTCCCAGATCAAGCAGCTTCCGTACGTTTCCTAAATCGCCATCCGCGGCCGAATACACAAGATTATCTTCACGCTCGCCGGCCTTTGCATTGGAGACGAACAGAATACCCAATGCCAGAAGAAGAACGATAGAACTGAAAACACGATTCATCCTTGGGCCCCATTCTAACCCGGTTCGTATCGTACCACCTGCGAGCTGATGTTTGCTAGTAAACGTGAATCTGCGCCGCTCTTGCTCAAGGTAGAATCAATGTGCATGGAACTTCCGCTTGAACGCTCGTCTACAAAACCTTCCGAGACGCAGCCCGCAACTGATCCAGAGCGTGTGGCGGCTTTGTTTCAGCAGTCGGTGGCCATC
>CAWJDN010000042.1:0-10602 GCA_963840985.1 uncultured Acidobacteriaceae bacterium
AAGAAGGCTGCAAAACCTCATAAGGAGAAGAAAGCCGCCAAATCCAAGGGGAAGAAGGCCGCCAAGTCCAAGGCAAAAAAACTGAAGAAGTCCAAGGAAAAGAAGGCCAAGGAGAAGAAGGCGCTCAAAGGGCTCATGCCTCTGACGGAGGAGAAGGCCGAAGTACTTAGTTCCGAGACGGTCTTCGAGGGGCCCCTCTTCCGGGTATCGCGCGACCACCTCGTCGAGCCCGGTGGCAAGCAGGCTACCCGCGACATCGTCCGTCACAATGGCAGCGTGGTTATCCTGGCCTTAGACAAAGAGAAAAACAAGCGCGACCCCTGGGTCGTTGTCGAGCGACAGTATCGTCATGCCGCCAACCATTATCTATGGGAGCTGCCGGCCGGAAAGCTGGAAGCCGGAGAAGACCCCCTTCAGGGCGCCCAGCGGGAGCTCGTGGAGGAAACCGGCTATCACGCCAAGAAATGGAAGCCTTTGATCGAGTACTACGCCAGCCCCGGCTTTCTGGGAGAGTCGATGATAGTCTTTGTCGCCGAGGGACTGGTAGCGGGAGATGCGCATCCGGAAGACGATGAGCACATTGACTTTCGCCTGGTCAAACTCTCCGAGCTGCTGAAATTGATCGAAAAGGGCGCGATCGTGGACGGCAAGACGCTCACCGCCGCGCTCCTGTATGTACGCAGGTTTCCCGTCAAAGGCAAAAAATAGCGGCCAAAAGGCCCCATTCGAGTAACCCATCCCAGCAGGGCCGGAGGCCACCATCCGGCCCTGTCTCATATTGTGCGTTTATTGTCTGTTTTACTGCATCTTTCCCGGGATTATTGCGTCAAAATGCATAGCGACGGGCTTTCCCCTGTTCGATTGCCCGCCGTACATCACAGGATGTAAGGAAGGCAGGCCCCTGTGGCACAGTACAAAGGGAAGGTCAAGTGGTTCAACAACGCCAAGGGCTACGGTTTCATCGGACGTGAAGATGGGCCGGACGTATTCGTCCATTACTCATCGATTCAGTTGGATGGATACAAAACGCTGAAAGAGGGCGATGACGTTGAGTTCGATATCGTCCAGGGCCAGAAGGGCGCTCAGGCGGATGCAGTAATCCGGCTGAGGGGCACTACCCAGAGCGTCATCCAGTCCGCCACCCCGGTCGAGGCCTAGTGGCGCGGTAGTACGGGCGTTGTAGCAAGACCGTCAAAAGCGGGCGCTTGGGGTGTGTCCATTCTTTCCTGCTCGTCACAATTTGCAGAGAAGCTTGTAAGTGTATTGTGGTCTATGCTTTTCCCATTCTGATATCTCATTACCTCACATTTCCACAAGTATTCAGGAATTGTTGGCCCATGTTGCTCCCGGAGAGATAAGATAAGGGCGCTATGAGCTTACTCCACCAGCAACACCCGCAAGATATCGACGATGCCGCCCGCGGTGAAGAGTTAACCCGAGGCACCGGTCACATGGTCCGGGCAGGCGTAATTGCGGCCGTAGTGGTGACCATCGCCCTCGCCCTTTTCGTGCTGTCTACACAAAATCCGCCCGTGGCCAACGGAGAGATTGTTCAGGTCTGGGCTCATCCCAACCACGTCGTAACCTCGGGCTTCGACGCCAACGGCCAGCCCATGCCCAAGCAGAGCTTTGACCAGGTGCTGATCTTCGCCCGCGTCAAGCTGCTCAACCGGAGTAAGAGCCCGCTTGTTCTTCAGGATGTGCTGGCCAACCTCAAGCAGTCAGACGGCATCTTATCCGTCTCCGCCGGAAGCGTAAGCCAATACGATGAGGTCTTTATAGCCTATCCTGAGCTGGCCAAGATGCACGACAGCGCGTTCTCCACCCATACCACCCTTGAGCCAGGGCAGAGCGTGGAGGGCACAGTATTCTGGATCTTCCGCATGACCAGGCAGGAATGGGAGGCGCGCAAGGATTTGAACTTCACCTTCAGGTTCCAATATCAGGATAACCTGGTGCTCACCCCCCAGACCGCGGTTATGGAACAGTAGGCGGAGTTGGTGCGCTCTTGGGCGCCGACAGGTACCCGCTAATCTGATTCTTTGAGACGATGTTGTTCACCACAACCTCAAAGAGCTGCGGCTCCTTGCCACTATAGAACTGCAACGGCTCATTGATTCCCTTGTTGTTCTTTGGCACCGGCTTGTCATCCGACACTACCGTCAGGCTAAAGAGGTTCTTCTTGGGATCGGCCTTGGTCAACTGCAGGCTCACCGTGCTTACCGGCTTCGTCTGGCCTTTGGTGATGGTGAACTCGTAGTAGTTCCGGTCGCCCTTGTGCTTGAGCAATTCCAGCTCATCGTGAGTGCGGGCGATCAGGGTGCTGTGGCCGTCCAAATCCCCCTTCATCGACTGCAACTGGCTGATCGTCGTGGCCAGATCGCTCTGCGTCTTGGTCAAATCTGTCTTGACCCCGCCCACGTCGGTCTTTACGCCTGAGACATCCGTGGAAAGCCCGGTTACCGCCTGCGCGGTCTCCTTCTGGGCGCTCTCTACGGCCTTCTCCCGGCGCAGAATCTCCTGGGCGCGGGCATCCATCTGCTTTTGCGTCAGCCCCAGGGATTGGCCCAGCTCCTCGGTAGCCACCTTGAGGCGGGCGTCGGTTTCGCGCAGATCGGACGCCAGCTTCTTGTTCTGATCCCGTGCATCGGCCAGCGCAGCTTCCTGGCCGCTCAGGCGGCTGTTGAGCGTATAGCTCCAGATAAGGCAGACCACTCCGATCAACAGGGCCACGGCAAGGGCCGCCAACAAAGCGCCCGAGTAGCTTCGCGGTGTTTTTACGTTAACTTCACTCATGTCTTTGCCTTTCCTTCGTGGTCCGTTGCGCGGACCGTTGTTGTGTTAAGGCGTCTTCCCAGATAGTTAGACGCCACAAAAAGGGGTTTTCTCCATAATTCCCGAAATCCTGCCGGGATTCCACCCACATGGCCAGATTACGAAGCCTGGCTTCGGCCGCCCACAGTGGGAGTCTACAGAATATAGAAATATTCTCAAGTGTGCAGGAAAATCTTCCTGAATTCGTTCAGGGGAGGCCAAGCTAGGGATTCACGGTTATTTTCACGTCCAACCCCTCACGGCTTTCGTGACAACCATGGAAGCACTACGATATAAACATCATTAAAGCGCTTTTGCGAGGGGCTATCTTGAATCTAGGGTAAAATTGCCGCATCCACTTAAAAAGGGAGAAAGCCGAAAGTTATGTCGACCGCAGTGGCTGGGAAGGGCTTGGAAGGAGTTGTCGCGGCAAACTCCGGGATCTGCTGGATCGACGGAGAGGCCGGCGTGCTCTCCTATCGCGGCATCGACATTCACGAGCTGGCTCTGAACTCCACCTTCGAGGAAACCACCAGCCTGCTTTGGAACGGCATCCTGCCCAACGAGCTCGAGCTGCGCGAGTTCCAGTCGCAACTGGCACTGGCACGTTCGCTCGATCAGCGAATAATCCAGATGCTGCGCTCTATTCCCCACACGGCCACTCCCATGGAGGTGCTGCGCACGGCGGTCTCGGCGCTCAGCTTCTACGACGCCGATGAGAAGGACAACTCCCACGACGCCAACGTGCGCAAATGCTTCAACCTGACCGCGCAGTTTGCCATGATCGTGGCCATCTACGACCGGCTGCGCAAAGGAAAGAAAGTGGTGCCGCCAGACCGCTCGATGAGCCATGCCGCCAATTTCCTGTGGATGCTCAACGGTGTCAAGCCCTCGGAGACCGCCGTCAAAACGATGGACATGGCACTGGTGTTGCACGCCGAGCACGAGCTGAACGCTTCCACCTTTGCTGCCCGCGTCATCGCTGCCACTCTCTCCGACGTCCATTCGGCCGTCACCGGCGCCATTGGCGCGCTCAAGGGACCGCTGCACGGCGGCGCCAACGAAGGCGTCATGCGCATGTTATACGAGATCGACAAGACCGGCGCCGACCCGGTCGAATACGTCAAGGGGATGCTGGCCGCGCGGCAGAAGATCTCCGGATTCGGCCATCGCGTCTATAAAACCGAGGACCCCCGCGCCACCCATCTGCGCAAGATGAGCGAGCAACTGGGCAAGGACGCCGGCCAGCCCAAGTGGTTTGAGATGTCTCGCGCCATCGAGCTCTACATCAACGCCGACAAGAAGCTCAACGCCAACGTGGATTTCTACTCCGCCTCCACCTACGCCACGCTGGGAATCGACATTGACCTCTACACCCCCATCTTCGCCATCAGCCGCATGGCCGGTTGGGCCGCACACATCATCGAGCAGCTCGACGACAACCGCCTCATCCGTCCCCGTGCCGAATACATCGGCCCGCCCTACCCCGCGCCGTATATCCCCTTAGAAGAACGCGGATAGAGCCTTACCCCTGCCGATCCTTCCACAACAGATAGAGCCCCCACGCAGCCAGCGTGCAGCCGTCGCGAATCGCGCCCGTGCGCATCATCTCCTCGAACTCGGCAACCGCAACGGAGCGAACGATAATGTCGTGCTCCTCGGCATCGGGCTTTTTCGCGGTCTGGGCCAATCCGGTGGCGAGATACACGTGCTGCTTCTGCCGTGTAAAACCGTAGGCGATCCACAGCTCGCCCAGGTGAATCATTTCCGCCGCTTCCAGGCCGGTCTCCTCTTTTAGTTCGCCGCGCGCCAGCTCCTCTGGATTCTCGATTTCCTTTTCCCAGCCGCCCTGCGGTAGCTCCAGCACCCGCTCCTGAATCGTATAGCGGAACTGCTCCACCAGCCAGACTCTCCCCTGATCGATGGGCAGGATGATGGCCGCGTCATGCTTCTCTACCACGCCGTAGATGCCCCGCTCGCCATTCGAGCGGAGAATCTCATCCTCCCGCACCCGCATCCAGTGGTTGCGATAGACCTCGCGGCTGGCAAGCGTGGTGATGGCGGGGCAAGGGATAGTTTCGGCGGGGTTCATTGGTTATTCTATGCAATCTCCAGAAACAGGATACGCGACCCAGCAATACAAATTGATGAATAAGCAGTCTATTCTTCCCGCAGCCGGTACTGCCGCAGCCGGCCGATGAGTGATGCCGGGCCGCTCACCACGAGCCGGACAAGATTGCCCTCGTACTCCCTTGAATGCACTACCATCCCCGCCTCGATGGCCGCCAGAACTGCGCCCTCTTGCTGCGGAACGCGCAACTCGGCATTGATCACCGGATCGGAGTGCAGCGCGCTGTCAATGGCTTTGAGCAGTGCCTCTATCCCTTCGCCGGTGTGCGCGGAGACGGCCACCTCACCTGAAGCATCGCTTCGCTCTAGCAGCCCTTCCCGCTCATGCTCGCCCAGCAGGTCAATCTTGTTCAGCACTTCGATGCGCGGCTTGCTGAGCGATTCCAGTTCGCCCAGAACCCGCTCCACCTGCGTCTTTTGTTCTTCGCCGTATGTCGAAGCCGCGTCGCGCACGTGCAGCAGCACCTCGGCCTGCGCCACCTCTTCCAGTGTGGCGCGGAAGCTGGTGACCAGCGTGTGCGGCAGGTTGCGAATAAAGCCGACGGTGTCCGACAACAGAACCTTGCGGCGGCTGGGCAACTCGATGGCCCGCAGCTTCGGGTCCAGGGTGGCGAACATCTTCGACGACTGCAAGACATGCGCGCCGGTCAGTTGGTTGAAGAGCGTGCTCTTGCCGGCGTTGGTGTAGCCCACCAGCGCCACCGTAGGCACCGGCACCGACTCGCGCCGCTGGCGCTGCTGTTTGCGCACCCGGCGCACCGCGTCCAAATCGATCTTTAGCTTATCGATGCGGCGATTGATCTGCCGCCGGTCGGTCTCCAGCTTGGTCTCACCCGGACCACGGGTGCCGATGCCGCCGCCCAACTGCGACATCGCCTTGCCCTTGCCGGTCAGCCGCGGCAGCAGGTACTCCAGTTGCGCCAGCTCCACCTGCAACTGTCCCTCGCGGGTGCGCGCGTGCCTGGCAAAGATGTCCAGAATTAACTGCGTCCGGTCCAGAACGCGGCAGGGCAGTGCGGCCTCCAGGTTGCGCAACTGGGTGGGTGTCAGGTCATGGTCGAAGAGCACCAGCTCAGCGTCAACTGAGGCGGCAACCCCAGCAATCTCCTCCACCTTGCCGGAGCCGATCAGCGTGGCCGGATCGGGACGCGCACGGCGTTGCATGATCTCCGCGGCCACCACGCCGCCGGCGCTTGCCACCAGCTCGCGAAACTCGGCAAGTGACTCTTCCGCGTCCAGTTCGGTGGACGAACGCGACGCAGCCGCTCGGGCCGGGGAAACGCCCGAGCCAAGAGACGCGTCTGAATCCACTCCGAAATCCGGGGACCCCGGCTCCGCGCGCAATGCCACTCGCCGCGCGTCCCTTTGGGTTGCGTGGTTGCCGCAAGAGCGGAGCCCGAAGTCCACTCCCACCAAAACCGCCCGCTCTGGGTGCCCACTCTCGCGCCCCGAAGTGGGTGCGGTGATGGAAGTCCGAACGCCTGTCTTGCTTGCCTTGACGGCCAAAGGAGACCGCTTCCCGTCTGCTATCGCAGCTCCCCAACGGCTGAAGCTGCAGAGGGGGCCGGAACAACATCCGTGGCCACGCCAGCAAAACGGTGGTCGCTGTGCAGCGAGCCCCGGTTGCTCACCACCGTCGATATGGCGTGCTTGAAGATCAACTGCTCCTGGCTGTTGTTCTCCAGAAGCACGGAATACTTGTCAAACGAACGGATCTTCCCGGTGAGCTTGACGCCGCTGACCAGATAAATCGTGATGGGGGTCTTGTCCTTGCGGACCGTGTTCAGGTACGTGTCCTGAATGTTTTGTGCCGGCTTGTTTTCCATTGCCGATCTCCTGCTTTCCATGGGGGGTGGATGCTAATGATTAGCATGTATGCGTACAAAACGGCGGATGCGTCGCCGGAAGCTCCGGAGCTGCCCAATCCCGCAATTTCTTAACAATATATAGCTTTGACAACCTTTTCAACCCTCACCTGTGGCAATTTTCTTTTTCCTGGCGTGTATACGCGATTTTTGCCGTCGGATCGCCGGTTACCACATCCCCGGTGACCTCGCAGGCAATTTTCACTCGTTGAGTGAATTCCCCGTATTTGGGAGCTGGGAAGCCACGCGGCTGCTAGCATAGTGGTGTGAAAACCGAGCCAAACCCGCCTCAAAATCCCGCCTCAGTGGCCCAGCCGGTGCCCATGCTGGACCTCAAGCGCCAGTATCAGCCCCTCCATCAGGAACTTCTGAACGCCCTCGGCAAAGTCCTCTCCACGCAGCAATTCATCCTGGGTGAATCGGTTGCAGCCTTCGAGCGCGCCGCGGCAGGGCAATTGGGCGTGGCCCACGCCATCGGCTGCTCCTCGGGCACCGACGCCCTCTGGCTGGCTCTGACCGCCGCCGGAATTTCTCCCGGCCAAGCCGTTGTTACCACCCCATTCAGCTTCTTTGCCTCGACGAGCGCCATTCTCCGCGCCGGGGCTACTCCGCTTCTCGCCGACATTGATCCAGCCACCTTCAACCTCAGCCCCTCAGCCGTCGAGGCCCTCCTCAATGGCCCGCAAGGCGCATCCGTCAAGGCTATCCTCCCCGTCCACCTCTTCGGCCAATGCGCCGACTGGACAGCCTTTGCCCACATTGCCAGTCAGCGCAATCTTAAGCTCATCGAAGACGCCGCTCAGGCCTGGGGCGCCGACTGTCAAGGCGTAAAAGCTGGCGGTCTCGGCGATGCCGCCGCTTTCAGCTTCTATCCCACTAAGAACCTCAGCGCTGCGGGAGACGCCGGGATGGTCACGACCAACTCCGACGAACTGGCCGAGCGCGCCCGCATGTTGCGCAATCACGGAATGCGTCGCCGTTACCACCACGACGAACTCGGTTGGAACACGCGCATGGACGGCTTTCAGGGCGCCATCCTCGCGGTCAAGCTCAAGTATATTGACACCTGGAATCAGCTCCGCCGCACCGTCGCCCGCCGCTATCACGCGCTCTTTCACGCCGCGGGACTGGTCGAAGCCGGCCCCTATCCCATCCACGGCATCGTTTTGCCGCAGGAGGTCCGCGGCACGCATCACGTTTGGCATCAATACGTTATACGCACCACGCGACGCGACGATTTGCGCCAGTTCCTCACCGAACGCAAGATCGGCTCGGAGATTTACTACCCCGTCCCGCTGCATCTACAAGCGGCGTTGAAGCCGCTCGGCTACAGCGAGGGCAGCTTCCCCGAAGCCGAGCGAGCGGCGCGAGAGGTGCTGGCCCTGCCCATCTTCCCCGAGCTGCGCGAGGACGAACAGCAGATGGTGGTCAGCGTCATTGCCGAGTTTTTGAGTTGAGCGAGTTCCGCTTTCTACTGCTGTTGCTGCTGCATCTGCTGCAAGTCAACAAACGGGATAATAGGTGCGGGGGGCTGCTGGGCGCGCTCGACCAGCACGCTCCAGTCTTCGGGGATGGGCAGCGTGCGGTCGAGGGCCGGCGGCTCGGCGCTGGCTTCCACATGAACGGCGACATATAACTCGCTTTCCGTAGCACCGCGGAAGATGCCGTGTGTGGGCGGCACATCTGCATAGTCGCGGCCTACGGCGGCGCGGATGTGGCGATGATGGGCGACCAAGTTGTTTGTAGGATCGAAGCCCACCCAGCCGAGTTGCGGCAGCAGCACATCCACCCATGCGTGCGTGGCGTCCGGCGTGGAGCGGTCCTTGTCCTCACGGCCGCGGTAGAGATAGCCGGAGACATAGCGAGCGGGAATCTTCACGTGGCGCAGCAGGGCAATCATGGTGTGCGCAAAATCCTGGCAGACGCCTCTGCCGCTGACGATGGCTTCGTCGATGGGCGAGTCGACACGCGTGGAGCGCGGCTCGTAGACGAAGTAATCGAAGAGGCGCTGGTTCAGCTCATGAACTAAAATCAGCGGATCATCGCGGCGAGTAACTCCCATCTGCTTGGCCAGCAAGTTGAGCGCGGGAGTTTCCACGGCAAAGGTGGAGGGCAGCAGCATCTCCCAGTAGTCGCCCTCTTCGACTAACTGGTCGAGCGCTTCCCATGCGTCGGTAGATAGCGAGGCGGGGATATCGGGCAAAATCTGCTGCTCAATAACCGACTCGGCGACGATAACCAGTTGATTGTGTTCGCCGGGAATATCGAAATGCTGGACGGTGTTGCCCTGATGGTCGCGATAACTGAAGACGCGGCAGCGGGGGCTGACCGAGAGCGAATAATTCAGGCAATGCTGGTTGCAGTCCGAGCGCGGGTGCATGCGTACTTCCATGATGCTCTCGCTGATGGGATGCGAGTAACGGAAGCGCGTAAGGTGGCGGATCGAATAAAAGTTCATGCTTGCTCTCCTTAACTCGCCAGCGCGGACTGAATCGAGTAATGCACATAGTAGCGATAGATAAGTTCGTGAATGCGCAGGCACTGTTCGCGTATGTTATGCAGAAAGGCCGATGTATCGCCGTGGATGATCTCATCGATGGTGGTGAAGTCGAGCATCGCGTGCAGGCGGCCGATGCCGGAGATCAACTCCGCGGGAGGGCGGCGGCCGCCGGTGCGCTGGATCGACTCAATCGCCTCGCGCAAACTGTCCACGCTATAGCGAATGGAGTGGGGAAAATCGCGGTTGAGCAGCAGAAACTCCAGAATGCGGGCGGAAGAGACATCGGCGGTATAAACCTGGCAGTAGGCTTCAAAAGATGTGCAACAGCGCAGCAGGCCGACTAACTCGAGATACTGATAACCTTCATGTTCGCGCGCCAGCGGATGAAAGAGATCCGGTTGATAGACCTCAAGCAGCGTGGCCGTGGCGTAGGCGCGTTCGAGATAGCGGCCCAGGCGGATAAACTGCCAGCCCTGGCCGTGAATCATGGTGGTGTTGCTGACTCCTTTGAAGAGATGAATGCCGTCGATGATTGAGGCCAGCATATCGTTGATGCTGGAGGTGAATTGAGTCTCCGCCTGCGGCGAGTGAATCTGATGATAGAGCCGGTTGAGGCGCTGCCACTGCTCGGAGGAGATCTCTTCGCGCACCTGGCGGGCATTATCACGCGCCCCGTTGACGCAGAATGTTACTGCCGCATGATTGAGATTGTCGAAGATCAGCTTATGAGCCATTGCCTCCAGGCTGCCATTCCAATCCAGGCCGGCTGGCTTGCCCAGCGCGGCGACTAGCCGCTGCCAGCGCTCCCGTTCGCTGGCGCCACCGGTGTCAAGCATCAGGCCCATAGTCACATCGAGCTGGCGCACGGTGTTCTCGGCGCGCTCGAGGTAGCGGCTCATCCAGTAAAGACTGTCGGCAACGCGAGATAGCATCGTCTAGCTCTCCCTGACTCGAATTGTTGTTACTCCAGCACCCAAGTATCCTTACTGCCGCCGCCCTGCGAGGAGTTCACCACCAGCGATCCTTTTTCCAAAGCCACTCGTGTAAGTCCGCCGGGCACAATGTTGACCTTGTCGCCAAATAGGATATAAGGACGGAGGTCCACATGGCGCGGTTCCAGATGATCGTCGATCAAACATGGAGCGCGTGAAAAATCTAACGTAGGCTGGGCGATATAATTGCGCGGATTAGCCTCGATAGCTCTTGCGAACTCCTCGCGCTGCGCGGTTGTCGAGTGCGGGCCGATCAACATTCCGTAGCCGCCGCTCTCGCCCACTGCCTTTACGACTAACT
>CAWJDN010000043.1:0-8069 GCA_963840985.1 uncultured Acidobacteriaceae bacterium
GTCTATCGCTGTGCATGGCGGCTGGTCGCGCAGCGACGGCTCCCATCTGGGCGATGTGCAGTTCAACTCCAAAACCGCCGAGTACTTCCGCCTCCATATCCAGTTTCCATTCTTCGAGCATTACTTGAAGGGAAAGGGTGAGGCGCAGCCCAAGGCCGTGGTCTTCGAGACCGGCACAAATGTTTGGCGCAGTTTTGATTCCTGGCCGCCTAAGACAGCCGCAGCTAAAACGTTTTACTTCCGTGCAGGCGGCAAGTTGAGCTTCGATCCGCCCACCGAGCAGAGCGGCGTGGACGAGTATGTGAGCGACCCGAATCATCCCGTGCCGTTTGTGGGTTACACCACCGACACCGTTCCGCAGCGCTACATGGTGGATGACCAGCGCTTTGCCAGCTACCGGCCTGACGTGCTGGTCTACCAGACCGAGCCACTGGAAGAAGACGTGACCATCGCCGGACCCATCTCGCCTAAACTGAAAATCGCCAGCTCCGGCACCGACTCGGATATCGACGTGAAGCTCATTGATGTATATCCGGAAGACTACCCCGACGCGGAAGATACCTCGCACGGCAGCAAGCGCATCCTAGACGCGCCGCCGCTGCACATGGGCGGCTACCAGCAACTGGTGCGCGGGGAACCGTTCCGAGCCAAGTTCCGTAATAGCTGGGAGAAACCGGAGCCGATGACGCCGGGCAAGCAAACCGAAATCGACTTTACCATGCCCGATCTATTTCACACCTTCCGCCGCGGACACCGTATTATGGTCCAGGTGCAGAGTTCCTGGTTCCCGCTGACCGATCGCAATCCACAAACATTCACCGACATTCCCAATGCGAAGCCGGAGGAGTTTCAGAAAGCCACTGAAAAACTCTTTCGCCAGAAGGACGCCGCATCGGGGGTTGAAGTGATGGTCATGCCGAAACCGTAATAGTAATGAGTCAGTGGCAACTAATTTGCTGACTTGCTAACGCACAAACCCAATGAGGTCACTATGTTCGCTCGTAGACTTTGCTTCATCCTACTGCCGGCCGCTTTGCTCGTGGCCGCCGCGCCTGCGATCCACGCCGAAGAAGGCATGTGGACCTTTGACAACCCGCCACTCAAGCAGTTGGCGGCCAAATACAACTTCCATCCCAGCCAGGCATGGCTGGACCATTTGCGCCTCTCCAGCGTGCGGCTTAACGACGGCGGGTCAGGCTCGTTCGTCAGTCCCAACGGCCTGCTGCTCACCAACCACCACGTAGCGCGCTTCCAGTTGCAGAAGAACTCCACAGCCGAGCACGACTATCTGCGCGACGGCTTCTATGCGACCACGCCGGATCAGGAGATGAAGTCACCAGATCTCGAAATTAACGTGCTGGTCGGCATGCAAGATGTGACCGCGCGGGTGCAGGGCGCGGCCAAGGACATTCATGACGAGGCCAAGGCGCTTAAGGCCCGCGACGCCGAGATTGCGGCCATCGAAAAAGAAAGTAAAGACAAGACCGGCCTGCGCTCTGATGTCATCTCCTTCTACCAGGGCGGCGAGTACTGGCTCTACACTTACAAGGCATACACCGATGTGCGGCTGGTATTTGCGCCCGAGCAGCAAGCGGCCTTTTTCGGTGGCGACCCGGATAACTTTACCTATCCGCGCTACGACCTGGACATGGCCCTCTACCGCGTCTATGAGAACGGCCAGCCGTTGCGTACAGATAACTTCCTCAAGTGGAGCGCCAAGGGCGCCGCGCCAGGCGAATTGGTATTCGTCTCCGGCCATCCCGGCTCGACGGAGCGCGATGATACCGTGGCCCAGTTGTTGTTGGAACGCGACGTGCGTGGACCGGCAGTAACCGAGTACTTGCAGCGCCGCATTGCCGCAGCCCAAGCTTTCACCGCGCAAGGGCCAGAGCAGGCGCGAGAAGTAGGCAGCACTCTCTTTTATCTGCAAAACAGCCTGAAGGTCTACCTGGGCCGTCGCGATGCGCTCGCCGATCCCGTCATCCTGACCAAAAAACAGGCCGAGGAAGACGACTTCCGCGCCAAGGTGAATGCCAATCAAGAATGGAAAAAAGAGTATGGCAAGGCATGGGACGAGATTGCCGGCGCGGAAGAGAAGATGAAGCCGGAGATCAAGGGCCAGATGTTTCGCCGCACCGGCGGCCAGTTCCTCAGCATGGCGATTGAAATCGTGCAATACGTGACCGAGGTCAAGAAGCCGGACGGTGAGCGTCTTCCGGAGTTCCACGAGGCGGGCCTGGAGTCGCTCAAGTATCAGTTGCTCTCGCCCGCGCCGATTTATCCGGCGACTGAGAAGCTGTTCATGAACACCGCGCTCAAGTTGTGCCAGGAGAAGATGGGCAAAGACGACGCATTTTTGCAGGCCATCCTGCAGGGCGGCGATGTGGACGCGACCGTGAACAAAATGGTGGATGGAACCAAGATGGCCGACCCGGCCTTCCGCAAATCGCTGCTTGATGGCGGCGAGGCAGCCGTGGCCGCTTCTACTGATCCCATGATCGTGGCCGCCCGCCGCGCGGAACCCCTCCTCCGCGAGACCAACCGCCGCATACGCGACACCATCAGCAGCGTGCTCACACCGGCCGGCGAAAAGCTGGGCAAGGCGCGCTTCCTGGTCTATGGCAAGGACGCTTATCCCGACGCCACCTTCACTCTGCGTCTGAGCTATGGCTCCGTAGATGGCTATCCCTACAACGGCACCATCGCTCCGCCCTTCACCACCTTCTACGGGCTCTACGATCGCGCCGCCAGCTTCAGCAACCAACCGCCCTTCGATCTGACACCCAAGGAAGCAGCCAACCGTGACAAGCTCGATCTATCAACTCCTCTCGACTTCGTCACCACCAATGACATCATCGGCGGCAATTCCGGCTCGCCCGTCGTCAATCGCGACGGCGAATTAGTGGGCCTGATCTTCGACGGAAACATAGAGTCACTGGCCGGTGATTTTGTTTATGACGGCAGCAAAAACCGGGCGGTCGCGGTGCACTCGGCCGGAATGATCGAGGGACTGCGAAAGTTCTACAGCGCCGATGCCCTGGCCGACGAACTGCAAGGCAAGAAATAGCCAACCTTATCACCAACAACCGCAAAGGGGAACCGATCAGGCTCCCCTTTGACGTCTTATGCAAGTCTCATCCTTCATTTTCTGGAGAAGGGCATATAGAAAGCTCGGCACTTCGTCGCCGACAAATCCTGCCGGAAATATCTTCTTTCGAAGTACAATCAAGACAGCCCTACGTCCTGCGGAGAGCTGGCCGAGTGGTTGATGGCTCCGGTCTTGAAAACCGGCATACCTGAAAGGGTATCGGGGGTTCGAATCCCTCGCTCTCCGCCATGTTATTTATAATCAACAACTTGTTCGATGAAAACAAGTAATATTTAGCGAATTTACCCGCACTTTTGCAAGATTCCAGATCCCAATGGAAGTGAAGAGCGTTCTCTTCCTGAGCCTATTTGTGACGATTTCCGCGTTCTTCTCTGATGGCCATTTCGGCAGTTCCCTTTCGAAGAGGAATGGAACTGGAGAAACTTGACTCTTCGGTGATTGCATAATTCGGCCTGAACCGGCGTCACCTGTGCTGGAAAAGCCTAGCAGCTGGCAGGCTGCTTGAGAAGTTTGTAGTGTAGAAGATTTACGTCCTTGCTATGCGGATTTGGAGAACTGGCCGAAGGTCTGCTCACGCTAGTTGATCGGGATCGCGGTGAACAAGTCGTCGAGCGAGATGGGCATCAACTCAGACTTGGTCATATAGCTATCGACCGACTGGGGACTGAGTGGAACCAGTTTCATGTGCGTATGGATAAAGCGAGGAGAGACGCCATACATGCCTGCCAACTGTTCGATGCTGCTGGCTTGGCCTGTGGTGATCTGCTCGTACCAGCGGCGGGCACTAGCGATGACTTTGAGAATGGCCTTGCGACTCGCATCCGTTGTGAGGCTGGTATCGCCGCCGATGAGGCATACGGTGCGGCTCTGCCGGACGTGGCGGAAGAGGCATTCGATCGAATCGATTGGTAGAAGGCCAGCAGTTGACACTGCGCCGCCAAGTATTTCGTTGACCAGATGTGATCCGTATTACCTCGCGACATTTTGGGCGGTCTGCAATCGGATTCGCGGATACGCTAACCGCTTCAGTTTGCTGTTCTCCTGCTCTAGTTCTTTCAGCCTCTTGGCCTGGTCAGCCTTCAGACCGCCGTATTCCTTCCGTCAGCGGTAGAAAGTCTGTTCCGTGATTTAAGCTTCTTGGCACACCATCGGGTTTTCCCATTCGCGCTTGCCACTTCAACCTGCCAAAGTGTATTCACGATTTGCTCAGGATTGTGCTTCTTCGCCTTCCCCATCCCATGCTCCTTCCATACCAGTTTGTCTCATTCCGACTGGTACAGAATTCGCCGGGCACTCCACGAGTGACTATGATATTTCTCTAGTGCTCTCCAAAGCGAAAGACGACGCCGGAGGAGAAGCGCAGACTGTTTTGTGTATTGGTCTGTGTGTTAGCGAACTGTGTGTGGACCCAATCCATCTCGGCAATGCGGACTAAGAGACGACGCGAGAGGCGCATGTCGACGCCATAGCCGGTCTGGGCTACTATGCTCGAGGCGGTGGTGCAGAAATTTGTGCCGCAAGGAAAGATGCTGTGAGCGCCTCGGGCTTCCCCGGCGAGAGCCTGGAGGAAGAACTCCCAACGCCCGTCGCGGCGCGTCTCGGTAATGCGCGGTCCAGCCGAGAGCCAGAACAGATCGAGGCCCGGGGTGACGCCTTGAGCGCCGGTGCGCTGCTCGCTTGCCTGAACGGAAACGCCGAGCCAAGAATTCACCTTAGTGTGAATCTCGACCCGGCCGCCCGACATCAAGAAGCCGCTGCCGCCAACCGACTGTGCGCGCATTGCATCATAGGTGGTGATCAGGTCGAAGTGCGGCGTTCTGCTGCGAATGGGGCTGACGGCCTGCGGCCATGCCGTCGCAAAGGTGATCGAGATTGCCGCAACGAAAATGAGTTTACACAAGGGCGATTGCATAATTGTGCGCCTGCTTCTCGACAGTGATAGTGAGGGAGATGGGGCGCGTAAGCGTCCCCCCTGTGATTGTAACAGTGATGGAGTAGTTCTGCGGCGCTTCCCGGAATTGGCTGTAAGGAGAACCGCATCCCTATCGGCGGAGGTCGTAGAACTTCCATTGACGGCTACGACGGTGATCTCAGGCGCCATTTGCATCTACGCGCGCCGCCGGATATCCGCCGTGTCGATATGACCCTGCCAGGTCGTCCGGATGTTGCGTGGACCGGCCATGTAGGTGATCTTGTTCACATTCACACCTGGCACGACATTGTAGGCAAGATCGCCAGTCAATGGCGGCAATGCCAAGGAGCACCTTCCCACGAATCGATATACGCATCTTCAGTCCTCCCTTTTTACTTAATGATGAGCGTGCCGGTAGTGGTGTGCGACAGCGCACCCGAGCCTACGGTCACGGTTATCGTGTAAGTGTGTTGTGTCTGGTTAGAGAAGCCGGTGTTACTGCCGCAGCCGCTCAGCCCGGCCAGCGATGCCATGCCCACACCCGCTAGCAATACGAGCGCGAACATCCTGCCCAGCCGCTTGCCGCTCTTGCGCAGCCATCCCGCGAAGGGCAACAGCAGCAGCGCCAGCGAGAACGGCGCCAGACTTGAGGCCAGATTGCCGCCCGCGCCGTCGGCAGGTTGCGCGGCCACAAAGTTCTGCGGAACCTGGATGGACAGCACTGTATTGCTGTTCAGCGAGGTGTTTGCGGGCAGAGTCCACGACCACGGGTTGCTGGAGGTCAGGGACCACGATGAAGGGGTAAGCGACGCCGTCACTCCCGTGGGCAGCCCGGTTACGGTGAAAGTCACTGGCGATGGAAAGGTAGTGCCGCTGCTCGGAGCAACGAGGACCGAATACGTTGCCGTATCGCCCGGCTGTACCGTTTCCGAGGAGCCTGTTCCACCGACTGCTGTAAGAGTGCCCAGATTGATGTCGATCGCCATCTCGGAGACTGTATTGCTGGGTCCGGCGGAGAGGAAGTTCGTATCGCCGTTATAGAGCACGGTGATGCTGTGCGTGCCAGTGGCCGTGTAGGTGACGGCACAGCTTGCCACTCCGGTTGATACGGTCACCGACACGCCTGTGCATGTTGATATCGCCACGCCGCCATCCTCAAAGGTAACCGTGCCCGTCGGCAAACCAGCCGCGGAAGAAACCGTCGCCGTGTAGGTGACCGGATTCTTCAACAGAATTGGACTCAGGCTGGAGACCAACGAGACCGCGGAGGCCACCTTATTCACCTGGAGCTGCACAGTCGCCGTTGCCGGCGTCGTGTAGTCCGTCGTGTCCGTGGGAGCAAAACTCACGGAGAGGGTTTGCGAACCCGCCGTCAGTACCGTGCCGGAGAGCGGCGTATAAGTGAACACGCCGGGAAGGCTGGCTCCGGTTACGCCGGTTGCGCTGGCGTCAAGCTGGGTTCCGCTCAGCGCCGTGCCATAGGTGATGGCAGCAGGCGTTGCCCATGTGAGCGTCGGATTGGCCTTGTTCACCTGGAGCTGCACAGTCGCCGTTGCCGGCGTCGTGTAGTCCGTCGTGTCCGTGGGAGCAAAGCTCACGGAGAGGGTTTGCGAACCCGCCGTCAGCACCGTGCCGGAGAGCGGCGTATAGGTGAACACTCCGGGTAGGCTGGCACCAGTTACGCCGGTTGCGCTGGCGTTAAGCTGGGTTCCGCTCAGCGCCGTGCCATAAGTGATGGCAGCAGGTGTTGCCCAGGTGATCGTCGGATTGGCTTTATTCACGGTCAAGCTAGATGACGAGGAGGTCGTCGCCGTGGGATAACCGTTGCTGCTGGTATAGGTAGCGGTGACCGAATGCAAACCAACGCTGAGTCCAGTCAGCGAGCCAGTGGCGACGCCGCTGCCGTTGACCGTCCCGCTAGCGGCTGCTGTGGGTGAGCCGTCCACGTAGAATGCCACGGTGCCTGTTGGCTCCAGCGATGTGCCGGTAACGGTGGCAGAGACCGTAACGGATTGTCCGAATGTGGGCGCAGCCGGCAAGAAAGATGTGATCGTAATGCCGGAGGTTTGCGTGGTAGCCGGTCCGGTGAGTACGAGCTGCACCGCCGACGGCGTTGAAAGATCCGCGTTCAGAGCGCCGTTCACAGTGACGGTGTCGGTGGTTGTAGCGACGGTCGTTGGCGTATAGCTGGCCGTCAATGCGCAGACGCCGCCCATGGCGAGTGCGGTGGGAAGGCCCGAGCTGACTGTGCAGTCTGTGGAAGCGGTTGCGGTCAGGCCGTAGTCTGTCGTATCGGTCTGGCCGAGCGAGGTGGGTGACAGCGCCAGGTTTCCTGACTCAAGCATATTGAAGGCTTGCGACGGGGCTGAGGGGCCTGCATACTGCACGTACGCCTGCGTGCGGATAAGCTCGAGGACGCCGCCGCCAGAGCCGGTGTAGAGATTGCCGGCTGAGTCGATTGCCAGGGAGGCAGGCGCAAGGCTAGCCACAGTGAAGGACGAGCTGTGGCTGCTGGCAGGAACAGCCAGAATATCCGACGTGTCAGCGATAAGCAGGTTGCCCGCCGCATCGGTTAGAACAGCTGTGGGCGCCGTGGCCGAGGTCGTTACAGTAGTGCGCGTGCCGCTCGGATTGAAGCGATAGATGGCCGGCGCGCCGGGATCGGCGACCAGCAGATTGCTGGAAGGATCGATGGTCAGACCTTTGGGCGTAATCAACGTTCCCAGATTCAGATTACGCTCGACGCCGGTGATGGGGTTGATCTGATAGACGGCCTGCGCCGAAGAATCCGAGACATAGAGGTTGTTCAGTGCATCAACGGCCAGACCAGCGGGAGCTGTGAAGGTGAACGGCAAGGTCGAAACCGCTCCCGTGGGCGTAACCTGCGTAATCAGCCCCGTGGAGGTGTCGGCAACATAGACGTAGCCGCGAGGATCAACCGCGACGGCGCCCGGTGCAGTGAGCGTAGCCAGCGTAGTTGCAGAAGCGCTGGTTCCCTGCGTAAGAACAGAGGCAGAATAACGGTACAGGTTCCTGCTGGTGGCGTCG
>CAWJDN010000044.1:0-7425 GCA_963840985.1 uncultured Acidobacteriaceae bacterium
TCGATTTGCGCGGCTGGCTCAAGGCGCTCGAGGGCGCCGGCGAATTGCAGCGTGTCGATGCCGAGGTCGATTGGAATGTCGAGCTCGGCACCATCGCGCGGCTGGCGCAGGGCGCCGGCGACGGCCCCGCGCTTCTGTTCAACAATATCCGCGACTATGGCGCCAAGGCGCGCTGCCGCAGCGTCTTCACCGGTGGGCTTGCCAATTACCGTCGCCTTAGCAGCAATGTGCCGAATGCCAATGCCGCAAAATTGCCAAATATTCGTAGATTCATAAGGTCAGAACACCGCAGGGCGCATCAACACGCTCCCTGTTGCATAGACGTCATTGTAAATGCCTGGGCAGCAGCAATGCCATCTTCCCCCACTTTCCCGCCATTTCCGCCATTTTCAGCCGGTTTTCCGCCCTCCGGCCATCTCCCCGCCCAAAATCCGGCCTTCCAAGCCCGTGTCCCCTCCTAAATTGTCATCCTGAGCGCAGTCGAAGGACCTGCGTTTCGGTTTTTCCTCATCACAAAGGCTTGGTGCCCCATCCATCGTGCACTTTGCGATGGGTGGGATGTTGGTTCTGTATCAGGGCACGGTTTTAACCGTGCCGCAAACGCAACAAAATGAACGTGGGTTTTAACCCCTGAGGGCAGCCCCATCCGGAGGGAGCAGGGGGTTTTAACCCATTGAAAGCGAATGTATTTGATGGGGGGAGCATTCCTAGCCGATGAGTGCTGAGAGGGGTTGTAGAGTGGATATAACGCATTCATACTTCTGTAGCAGTAATATGTTCACACACTTGGTTTTAGACGAGAAATCCTCAACAGGTACTCTTTTCGCGACTAATTCACAATTGAAACCTGTCACCATAAGGATGTAAACCAGTGAATGTGATCAAAACTAAGGGAAATAAGCGGAATGGAACTGCTCCAGTGAATCGCCTCAACGATTTGTCTGCTAAAGAATGGATTCCGGAGACCGTATCTGTATGGATTCAAAAGGGCTTGGGCAACGGACATGAACACGCGCAAATTGAGCGGCAGCATCCCGCCCCCTTTTCCTTTCAGGACGTGGCGCGTTTAATCAGGTTTTTTACAAAATCAGGAGAATTAGTGCTCGATCCGTTTGTTGGCGTGGGATCAACTCTGAAAGCAGCGGCTATCGAAGGAAGGAGAGGCATAGGGATCGAACTCAACAAGAAATATGCCGAACTTGCTCGCTTACGCCTCAAGACAGAACTTAACGGCGCACTCAATACCTGCCATGATCAACAAGTTATTTGCGGTGATGCGCGGTTGAAAATTCCGAAAATTCCGGAGGGCTCTGTTCGGTTGGTAGTCACCAGCCCGCCTTACTGGAATATCCTGCATAAGCAAGATCACAAGGCAAAGCAGGAGCGCATTGCACACGGATTGGATACACAATATAGTATAGAATCCAAGGACTTGGGAAACATCGAGGATTATCCCGCGTTCTTGAAAGCTTTGGCCGACACGCTCGCGCTCACTCGCAGGTGCTTATCAGACGGTGGCCATCTCTGCGTAGTGGTTGGAGATTTCAGACAGAAATCCCGCTACATCATGTTTCACGCCGACCTCGCTCACGAAATGGAAGCGCGAGGATTTACACTCAAGGGTATTAAAGTGCTCTATCAACGACACAAACGCGTATTCCCTTACGGCTACCCGTATTCCTACGTTCCCAACCTGCATCATCAGTACATTGTTATTCTCGCAAAATGATTGAATTGAATTCCATTCACGAAGGGGACGCGATTGAATTTCTTTCATCGCTTCCCGACGACTGTGCCGATCTGGTCATCGCCGACCCGCCATATAGTCTCGAAAAAGATAAAGAGTTTGGCGAAGGCGCCTTCTTCAATTCGCGCGAGGAATGGTTTGAATGGTGCAAGCGTTGGCTAAAGGAAGTGAAACGCATTCTTAAGCCGACTGGAAATATTTTCGTTTATGCAATACACCATAATGCGTGCTTCCTTCAATACCATATGTACGAAATGGGTTTAGAATACCGCCGCCAAATCATCTGGAACTACGAAAACGGCTGGTCCAAATATCGCAACGCTCCGGCATGCCACTACGAACCGTTACTCTGGTTTGCACGTCAGCGCGAATCCACATTTCATACCATCCGTGAGCCATACAAAAGTCAAGAGAGGCTGATGCACACCATCACTAAGAATGGAAAAATCTGGTTGCCAAATCCGGGAGGAAGGCAGGCGGGAGATGTCTGGAAGTTCCCTACTCTTGCCGGCCGACGCTTCGCCAATGAACGGACAGCACACCCGACACAGAAGCCACTGCCTCTTTCCAGAAGAATCGTCGAGCATTTCTCAAACTCTGGCGACCTTGTCGTTGTCCCGTTCGTAGGGTCTGGCTCGGAATGTGTTGCGGCTGTTGAGGCTGGCAGGAATTTCGTTGGAGCGGAGATAAACTCAGCCTATGTCGCTATTGCGCGCTCCCGTATTGCGGAATCATCAGCGCAGTTCTTCGATATACGGACCGAGAAATTCGGCAGCTAAAAGGTCTCCTGCAAACCTATCATTCACTTCCCAAATCACGGCAATGCCCTGTGCATTCAGCCAGCAAGCGTGGTCTTCTCTAATCTTCTGCGTAAAACATGCAACCATTCGAATATCCGCCGCGCCAGCAGCCGGAGGTAAGAGAAATGCCCGGTAGTACAACAACTGTGAAAGAGCATCACGTACTCGATCTCTCTCGTCTGGTGCCGTACCATCTAGCGTCTTGACTTCACCTAGTATGCCCGTGGTACCAACCAACGCAAACACATCAAACGCGCCTTCGTTCAGGGCAGCTCCTGCGGCCCATAACCGAGAGGCCAGCTTTCGAAGTAGGAGATTGTGTTGCCTCAATCTTCGGCGACAGGTATCAATTGCGGCATCGGCTGTCGCCTGGTCAACGTCAGCGTGAATCGTCACCTCGTCAAAATTGTCCGCAGTTCCTGCCTGCCCTATAGTTGTTGGTGTCACTGAACGAGATGTGCGTGACGCACGGGATGTAGTAGTTCCGCGATCTTTGGCCGGGATATTACTAACCCTTCTAGGTGCATCGGCAATCCTGTATGAGTCCCCTTTATGGATGACATCTGCCAATTGTTCCGCAAATCCTGGCAGAACTTTTCCCGCATTATCCCAATTCGGTTTTGTGATGTGAAGCCGTCTAATAATTTGCGCCTCCCCTAGTTCGGATAACCTTACAATCCGGTCAAGTTCAGACTGCGAATCGTCTTTTGCCTCTAATGCCAGAGGGAGCTTTGCCTTTGAAATATCTGGCTTCAGCGCAATCAAACGGAGAAGCACCAGATACGGATGAGATGCTGTAGCGTCCTTTCCAAAATGGGTCATCTCCGAAATTGACCGCCTCCAGAATGGAATTCGTTCGGCACTCTCTGGCGCATCTGCGAACGCAGCTGCCTGTCGGCCCGATTCTGTGACCACAATTGTGTCACCGGAATCATCGATGAATCCGAGAAGCCTGAACAATTCGCGCAGGCCTTTTGCGGTAGCCCGTGGGCTCTGATTGGAGAGACGCTTGCCGCGCTGCTGCTTAAGATAATCTTCAATTGGCATCCGCTTGCGGCCTGGGCCCACGACCCCTGCTCGAACCAACTCCTCGCCTAGGACAAGGTTGTCTTTCGCTTGCTCGCCTCGATCCACAAGGCTCACAATACACCGCATGGCAATCGCCAACTTGCGCAAATCATTAACTTGGTTTGGAAATCCCTTCATGATACACCTGCCTGAAAGTCATGTGTATACTACCTATTCCAACTACTGCTTCCAAGTGTCTTTTTTGGTGCCACATTTGATATAAGCAATTGCGCTATCGTCGCCACCGCCACCGGCTTTTCGCCCTATCGAATAACTGATTCTTGACCCCTGTTCCCTATTTCCTGATCTCTTTATATCTTCAAAACCTTGCTGATAATTATCTGGTAAACATAGAGATAAACTCAACAGAATGAATATGTTCCACGTGGAACATTTCCGGCGATCCTAACCCCTATTCCCTAGTCCCTATTCCCTGTCTTTATCATGTACCCATTTTCTCTCGTTCTCGGTGTATCTATACCCATACCTTTCACCCTCCAAACAGCCCCAAATTTCGCAACAAAGTGGTTCTCGAACACCACTCTGCCTCTGACCTCGGACCCCTGACCCCTAACCCTTGGTCGCGCGCGGCGCTGACCAATAATCCCCGCTGCCGTCAAACAACCCAGTGCTATACTTGACCCTTAAGACTGTGTATTTCAGGCGTTTCCCAGGCTCCTGCCACACCGTTTCCCGGAGGATTTCCCGCCCATGACACCCCCTGCACGCCGCGCGCTCTTTACCGTGGCCCTCTTTTTTGCCGTATGTGCCTTTGCTGGCAGCGTTTTACAGAGCAGGGTGGGGGCACAGTCCTCGGCCGACCAAAGCCAGCTCCGCGACAGCCTCAAGACCTTCACCAACGTCTACGCGCTGGTGGAGCAGAACTACGCCGATCCCATTGAAGGCGACAAGGCAGACATCGCCATCTACGACGGCGCTATTCCCGGAATGTTGCGTACGCTTGACCCGCACTCCAATTTCTACGACGCCAAAGCCTACGCCCGCATGCGCGAAGAGCAGCATGGCCGCTATTACGGTGTCGGCATGACCATCCAGCAACAGGAAAATAAGGTTTACGTCGTCTATCCAGCCGAGGGCGCCCCCGCCTTCCGCGCAGGTATTCATCCCGGCGACGAGATTCACGCGGTGGACGGCAAGATTGTTTCCATAGACGAAAAGATTCCCGGTGCTTTGACCTCCTCCGACATGGTCGCCAAGGCTCTGAAAGGCCCCCGGGGAACGCACGTCCAAGCCACCATGCTCCGCGAGGGCCAGCCCAAGCCGCTGGTTTTCGACCTGATCCGCGACGAGATTCCCCACCCGTCTGTGGACTTGGCCTATGAAATTCGTCCCGGCGTAGGCTACATTCACCTCTCGCAGTTCCAGGAAACCACCGCCCAGGAGTTCGTCACCGCCCTCGACGGCCTCGGCAACATTAAGGGACTGATCTTTGACCTGCGCGGCAACCCCGGAGGCCTGCTCAGCCAGGCAGTCGAGGTCTGCGACCACCTGCTCGCCAAGGGACAGGGCATCGTCAGCCAGCGTGGCCGCGCCAACCCAGACCAGGTGTACTCCGCCATGCACGGCAACGGCGGCCACACCTTCCCCATCGTAGTGCTCGTCAACCACAACACTGCTTCAGCCGCGGAGATCGTCTCCGGCGCCCTGCAGGACCACGACCGCGCACTTATCGTCGGCGAAACCACATTTGGAAAAGGCTTGGTGCAGACCGTCTACGATATGGCCGAACACACCATGGCGCTTGCGCTCACTACCTATCACTACTACACGCCCTCTGGACGACTCATTCAGCGCAACTACTCCGGTGTCTCGCTCTACGACTACTACACACATGGCGGCACGCAACCGGCCGACAACGCCAATCGCGAGGTCAAACTTACTGACGCTGGACGCACCGTATACGGCGGCGGCGGCATCACACCGGATGAGAAGATCGAGAGTCCCAAATCCAACCACTTCCAGGAGACGCTGATCTACAAGGATGTTTTCTTCCACTTCGCACCGGTCTATCTGGCCAATCGAACCGTGGACAAGAACTTCCAGGTCGATGCGGCGGTGCTCGCGGAGTTCAAGAAGTACCTCACCAGCCAGGAGATTCCCTGGACCGAAGCCGACCTGAACGGCGTGATGGACTGGCTCAAGGTCAGCATCAAGTCCCAGATCCTCATCACCCAGATTGGCGAAACGCAAGGCCTGCGCACCCGCGCTGACTGGGATCCCATGATTCAGAAGGCGCTCACCTTCCTGCCCGAAGCTCAGGCACTGGAAGACAATGCCCACAAGGTGCTGGCCCAGAAAGCCATGGCGAGGAACGAGCAGCGGTAAGTGTCGGCCCTCTAAACCTCAGCGCCCCACCCCTGTAATCTGCGTCACAGCGCGCCCACTTGCGCCGCTCGTAGCCTCTTGAACGGAGCTGGAGAGGATCTTTCATGTCAGGAATTGCCGCGGAAAATGCAGTTACCGTTCAGAATCTAGTGGCCGCCTTTGAGGGCGAGTCGAACGCGCACGCCAAGTACACTGCTTTTGCAGACAAGGCCGACAGCGAAGGCCTGCTGGGAGCCGCAAGCCTCTTTCGCGCCGCCGCCCGCGCCGAGCAGATTCATGCTGCCAACCACGCCCGCGTCATCGGCATCCTGGGCGGCCGCGCCGAAGCTGAGATCCAACCGATTGAGGTAAAATCCACCCTGGAAAATCTCAAGGCCGCACTCAACGGCGAGCAATACGAGATCGACACCATGTACCCCGGCTTCCTCGAAGAGGCCACGGAGCGCAAGAACACCGCTGCTATTCGCACCTTCCATGGAGCTCTGGAAGCCGAGAAGACCCACGCCCGCCTTTATGCCGAGGCCATTGCCCTGCTGGTAGCCAGCAAAAAGGATTCCTGGATTGGCGAAGCCCGCGATTTCTACGTCTGCCCCATCTGCGGCTACACCTCGGAGACCGAAGAGGAGCACGAACGCTGCCCCGTCTGCAACTGCCCCTGGGAAAAATTCGAGATCATCCGCTGAGAGCGTGAATAAAATTCAATCGAAACACATTGGGAATATCCAAATCGACAAGTTTGCGAGAGTGAGCAATAGAAATACGGTACATATATGCAGCAACAATGAGCGCGTGACAGGATCTACAAAACCTGTCATGAATGCGCGGTACACTGCGAATACGAATATGGCAATGGCAACCAGTCCGAATACGCCTCCTCCTTCGCGTTTCGTTGGAGTGAGTTTGCCAGAGTGCCTCTTGCAGTAGTGCATATAGCCCGAGCCCTGTTCTCCTGAATAGAAAGCACTGACTGTAGCTTTGTTGGTACAGAACCAGGCTGCGCACATCTCTCCGCTTCTTTTCTGTAGATAAATGCGATATGCGTGCACGCCACCTACCGGCGTGAAGAGGAAAACCCACAGAAATAGCGCGAAAAGTCCGGCGCTCAACAGACGAAACAACAATGTCCTTCTCATCGAAAAAGCACCTTGTTCTTAGATCCGGTGCATTCAGCCATTTTCTTGGGGCTTCCCGGTAAGCATCGAGTATATCGCCGGGCAACCCTTATCCGACAAGCCATAACGCAGGGCGCCACAGATCTGGATTATCCGGAATAGCACGAAGCTCTCCGGTTAGTTTACTTTCCTGACAGTATTCCGAAGAGTTTGTCGTTACTTTACGGCTCGTCGCTATAAATCTTGACCTCCACCGGACCGCCTTCCGTCTGGCGGGCGCGAAACATCCCCGGCGTGTTGAAGCTCCACACCATTTGCCCGTCGGGAGTGATGGCGATGACGCCGCCGTCCC
>CAWJDN010000045.1:0-11820 GCA_963840985.1 uncultured Acidobacteriaceae bacterium
GGTCATCGCTGTACACTGACTCCATGATGCGTCGATTGCTTGCTTTCTCATTGCTTGCTATTCTCGTGCTGGCGGGCTGCCACTCCGGCCAGAAGCCGCCCTCGCAGCCAAGCCCAAGCCAGAACTATCAAATTGGTGAGTTTGAAAGAAAGGTCTATCATCTGCGCGGCAAGGTGGTTTCCACCGATGCCGCCAAAGGCGAAGTAACGCTGGACCATGAGGCCATTCCCGGCTTCATGGATGCTATGACCATGCCCTACAAGCTACAGGATGCGAGCATCCTGAGCGAGCTTCATCCGGGCGACGTAATTACCGCCGATGTGATTGTGATGCTGAATCCCGATGGGGAGGTGCTGCTTGACCACATTGTCGTGGTGGCACAAGCCAAGCCAGATTACCCTCCTAAGGTTTCCTCTCATGTGCCGGCTCAGAGAGACGTGGTTCCGGATTTCAAGTTGCGCAACCAGGATGGCAGGGCGATTCATCTCGGCCAGTTCAAAGGCAAGGCACTATTGGTCACCTTTATTTACACACGCTGCCCATCGCCCGAGTTTTGCCCCAGGGTGACGCGAAACTTTGCCGTGCTTGAGAAGATGATTGCGGCCAACCCCGGACTCTATGCCAAGTCGCATCTTCTCTCGGTCAGCTTCGACCCGGAGCACGACACGCCTGAGCGGCTACGCGCCTATGGAGCAACATATATGGGAAGCGATGCGAAGAATGCGTTTGCGCATTGGGAGTTGGCCGTGCCGGAAAAGCCGGTGCTGGACGATATGGCAAAGTTCTTTGACCTGGGCATGACAGTGGGTGCGGATACGATGATTACCCACACGCTTTCGACGACGCTGATCGGCCCTGATGGCAAGGTGGTTCGCTTTTATCCGGGCAATGAGTGGACGCCGGAGCAGGTGATGGCCGATGTAAAGCAGTTAGTTGGATCTTCCAATTAAATCAAATAAAGCACTCGATTAAATTAGAAGATAGCACATAGCTTCGCGAAGGAATCCAATTCGATCAACTGTTGTCCTTCAGGCGCGGGGTCCAGCGTCGCGTGCTCCAGCACCCAGGTGTCTTTGTGGAAAAGGAAGACAGCGTTGAGACCGGCGGCGAGCGCGGGGTTGATGTCGCTTTTGGGGCTGTTGCCGATCATCCAACTTGTGCGCGGCGATAACTCATGGCGATAGAGGACCTCTCGATACGTCGCGGGGTCTTTCTCGGCGGCGATCTCTACGGATGTAAAGTACTTGGCAAGGCCGGAGCGGCCCAGCTTGTCGGCCTGTTCGGCGTGGTTGCCCTTGGTCATGAGAATGAGCCGATGGCGCGTGGCCAGCTCCGTCAGGGTCTCGGCCACGCCGGGAAGCAGCTCGATCTCCTGCTCGGCGATGGAGTTGGCGAAGCCTTCAATGCGCCGGCGCTTTTTATCGGTTATTGACTCTGGGCTGAGCCGCTCAAAGCAGGAGAGCAGCGAGCGGGTGAAGCTCGGCAGGCCGTAGCCGTGGGTAAGGATAGTTTCGCGCTCCACGGTGTTCAGCGCCTGACGCACCTCGGCAGGCGTATACTCATGGTGATTCAGGTAGCTGATGAAGGCGGCGATGGCGCGCTCGAAATAGACGTTGTTCTCCCACAGCGTGTCGTCGGCGTCGATTAGCAGCGTTTGGCCTGGAGCAAATCGCGGCATAAGTCACATCGTAGCGAATCGGAGTACTATGGCTTGTGTTGCGTCTCCAGCCACTTCTTCAGATTTGGCTCCTGCAACGTTCGTAGCTCGACGCAGCCGTCGATGCGTTCCAGCGCGTGCTTGAGAGATTTATCTGAAGAGGCCACCTTGTGCGTGGAGAAAAATTGTTCCACGCTGGTGCGACCCTCGGCAGAGCAGAAGCTTCCTGTGGAGCTGACCAGCTCGGCACCCATCTCGGTGGTGAACTGGGCCTGCACCTTTTCCCAGTTGTTCTGTATGTACTTCCATGCCTGTTCGCGGTTCTTGTCGTTCTGCAAAGCGATGGCGAATTGAATAATTGCATCCTGGTTGCGAACCTTACCCGAAGTAGCGTAGTCGAGGGAGCGCTGAACCAGCACGGGATCTTCAAAGACGGCCAGCAATCGTAGCGCGCCCTCCTGGAACTCCGGATTGGTCGAGGTCTCAGCAACTTTCTGTAATTGGTCAAAAAGGGCGGCATCGCCATTGTGGGCAGCTATGGCCAATGCGCTCTTGCCGAAGGTGGCATCGACGGAGCCGGGATTGGCCAGGTACTTCGCCGCAGTCTCTCGCGCCTGCGCCAGGACGGCCGGATCCTTGCCGTAGTTGCCGAGGAGGGCGAATAAATCTGCGCGCAACTCGCGGGTATTGGCCGAATCAGTACTGGCTGGCAGGCCAAGCCTGACGTACTGGGGCTCAAAGGTTGTGCGAATCCAGGCAGCGAGCGCGTTACGTTCTTCAGTAGTGGAGGCAACTCGGCTGTAGGCCGCTCTCAGACCACTCGTGGCCTCACTCACAACCTCCGCTTCGGGATCGTTTTTGACAGCCGCCACCAGGTCGAGATAGGCGCCGATGGGAGTCTTGTTGGCGCGCGTCTGCGCCCACTCGTCGCCGATCAGGCTGATTCGTTCGGCGGGAGTGAGCGTAGTTTCAACCTGAGCCACCAGGGCCGCGTACTCGCTCGCAGGATAGGAGCTGCGATAGTAGCCCTTGCCTGCGGCATTGGCATAGAAAAGTGTGTCTTTGGGCGCCTTGATCCTGGTTGTGAAGGGAGTGAGAAGCTCGCAGTTCTGGCTGGTTTTGGTCTTAAAGCAAACCGGGAGCGTCCACTTCTGCGCGGGGTCCGACTGAATGATCGGGCTAAGGTAGAATCGTTTCTGGATTACGTCAACTTTGCCCCTGGTCTGTTCGCCGAAGGTGAGCAGAGGTGCGCCAGGTTGAGCCACCAGGCTCTCCATGATCTTGTCGACCGGCTTGTGGCTGGTCTCGGTCTGCGCGCCCCAGAAATCCTCTGCGGTGGCGTTGGCGTATTTGTGAGCTGCCAAATAGTTGTGTACGCCTCGGCGGAATGTCTCCTCGCCCAGGTAATTCTCAACGGTTAACAGCACGTCGCTGGCCTTGCCGTAAGCAATGCCGTCAAACATCTGGTTAATCTCGTCGGGCGTGTCAGCCTTGGCGCGGATGGCGCGAGTCGTAGGCTGCGCGTCGATGTTGAGCACTTCGTCGATGCCCGAGACTACATATTGGTCGATGTTCCACTCCGGGTGCATCGCGGCGACGGGCTTGTTTTCCATCCAGGTGGCAAAGCCCTCGTTGAGCCAGATGTTGTCCCACCATTGCATGGTCACCATGTCGCCGAACCACTGGTGGGCCATCTCGTGGGCGATCACCAGTGCAACTTCTTTCATTGTGCCGACGGAGGCGGTTTTTGGGTCGAGCAGCATATCGGTCTCGCGAAAAGTGATAGCGCCAAAATTTTCCATGGCGCCAGCCTCGAAGTCGGGGAGGGCGATCAGGTCGAGCTTCTTGAGCGGGTAGGGAATGCCAAAATAATTATTGTAGTAGTGCAGCACAAATTTGGCGACATCGACGCTATAGGGTGTGAGTGCAACTTTGTCAGGCGTAGAGCATGAGCGGATGGTCACGCCATCGGTTTCGCCTGTCGTGCATTGGAAATCGCCGACCAGAAACGCGACAAGGTAGGTGGACATTTTGGGCGTAGTGGCGAATTTGAGCGCGTGCTTGGCGGTCACCGGTCCGGGCGTGTCGCTTTCGATTGCAGTGTTGGAAATCGCCGTGTCGCCACTATCGATCACCAGAGTCACGTCGTAAGTGGCCTTGAAGGCCGGCTCGTCGAAACAGGGAAAGGCGCGGCGTGCATCAGTGGCTTCGAACTGCGTCACTGCGTAGTTGCGCTTGTCGGTCTTGGAGAGATAGAAGCCGCGCAACTCGTTGTTCAGAGTGCCGGTGAAGGCGATGGACAGCGTTGCCTTGCCCGCAGGCAGCTTATCAGCGAAGGTGAACGTGGCCTGCTCCTTTTCCTTGTCGAGCGAGACGGCAGCCTTTTGCTGCTTATCACCAGCAACAACGGAGACGCTCTCAAAAGCAATCTCGATGGCATTTAGCGTGATGTGATCCGTTGGTTCGGCAAGATTCACGTCGATGGTCTCGACGCCGGAGAAAGTTGCGGCCTTCAGGTCAGGCGTGAGCTTGAGCGAGTAATGCTCCGGGCGTACGGTCTGCGGCAGCCGCTGAGCGCTTGCAGCGCTCAGAAAAATGCAGCCAAGGGCGGCGATTACGGCGAAGGTCATGCGAAACGAAGGGGCGGAAAATTGAATCTTCATGCAATCCTCGTGGGTGGGTGGAATTTCCGAGTATAGCCGATACGCTATAGACCAATCGGGCCTGAAAAGGTTACGCACCGCGTGGGCGAATGGTTCCATTTCGCAATTTCGAGCCTAATGCGTTGGCTTCTTCTTGGTCAGCAACGTGTCGAGCAGCAGCAGGCAGGCGCCGGTGACGACGGAGGAGTCGGCGATGTTGAAGTCGGGAAAGTGGTATGCGAAGATGTGGACCTCGATGAAGTCTACCACCGAGCCGTAGGCGATGCGGTCGTGGATGTTGCCCAGCGCTCCGGCAAAGACCAGCGCCAGCGCGACGGTGGTGAGCGTAAAGCGATCTCCGAGGCGGACCATGAGGAAAAGTACAATCAGCGCCATCAGCGACGAGAAGCAGATCAATCCCCAGCGAACCATATTGGGCGATGCAGTGTTAGCGAAGAGCGAAAAGGCCGCGCCCTCATTGGTCCAGTGGGTAATGCGCAGAACTCGCGGTATGACCGGGATTGCGCCGCCATACGGGATGCGCAATGCGACCCAAGTCTTGGTCAGCCGGTCAAGAAAGATGATGACCGCGGAGATGATGAGCAGCCAGTGCAGGCGGCGTGGAGCGACGAGTTTCAATTGCCCTCCTTGGGCGGTGCGATCTTCATTTCCTTCAGTGCGTTCTGGCAGCGTGTGCAAACGTTTTGCCAGATGCCGTAGTTCGAGACCTCAGGCATAAAGTTCCAGCAGCGGACGCACTTGTGGCCGGTGGCTGGCCAAACGTCTACACGGGCAAATCCACTCAGTCCAGGGACAACGACATTGCTCTCAAGCGCATTGAGAAACTCGTCCCCAGCTTGTTCTACTTGCGAGACGTTAAGAATTTCCTTTAATAACTTAGCGTGGCATTGCAAGAGTGCGAGTAACTTGCCCGATGCAGTGATTCGAAGCTCCGCATCTAGGCTCTTGCCTATAACCTTGTTCTGACGCGCTTCTTCGAGGAGGCAGAGAATTCGGTCGCGGAAGTTAAAGATTTGTATCCACTGTTCGATCAGCGGCGCAGGGTCTTCAGAGAAAATCTCAGTCGGGGCAGGGAATTGCGCCAGATGGACAGAAGCCTCGCGGCCTTCCATGGCGGGCAGATAATCCCAGACCTCGTCTGCTGTAAAACTCAAAATCGGCGCGACCAGGCGGACGAGAGCTTCCGTGATCTGCCACAGGACGGTCTGCGCGGAGCGGCGCTCCTTGCTTGTGGGTGCGAAGGTATACATCCGGTCCTTGAGCACGTCGAGATAAAACGAGCTCAGGTCCACGATGGCGAACTCGTTGACCGCGTGGTATACGCGATGGAACTCGAAGCGCTCGTACCAGCCGAGGATATTCTCCGTCAACTCGCGGGTGCGGGCCAGCATATAGCGGTCGAGCGGCAGAAGCTCGGCCTCGGCGACGAGATCGCGCTTGGGGTCAAAGCCGTTCAGATTTCCCAACAGGAAGCGGAAGGTGTTGCGCAGCTTCTTATAGATTTCAGCGCAGCGCTGCATCAGGTTTTCGCTGGCCGCCATATCTTCGCGGAAGTCGATGGAGGCGACCCAGAGGCGGACAATTTCGCCGCCCATTGATTTGGCAATATCCAGCGGGTCCACAACATTGCCCAGCGACTTGCTCATTGCCCGGCCCTGCTCGTCAAGAGTGAAACCGGCGGTGACAACGTGGGAGTAAGGAGCGCGTCCGCGCAGAGCAACTGATGTTAGCAGCGATGAGTGGAACCAGCCGCGGTGCTGATCGCCGCCTTCAAGGTACAGACACTTCGGGGCTTCACGCCCTTCGCCCTTTTGGAAGGCTGCATAGACGGCTTTCAAATCCGGATCAGACTCGCAGACGGCATACCAACTGATGCCGGAGTCGAACCATACGTCGAGAATGTCAGTTTCTTTGCGAAAAGCCTTTCCGCCACAGTGACTACAAGTAGCCTTGGCCGGAAGCAGCGCCGCGATCTCCGTCGTGTGCCACGCCTCAACGCCATGCTCCTCGAAGAGTTTCACGATTTTGCTATTGAGCTTCGGGTCCATGATGGGCTTCTGGCAGCCTTCGCACAGGAAGACGGCGATAGGTACGCCCCAGATGCGCTGGCGGCTGATGCACCAGTCGGGGCGCGTGGCGATCATGTTGGTGATGCGTTCCTTGCCCCAGGCCGGATCCCAGACCACTTTATCGATCTCCTCGATGGCGAGTTGTCGGAAGGTTTTTTCCTCGCCCTTTGGATCTTCGAGCGGAGTTTCAAGGCTGATAAACCACTGCTCTGTGGCGCGGTAGATGACCGGATGGTGACAGCGCCAGCAGTGTGGGTAGGAGTGTTCCAGGTCGCTCACGGCAAGCAGCGCGCCACGCTCCTCCATCATGGCCACTATGACGGGGTTGGCGGCCCAGACCTTCATGCCGTCGAAGGCAGGCGGCGAGGCCAGCGGCCAAGCTTCCGGATCAACCTGGATGCGGCCGGAGGCATCGACGCGGCAGGTCTGGTCAAGGCCATAGTTCTGGCCGGTGTAAAAATCCTCCGCGCCGTGCGAGGGCGCCGTGTGTACAACGCCGGTGCCTGCGTCTGCGGTGACATAAGTGGCCAGCACGCCCAGTATGCTGCGCTCCAGGAAGGGATGCTGGAAGGTAGCGCGCTCCATCACACTACCCTTGAAGCGGGCCAGCTCCGTGGTCTTGCCCAACTCGCAAGCTGCAACCACAGAAGCAGCCAACTCGGCGGCCACAATGTAAACCTGGTCGCCCGCGGCCAGCGCTACATAGTCAAAATCAGGATGGAAGGCCACGGCCATCGACGCAGGCAGGGTCCAGGGAGTGGTGGTCCAGATAATCGTCGAAACCTGCTTACCCTTGAGAGCTGGGCTGATCGCCGCCGCGTCCGAAGTCAGCTGATAGCGCACGTAGACCGAGGGGCTGGTGTGCATCTCATACTCGACTTCGGCCTCGGCCAGAGCGGTGCGGTCGTGAATACACCAGTAGACCGGCTTGAGGCCTCGATAGACGAAGCCTTTCTCCAGAAAGCCGTAAAAAGCCTCCAGGGTGCGGGCCTCGTAATCGCGAGACATGGTCTTGTAGGGCGTCTCCCAGCGACCCAGGCAGCCGATGCGCTCAAACTGCGAGGTTTGCAGATCAATATACTTCTGTGCGTACGCGCGGCAGGCAGCGAGCACCTCGGGCACGGGCATTTCGAGTTTTCTCCGTCCCAACTGCTCGTCCACCTTAATCTATAAGACGGGTAGGTTAATTTTTCTTTATCGTTATGTAGATGATTTTATGGGTTCAGGTAAGAAGGATATAGATGGAGAAGAGATAGATAGTTATGTGAAATTATTAAAAGATAGATTTAATATTAAAGTATTACCTGAGAGTCGTATGATATTAGGTATGAGAATAACTCGTGATCGGAAAGAAAAAACAATTAAATTAGATTTAGAACCTTATATTAAAGCAGCATTAGATCGATTTGGATTAAGTGAATGTAAAGTTGCAACTACACCTGAAGTAGTTGGTCGTGTATTGGAAGAGCTAACTGCTGATAATGGAACAGATAAACAATTATATATGGAAATGACTGGAACAATTATGTGGGCTGCTCATTCTTGTCGTCCTGATTTAGCACATGGTGCTCGTAGTTTATGTTAAAACTAATATCAATCAGAAGATATTACACAGAACACACACACAGAAGCTGAGCGAGAGATAACGCGTATCGTAAACACATAAAACACTGTGATTCTAGACACATGAACTGAGAGTAACAAAGACGTTCGCGTCGCTATATTATTTACGCTGCTATTGTTATTCAGCGAGTGTGATGATTATATTTCTGACACCCCCTCTCAATCTCACACGAGTCTCAAATTCTGTTATCCACTTAATAATCTTTTCCTTAAACCAATAAATACTTGTGGTTGTAATGCTTTTGTAAATATATCTGCTAATTGATCTATCGATGGAATCCATTGTAATTTAACAACACCTTCTTCTATTACTGGATGAATAAAATGATATTTAATATCAATATGTTTTGTTCTTTCACTCTTAATATTATTTTTACTTACTGTAATTGTAGATTGATTATCTCCAAATATTGTTGATCCAGTTCTTGAATGTAAACCTAATTCACGTAATAAACCACGTGTCCATAATACTTCTGTAATACCAGCAGCTTCAGCATATAATTCAGCTTCAGTAGTTGATAATGCAACTACAGCTTGTTTCTTACAAGCCCAACTAATAGGATCACCATTAATCATAGTTACCCAACCAGTAATAGATTTTCTATCTGCTTTATCATTGGCCCAATCGGCATCAGCATAAGCACATGCTTGGATCTCTTGTTCATAACGCCCAGTTGAATCATCTACTACTCCATTAACTTGCTTTTTATTTTTACCAAATAAAATACCAACTTCTTTTGTTCCAGCTAAATACCTTAACATTCTCTTAGCTGCAATCATATCACTACTTGTAGGTGCTTGCATACGACAAGCTAAACTACGAGCACCATGTGCTAAATCAGGACGACAAGAATGAGCAGCCCACATAATTGTTCCAGTTATTTCCATATATAATTGCTTATCTGTTCCATTATCAGCAGTTAGCTCTTCCAATACACGACCAACTACTTCAGGTGTAGTTGCAACTTTACACTCACTTAATCCAAATCGATCTAATGCTGCTTTAATATAAGGTTCTAAATCTAATTTAATTGTTTTTTCTTTTCGATCACGAGTTATTCTCGATACCTAATATCATACGACTCTCAGGTAATACTTTAATATTAAATCTATCTTTTAATAATTTCACATAACTATCTATCTCTTCTCCATCTATATCCTTCTTACCTGAACCCATAAAATCATCTACATAACAATAAAGGAAATTAACCTACCCGTCTTACTTCGTTTGTAATATAAACTTTGATCACTAACAGTTGCTATAAATCCTAATTCATTTATAATAAAATTGTGTACCAATTCACCCCAATCATGAGGTGCTTGTTTTAATCCATACAATGACATCTTTAACTTAACTACTTTACCTACTTGTTTATATCCATCTGGTAGTTCCATATAAACATCTTCCTTTAATGGTGCATTCAAGAATGCTTCTGGTACATCCATTTGAAATAAATCATAATCCCATTTAGCAGTCATTGATAATACTGCTCTTAAACTTTTATAAGTACCAGTTGGTGCAAACACTTCATTATAATCAACACCTTTACGCTGTCTGAATCCCTTTGGACATACTCTTGATTTGAATTTATCTAATTCCCGTCTATGATCTAATTTGATCTTATTAACCCATCTGCATGGTATAATATTAGTACCTGCTGGTAAACTACTACGATCAACAATTGTCCATACTTTTCTATCTTCAAGTGATTTTATTTCTTTATCAAATGATTCTTTCCATTTCTTTGCTTGTGGACCAGCCATTGCTTCCTTATATGTTTGTGGTGTTTGATATTGTGACACATGTACACCAGCACTAACTGCATTTAACATTTCTTGAGTTAATTTAACATGTGGTTGTAAACTACCAATTGTACTCATTACCATTTCTACTGTTGCATCAACTTGAACAGCTTCATTAAACACATCTTCTTCTTCTCATCATCTTCTTCTTCGTCTGAAGATGGTGGTTGGACACGATTAATAAATTTTGATTTATCTAATCCTTTAACATTTCGAGCTGGTTCCCATGTTCTCTTGGAGTCACCATCCCATTTAGCATGATATTCTGTTTGACCATCAACTGTTCTTGAACGATTAATATTCTCAACTAAATACTCTTCCATCTTCTTCTTCTTCATTACTATCAGCTAAAGTCTCGTTGTCTTCTTTGTTTTCTGATGTTGCTGATCTAATCGGAGCTGTCGAAGATGGAGTGGTTGTTGAACTTAGAGTTGGAGGGATAGATTGTGGAGATGTTTGCGTGTCGAGCATAATTGTATCATCAGTAGTATCACTATCATAATACCCTCTCTTTCCACCAAATCATCTCTTCCACCTTCTCCATTCGCTTCCCTTATTGCTATTTCCATTGCTTCAATCCTTTTGTTCTCACTTGTCCTCATCGCAGGACCAAACGTAAAACGATTATTTCTGAATACTACATTTCTTGATAATATTACTTTTCCCGTTTCATATCATATATATGAGCACCTAATCTTTGTTCATCATGACCTAAATAAATACCAGGTGCACTATGTGAACCAAATGCACCTCTTTCTTTCTTAGGTATAAAACGTAATACATCACAACCAAATACACCCCAATGTTTAATTGATGGTAATTGTTTCTGTAATACTTCATATGGTGTTTTACCTGTTGTATCATTAACAACACACCTATTTAAAATAAAAGTTGCATGGGTACATGCATAACGCCAAAACTTCTTTGGTAAGGAAGCGTGTTGTAATAATGCATTACCAGCATTCTTCAATATACCAACACCACGTTCAGCAATACCATTCAACGATTGTGTTTCAGGTGGTGGCCAATGTATTTGGATACCACCTCCAGTACATCTCGTTCTCACGACACTGTTAATGAACTCAGTACCTCCACCATCAACAAATAGATGCTTCACCTTACAACCAAATTGTTTCTCTACATAATTAATTGTTTCTATTACCTTTGATGGTATATCACCTTTGTTATTACACCAATGAAACCATCTACCTTTACTAAATGGATCGACAATACTAACACCATATTCCATCCATTTCAATTTCTGTCCAATATCCTCCATTGGTACAAAGAATGTATCCATATGTAATGCTTCACCTGGCGCATTACCATTATATAAACCGTTATGACCAAAATTCGTTCTTCTAAATTTTGCTTGAACACATACATCACATTCTTTTATCTCAACAGTACCTGCTTTGATTTGATCTTCAGTCATCTTTGGCATATCCATTAACTTCTTATTGTTAATTAGCTTTAATAATGAAACAGGACTAATATGACCAAGTTTGGCATGTAACTGTGTAAATGGATTTAATCCAGTCCCAATTGTTGCATTTACCTCTTTCACACTACTACTTACACGTTCCACATTATTGGTACTTAGAGTCATAACATTACCTCTTGTTTGAACTGGAATCTTAGTTCCCATTGGAGTAGTGATGAAATCACCTTTATTACTACTGTGTAATTGCCATCCTTTTCTTTTTAATAAGCACCAACTTAATAAATTTGTTTTGAATATTGGACTATAATAAACCTTATCAACAACTGCTCTTACCCTCTTATTCTCTTCTGATACCAATTTTAATACTATTGTACCACATTGTTTTACTGATACCATTTGGCCATTAGCTACTTTTACTGCAACTTCAGCAGTGCCTCTTAATGCACCAAATGATAAACGATTGCCACATACATTGATAGAAGCCATAGTATCAATACCCCAGTAATCAGTTCCTAATAGTTCATCCATTGTTGGAAATGATGATGGATTAACACCTAATTC
>CAWJDN010000046.1:0-6834 GCA_963840985.1 uncultured Acidobacteriaceae bacterium
TTAATCTCGATGGGCAATCCGTGACAATCGTAGCCGGGAACGTAGGGTGCGTCGAAGCCGGCCATGGTCTTCGACTTGACCACAAAATCTTTCAGCCCCTTGTTGAGCGCGTGGCCCAGGTGGATGGGGCCATTGGCGTAGGGAGGGCCGTCGTGCAACAGGTAGGCGGGGCGGCCCTGGGCGGCCCTGCGTAACTTGTCATAAAGCCCAAGCTCGGCCCAGCGGGCCAGCCGAAGCGGTTCATTCTGCGGCAGGTTAGCCTTCATCGGGAAGGCGGTTTGCGGTAGTGTAAGGGTCGCCTTCAACTCCGGTGCTGGGGACATCGTCACTCCCTGAGGCTCTCGATATGGTTCTTTTTTAGTGTAAAGGACGGAACGCAAATTCATCGGTAACTACTGCGGATTCAAACCGTCTATAGATTATGGGATACCTCACAGTACCGGAATATGAGAGACTGGAGGTAGCGACCCTCCCGGTAGAGACACAAGCGGGTGGTGTGAAGCATAATGAAAGTACGGTCCTGGAAACGAGAACACCCCCATTCGGCCGGCAGACCAGGCAACCAGAGGCAATAGAACCTGACGCAACGATGGCCAACGACCTGCGCGACCAAATTACAGTCTCTCAAGCTGCCGTAACCTCCACGGACGGTATCGAACTAGACCTCGCTTTCGGCGTTCCCGTTAAGGACACGCCCCTCTTGCTTGATCTCTATGAAGGCATCCGCGACATCTTTTTTCCGCCCAACCTGCCCCCGCTGGAGCTGACCTCAACGCCGATTCCGGTGCCGGACCGGATGGCGGTAAAGCGCAATCCATGGGCCTTAGGCATCTCTGTCACCTTCAACGGGAGTCTTGTGGCGCTCGCTCTCTTAATTGGAGTGAAGACCTACATTAATACTGTCAAACCGAAGCTGCAGGTTACTCCAATCGATGTGTCGGAGTTCGAAGCTCCCAAGACCGTTATTGCCGCAGGAGGTGGTGGTGGAAGCCCGGACAAAATCGAAGCCATCAAGGGCAGAATTCCCCCACGGGAGGAAGCGGTTGTAGCTCCCAAGGTGGATCAACCGCCACTTCCTACCATCGATGTGCAACCAGACATTACCATTCCCGACAATATGAGACTGCCGAACTTCGGCCAGTCGAACTCGCCCAATGTCAAGCTGAGTTCGTTGGGAAACGGGTCCGGCATGGGCATTGGCTCGGGGCATGGAAACGGATATGGGCCGGGCGAAGGCGGAAATATCGGTGGTGGATATAGGCGCATTGGCGGAGCCGTTTCCGCCCCGGTTCCTATGTTCGAACCAGAGGCGGAGTTCTCCGACGAGGCGCGCCGGGCCAAGTACCAGGGACTCTGCATCGTACGGATACTCGTGGATGCGCAGGGAAATCCGCAGAACCCGCGGGTAATTCGTACATTGGGCATGGGGCTGGACGAAAAGGCCATTGAAGCGGTGATGAAGTACAAGTTCAAGCCAGCCAGGGAGAACGGCAAGCCTGTGGCGGTTTGGCCTGTCGATATTGAAGTCAACTTCCATCTCTATTAATGGTTTGATGCGGTCCAAGCAAAAGAGCGAAACGCCTATGCGTTTCGCTCTTTTCATTAGGAGAGAAAGTAAGTGTTGACGCTACAACCAATGATCTTGCCGCTATTTGTGCAAAGCCGGAAAAAACACAAATCGAGGAATGAAATGGTGCGCCCGGAGAGATTCGAACTCCCGACCTACTGGTTCGTAGCCAGTCGCTCTATCCAGCTGAGCTACGGGCGCATGAGTGAGACCATAGACAGAATATCAAGGTTCCGGTGTCTGTGCAATTGCGGAATTCAGGCTGCCGGCGTCTGCTCTTGATCCGCTTGCACGGGTATTAAGGGCAGTTCTGCATCGATCTCCAAACCTGCCTGACGCACCAGTTTCGTCACGGACGCGGCGTTGAGCCGAGTGGCGTCGTACTCCACACACAAAGTGTGGGCGGCGTGATTGAACGCAAGCCGGCGAATGCCGTAGACCTCTCGGACGTTAGCCAGCGCACGGATCACCGCCTCCGTAGGCTGGGTGGTATAGCGAAAGTGAATCTCCACCGTGGTCACAGGAGAATGATAGCAAGAATCTACATGCTTTTCAGATAAGCGCGGATTTCCGGGTTATTCCAATCCTGAGGGCCGACGACCTTGCGGCGGATGACGCCGTTTCGGTCGATGATGTAGGTCTCCGGCCAGGCCTCGGTATGAAAGAGCTTGGCTGCTTTCTGGGCAGGGTCGCGGACCGTGGTCAGGTCCACATTATGGCGAACGATAAAGCGGCTGTAAGCGTCAGGGTTTTCATCAATGCTGACGGCCAGGATGGCCAGATCGGGCCGGTCGTGATGCAGTTCAAGCAGCGAGGGCATCTCCTCGACGCATGGCGCGCACCAGGTGGCCCAGAAGTTGAGCAGCACTACGCGGCTCCTGTAGCTAGCCAGATGGACCGTCGTTGTGCCGTCGGAGATAGTGAAGTCGGGGGCTGCCTGGCCTGTTTGTGCAGGATGGGCGCCACGGTCGCAGCCTGGCGCCAGTGCCAATGGCACAAGTAAAGTGAGCGAGAGGAACCGACTAGGGAGCCGCACATCTCTATAATACGAGCGAAAGGCCCCAACGGTAATGACGGTGAACGAATGAATAGGAAACGGGAGAGCGCAGCGGTTGATGAAGGCTGTTTCAAGCCGGTGTTTAGGCTTTCCGAGGCGCCAGCAGCGTTACCCATGCAGTCGGGAACCGTTTTCGACCAGCCGGAGCCGAAGAAATTGCTGGAGCTGACCGTCATCGTCCCGGCTCGCAACGAGGAAGAGTGCCTTGCCGCTTGCCTTCAGTCTCTCGTCAGCCAGTCCGAGGAGGTCTTCAAGCTGGGCCGCGATTGGGAATTGATGGTGGTGGACGACCATTCGACCGACCGCACCGCGGAGATTGCCCGCGGCTTTGCAGGAGTCACCGTGCTGGATGCGAGGAAGCTGGAGGCGGGCCAATCAAAACCAGTCTGGACCGGCAAGAACAACGCCATCTGGACCGCAGCCAGGCGAGCGCGTGGACGGTGGTTGCTCTTCACCGACGCGGATACCCTTCACGAGCCTGGAAATCTGCATCGCGCCCTGCATGAAGCCGCCCGGCACAAGGTGGGAATGTTGAGCTACTCGCCGCGGCAGATCGTTAGTGGACTTTGGCAACGGTCGCTGATGCCACTGATTTTTTCCGAACTTGCTCTGGCGTATCCTCCAGCCAAGGTCTCCGATCCCGCCAAGCGCATCGCAGCGGCAAACGGCCAGTTTTTGCTCATCGAGCGGGAGGCCTACCGGCGTCTGGGTGGCCACGCGGCAGTCTCCGATAAAGTTTTGGAGGACGTTGAACTGGCAATCCTGGCCAAGCGGCGCAGGATCGGCCTGCGCTTTCGCTACGCTGAGGACGCCGTCTCCACGCGCATGTACCGCTCGACGGCAGCGATGATCGAGGGCTGGACCAAAAACCTTGCGCTGCTCTTTGATAATTGCCTGGCGCTGGCCGTTTGGCGGGTGATCGATATTCTGTTGCTGGCAGCGTTGCCGTTGCTGGCGATGGAGTTCTGGAACGCTCGCCTCTTCGCTCATTCAGCGCAGTGGCTAATCGCCGGCTGGGTTCTGGCCCTGCTCTGGGTGCGCAACCTCTTCCGCTTCTACGGCCGCGTGGCCAGGTCAAACTTTCCTTATTTAGATTGTGCCATCTCGCCGCTGGGTCTGCCACTCTTTGTGTGGATTCTCTGCCGCAGCTGGTTCCAGCACAGCATCCAAAAGCGCGTAAGCTGGAAGGGAAGGGAGTACGCGGTTTAAAACAGCTTCATTGCATGAAGCCTTGACTGGGACTCAGGCATCTGTTTCTATGAGGGGTCATAATGATTTATCTGACGAGGCGGTCGACATTTTCTGCTTCGCACTATTACTGGAACCCGGCGTGGACCGAGCAGAAGAACGAACAAGTCTTTGGCCGCTGCGCCAATCGCAATGGCCATGGGCACAACTACACGCTGGAGGTCACGGTGGCGGGCGAGCCGGACCCGGTCACCGGCTTCGTCGTTAATCTGACGTGGCTCAAGAACGTAATTGAGCACGAGGTTCTTGCAGCTTGGGATCATCGCCATCTGAACCTGGAGGTTCCCGAATTTGCAGCAACGGAGTCCGCAGCGACCATTCCGACGACGGAGAACCTGGCCATTTCGGCATGGAAGCGTCTGGAACCAGCGGTAACGGTCGTAGGCGGAGCACAATTGAGCAGGATTCGGATCTACGAGACGCCGGAAATATTCGCAGAATACCGAGGCGAGCCATGAGGGCATATTTTGGCCGCCGCTACACCATCTCCGCCAGCCACCGGCTGCATTCGGAGGCACTATCAGCGGAAGAGAACCGGGCGACCTACGGCAAGTGCAATAATCCACACGGACACGGACACAATTATGTTGTGGAAGTAGTGGTTACCGGAGCCGTGGACCCGGAGGCAGGAATGGTAGTTAACATGGCAGCGCTGGATGAGGTGGTACGCGAGCGGGTCGTCGATCGATTCGATCATGCCAACCTCAATCTTGACCCGTTGTTTGTGAATCGTGTGCCGACGACGGAGAATCTCTGTAGAGAGGTCTTCGCTTTGTTGAAGGACGCACTGCCGGCCGGCGTGTTGGAGCGAGTACGCGTGGAAGAGACGGAAAACAATTTCTTTGAATACGTAGGCGAGTGAAAACGACACCCTATTCCCCGGGAGGATTAGAAGCATGGCACAACCGATAGCTGTAAGCAAAAGGATTCATCGGGAAATCGAGACGGATGAAGGCCTGAGCGCGTTCAGCACCTCAGAGATGTATCGCGAGATTCTAAGCCGTTTGGGCGAAGACCCCAGCCGCCAGGGCTTGCTGGCCACGCCCGGTCGCGTGGAGAAGTCGATGGCCTTTCTGACCAAGGGCTACGGCGAGGATCCGTCAGATATCCTGCGCGGGGCACTCTTTGACGAAGACTACGACGAGATGGTCATCGTTAAGGATATCGAGATTTTCTCGCTCTGCGAGCATCACATGCTGCCTTTCTTTGGCAAGGTGCATGTGGCTTATATCCCCAAAGGTAAGGTGATTGGATTGAGCAAGATACCGCGATTAGTTGAAGTGTTTGCTCGACGTTTGCAGATCCAGGAGAGGCTCACCCGCGAGATAGCTGACGCTATTCAGAACGCCATTGCCCCGCTGGGCGTGGGCGTCGTCATTGAAGCGCGGCACCTGTGCATGATGATGCGCGGCATCGAGAAACAGCACTCCTCCACGGTGACCTCAGCCATGTTGGGCTGCTTCCGTCAGAAGGAGTCGCGCCTGGAGTTCCTCTCACTGGTGCGGAGTCCCGATTCGGGCGGTGTGTGAGTTCGTGGCATAGTCAGCTAAAGTGAAGAAGTGAACGGGCTTCTGGTGATCGACAAACCGGCCGGCATGACCAGCCACGACGTGGTGGGAATCCTGCGCAGAATTACCGGCGAACGCTCCATCGGCCACCTGGGCACGCTGGACCCCATGGCCACCGGCGTCCTGCCCCTGCTGCTGGGCAAGTTTACGCGCTTGGCGCAGTACTTCACCTCAGCGGAAAAGAGCTACTCAGGGACGATCCGCTTCGGATTCGCCACCGACACCTACGACTCCGAGGGGCAGCCTGGTGAGCCCGACTCCCTTCCCACTCTGACGCTGGAGCAGGTGTGCGCGGCTGCTAGCCGTTTTCGTGGCGAGATGGAGCAGATGCCGCCGCCGTTCTCAGCAAAGAAAATTGCCGGCACACCAGCCTACAAGCTCGCCCGCGAGGGCAAGCCTGTGGAGTTGAAGGCCGTCGCGATCCGCATCCATAGCTTTGAAATCGTTGCACTCGATCGCTCAGAGGCCAGCTTCACAATGACCATTAGCGCCGGAGGCTATGTGCGGTCAGTTGCTCACCAACTAGGCAAGGAACTGGGCTGCGGAGCTCACCTGAGCAGCCTGCGCCGCACTCAGGCCGGAGTCTTCACGCTTGCTGAGGCGCACTCTCTGGACGAACTGCAACCGCTGACCGGAAACATTGAGGCACTAGAGGCGTTATGCGTCCATCCACGCAGTCTGTTGCCGGAGATGCCATCGGTCACCGGCGATACGCTGTCTCTCGGCCGCCTGCGCAACGGCGCTCAAGCCAACCTTCCAGAGTTTTCCAACGCGCCACTGGTGAAGGTCTTTGCCGGTCAGAATGAGCTGGTGGGAATTGCCAAGAGGGTAGCAGGAACGCTCTTTCAGCCGGTAGTGGGAATGGGCTAATCGCCTTTGTGTAGCAAAGGTATCAGCGACGTCAATAGCGTCCTCGCTATGATCTCGGAGCCTTTGGCGGTGGGATGGATACCGTCGGGCTGTATTGTGTCGGGAACATTGACCAGGTTTTTATAGATCATGGGGACTGATGTGGTGTGGTGTGCACGCGCCAGATCGCGAAAGATCACTTCGAATTGCTGGATGTACTCCTGGCCGTAGTTGGGCGGCAGCGTGATTCCGGCAAGCAAAGTTTTGATATGGGCGTTTTCGAGGGCCGTCAGTACTGCATCGAGATTACGGCGGGTCTCGGCGAGCGGCAGGCCGCGCAGTCCGTCGTTACCGCCGAACTCGACGATAACAACTTCGGGGTGCAGTAGCAAGATGGAGTGCAGATCGGCGACAGCATCCTTGGTAGTTGCGCCGCTCGTTCCATGATTCAAGACTTTGTAGTGGTAGCCTCGGCGGTCCAGCTCGCGTTGCAGGGCGTCGGGAAAGGATTGGCCGGCCTCAAGGCCGTAACCCAGCAATACATT
>CAWJDN010000047.1:0-12805 GCA_963840985.1 uncultured Acidobacteriaceae bacterium
AAAATGGCCGATTCGATCTCTCCCTCTAGTTGTTCGACTCCCGCGCTTCTCCGGCAATCAATTTGAGCGTAATCTTCTTCTGGCCGCGATAAAAGGTGACGCTGACGGTATCGCCGGCCTGATGTTTTTCCATGACGGCGTTGATCTCCTGAGGATTGGTGACCCGCTGTCCGTCGATGGCCACGATGAGGTCGCCGCCCAGCAGGATGGGAGTATTGCCCACATAGGCCTGCTCCGTGCCGCCACGCAGGCCGGCCTTCTCAGCCGCTCCGCCGGGGATGACCTGCTCGATCAGAATTCCGGAGTCAACGGCCAGGCCCATCTGCTCGGCCAGGTCGGGACCAATCTCATAAGACACAATGCCCAGCGAGGGACGCTTAACGCGCCCATAGCGAGTCAGGTCGGCCAGCACCGCCTTGGCTGTGTTGATGGGGATGGCAAAGCCGATGCCGGAGCTTTGTTCTGCGCCGTTACTGGCAATCATGGTGTTGATGCCGATGACCTCTCCGCGAGAGTTGAGCAGCGGGCCGCCGGAGTTGCCGGGATTGATGGCTGCATCGGTCTGGATGGCGTCCTCGATGGGCGCGCCATCGGCGTTGCGAATCGACCGTATTGAGCTGATGATGCCTCGCGTCATGGTGCCAGCCAGGCCGAAGGGATTGCCGATGGCGTAGACCTTTTGTCCCACGGCCAGTTCGCCAGAATCTGCCAGCGTTACCGGTTGCAGGTCGGGCGCGGTGATTTGCAGCAAGGCCAGATCGTGCGTGCGGTCGGTGCCCACCACCTTGGCGTCGTAGCTGCGCTTGTTGCTCAACTGCACTTTAATGCCGCGGTTGGCGCCCGCCACGACGTGGAAGTTGGTGAGCACGTGGCCCGCCTTGTCGAGAATGAATCCCGAACCCTGGCCCTCCTGCGGCACTGCTCCGTAAAAGAAGTTCATCACCAACGCCCTGGCGGTGATGTTAACCACCGAGGGCAGCACCCGCTTGTAGACAGCGATGTTATTTTGCTCCTCGGCATCGTAAGCGGGCGCGGCCTGAGCCTCGGTGAGCTGGAGCGGGGAACTGGAGCCACTGGCGTGGAACAGCGATAGATTGTTCAGGGAATAACGGCTAAGATTGGCGGGAAGATGGGTGGTGAGAAACCAGAACCCTCCCACCAGCATAACAACTAAAAGAACTGGACGCAGTTTTTTCATAAGATCTTAAACCTGGAAGCCTTTCTAAAGTTGTTAATTCTCTGTTTTCAGCGGTCAGTTCTAAGCAAAAACCGCTTGCAGCGGAATCAGTGGCATCTGACAAATGATCTCTGTTCTCTATTCTAAAGACTGTTCTGCGGAAAACTTGTTACTCTCCGCCCTGAGAAGCTGCCACAATTTCTCTACCTGAGCGAGAAGCGCCTCCTTATCTCCTGAATTATCAATTACATAGTCGGCACGGGCAGCTTTGACCGCATCGGGAATCTGGTATGTCAGACGCAGACGGGCATCGGCTTCGGCGGCTTCCCACCCCAGCGACGAAGACCTGTCGCTGGGGACCCCGGCTGCGAGGCCAGCCCCCGCCGGACTGACGCGGACGGCGTAGCGGGCGATCTTCACCTCATCGGGCGCGGTAACCACGACAATGCGGTCCAGGCGCCGCCGCCAGTCAGCCAGAACGCTCTCGCTTTCGCCGCGCAGGCGGGCATCGCGCTCCACTTCAAAAATAAGCGCCGACTCGACCACGGCCACGGCAGCCGGGTTGCGTGCAAAAACCTGGTCCATCCAGCGCTGCTGGGCGGCAATCACCGCAGGATGAATGATGGCGTTCAGCTCGTTCACTCGCCCGCCCTTGAAGGCCATCTCGGCCAGCCGCGCGCGATTCAGTTGGCCATCGGAACTGACGACTTCCGCGCCAAAGACGCGGACAATTTCCGCGTAGACCGGCTGACCCGGCTCCATCAGCGTCCGCCCCAACTCATCGGCCTCGATCACCTCCGCGCCCAACTCGCGCAAAGCAGCCGCAACTGTGCTCTTGCCGCTCCCCAACCCGCCGGTGAGACCAACCCTCAGCATAGTATGAACATACCTCACTTCTTGCGCCGCTCTGGATCAGGAAAAGAGTCGAAATCACCGGTCATCATCGGGAATAACAGGCAATTTTGGAGTACATCGTGACTTAATCTTGTCGTATCCCTTGGTTCCTTCTGTATCCAAAGCCGTCGCCTCATCCTCCGATATCGCCTGTTCACAATGAACCCATCCGTTGGGACTATGGTCGAAAATGTAGATTGCGGAATCGGATGCATAATTGACAGGTTCTTTCATTTCTTTCGTTTGATAGCTCGCCGACCGGCCGCATTGAAAGACAAATCGACCCTGACCATCTCCTCCAAGGTATGTGCAGCCCTCATCAAAGCGTCCATAACCACACAATTCCAGAGATTTTTTGCATGCCGCCGGCATTTGCTTCGAATAATCCTCGCTGAATTGATTACGCAAAATGTCGTTCTGTAGCGGATAAATCTCCAGGGCAATATTTTTGCTCAAGTCAGCCCACTGAAGCCGTTCGGGATGTACGGGAGCGAAATGCACCATATTCTCAACTATTACTAGTTGGTTCATAGCAACCCTTTGCACATCGAATCCGTCAAGGCTCCGCAGAAGTTTGAGATCCTTATCCAATACCAGAATGGCACCGGCAGACGGATTGTAATGGAAGCTCAAAAGAAGGTAGTCATCCAGAAACTCGAAACCATCGGGAGAGCCGCAGCAATAAGGATCGTCTTCTTTCAGTTGCAATTCTGAACGAAGGATTGCGCCGGTACTCTGGTCGTATCGAACCAATCGAGGGAGGCCAGTTAACAAATTCCCATTTCTTCGCACGTACACAAAATAGACATATGGCTGCTTACTGGCACCTGTGCCATCCACAGCCTCATCCAACTCGGCCTCGCTGAATGAGGTCAAGGGAATCCCTGCCTGTGCCAGTTCCTTCCGTAGTGAGTATTGGGAATAGCAGTTGGGAAGGACAAATAGAAGACAGGCGATCCATCCGAGAATGCGTGTACGGCTGCAGTCAAGCATCATTCCTATCCTTCTGTCAGGTTGTGGTAGTCATTCTACATTCCCCTGCGTAGCTTCGCGGCGCGCACGGTGTTGGCCATCAACATGGCAATGGTCAGCGGGCCCACGCCGCCGGGAACCGGCGTATAGGCTCCGGCCAGTTTGAAGGTCTTGGGATGCACGTCGCCCACCAGCGTTGAGCCGTTTTTGGCGAAGGCTGCTTCGCGTTTGGCGTTGCCGGCAAAGAAGCGTTCGAAGTCGGCGCGCTCGGTAATGCGGTTGATGCCCACGTCGATGACCGTTGCGCCCGGCTTGATCATCTCTGGTGTGATGAATCCCGCGCGGCCGATGGCGGCGACAAGAATGTCAGCCTGGCGCGTGATGGCAGGGAGGTCGCGTGTTTTCGAGTGGCAAATGGTTACCGTGGCGTTCTGGTGCAGAAGCAGCAGGGCTACGGGCTTGCCTACCAAATCGCTGCGCCCCACCACCGCCGCATGCTGTCCGCTGATGGGAATCTCGCTGCGCCGGAGAATTTCGATAATCCCCGCCGGGGTGCACGGGGTCAGCGTAGGCCGCCCCGCCAGCAAACGGCCCGCATTCACCGGGTGAAAGCCGTCCACGTCCTTGGCGGGGATGACGGCATCGAGCAGAGCCTTGCCGTCGACGTGTGCGGGCAGCGGCATCTGGATGAGGATGCCGTCGATCTCCTCGCGCGCGTTGAGGCCGTCGAGCAGGCCGAGCATTTCCACCGTGGTGACGCTTGCGGGCGGAGTGACGATCTCGCTGTAGAGGCCCAGATCGGCGCAGCTCTGGGCCTTGCCGCGGACGTAAATCTCCGAAGCGGGGTCGTTGCCTACCAGCACCACCGCCAGTCCCGGCCGGATTCCCCGCGCCGCCAGGGCGCGCACCTCTTCGGCTACCTCTTGCTTGATCTTCGCGGCAATCGCCACTCCGTCGAGAACTCTTGGCATTTTGCGCTCCAAAACTTATCGTATCGCCTTGCGCCTCTATACGGGGTTAGCGTTTACCCCTCTGCAACCATGCAACACAAGTCCAGTCAGCGGCCCGTTCTCTACCGAAGTGTGATCTTCCTCACATACAGCCATGAGTGGTTCCCGTGTACCGTCAGGAGCACGGAGAGTGTTCCAGATCACATAAGAATAGACTTCCGGAGTCCCCTTGCAGCGGCGTTGTGGAGAGGGTTTGATGAATGTTTTCAAGGATGCAGGACATCTATTCCGGTTTGCGGGGCTCTTTGTCCTCGCCTTCCTGGTCTTTCTCATAGTGCGCCACTACGTTGTGCCCAAAAGCTTTGGGCAGTATGGGCACTATCGCGGGGCGGCCATCGGCGAAGTTGCGCAACGGCCGGTGAAGTTTGCCGGCCATGAGGCCTGCGAGACTTGCCACTCGGATGAGGCGGACAAGAAGAAGGCCGGCAAGCATGCACAAGTGAACTGCGAGGCCTGCCACGGAGCACTGGCCAGCCATGCCAGTGCCGACGATCCTACGGCGGTCAAGCCGGTTCTGCCCGATACAGCTGTACTCTGCGCCCAATGTCACACAGCCAGCGCAGCAAAACCAAAGGGCTTCCCGCAGGTTGATCCGGCAAACCACTATCCGGGCCCTCCCTGTGGGAGCTGCCACCAGCCACACAATCCGGGAATGGCCGCGGGAGGTGCTAAATGAATCTTTCACGGCGCAAAATGTTGATTCTCTTGCCGGCAGCAGCGGTCGCCTGGGAGTCCGTGCTGGCCGGAACACCGGAAGAGTCGCCCAACTACAAGATGACCGATCACTGGTGGGGTATGTTGATCGACATCTCCAAGTGCATCGGCTGCGGCAACTGCGTGCGCGCCTGCCAGACCGAAAACGATGTACCGGATGGATACTTCCGCACCTGGGTTGAGCGCTACCACCGGACGGACTGGCCCATGAACGAAACCGGGTCCATTACGACCAACCCCTTGATCGCGCCCGAAGTCATCTCGCCCGACGGCGGCAAGGAAGGATTCCCGGTTGCCACTGATCAGAGCGGAAAGTATTTCTTCGTTCCCAAGCTGTGCAATCACTGCGCGGATTCGCCCTGCACGCAGGTCTGCCCGGTGGGGGCAACCTTTATCAGCCCGGATGGCGTGGTGCTGGTGGACCAAACATACTGCCTGGGATGCGCCTATTGCGTGCAGGCCTGTCCCTATGGCTGCCGCTACATTCATCCGGAGAAGAAGGTAGCCGACAAGTGCACCCTCTGCTACCACCGAATTACCAAGGGACTGACGACAGCCTGCTGCGAGGCCTGCCCCACCGGCGCGCGCCAACTGGCCGACCTGAAGAATCCAAATGACCCGATCCATGCATTCTTGAAGACGCACGCCGTGCAGGTGCTGAAGCCGCAGATGGCCACCGGCGCCAAGGCCTTCTACAACGATCTGGACGGTTCGGTGCGATAGTGAGGAATTATGAGCGGCGTTGAAGGCTACATCTATCCCAACGAAATCACTCTCTATTGGAGTGTGCTGATCGTTTTGTACCCCTATATCACGGGGCTGGTGGCGGGCGCATTCATTCTGGCGTCGCTGGAGCGTGTCTTCCGCGTTGAGGCGGTCAAGCCCACCTACCGCCTGGCGCTGCTGACAGCCCTGGCCTTCCTGCTGGTTGCGCCACTACCGCTGGTTTTGCACCTGGGCCACCCATTCCGCTCGCCGGAGATGTACTTCACCCCGCATAGCACATCGGCCATGGCCATGTTCGGTTACGTGTACTTGTGGTATCTGATGGCTGTGCTGGTGCTGGAGATCTGGCTCGACTACCGAAGCGAAATCGTGCTTCTGTCGCAGTCCAGCAAGGGCCTTCTGCGTTTGATTTACAAAGTGATGACGCTCGGCTCCAGCAACATCAGCCCGCGTTCGCTGGCTATCGACGAGCGGGTGGGCTGGATCGTCACTTTGATCGGCATTCCCTCCGCCTTCCTGTTGCACGGCTACGTCGGCTTCATCTTCGGCTCCATCAAGGCCAACCCCTGGTGGTCTTCACCGCTGATGCCTGTGGTCTTCATCTTTTCGGCTATGGTGTCGGGGGTTGCCGGGGTCATGCTGCTCTATATGGCCATTACCAAACTGCGCAGGCAAGTCATCGACATGCGCTGCGTGGACTCCATCGCCATGTACCTCTTCTATATCTTCATCATCGACTTCAGCCTGGAGACGCTGGACCTGGTGCACCGTATCTACGAGGCCGACGAATCCTTCAGCAGCCTGAACTTCCTGGTCCATACTCAGCTTTACATCCCGCATATTGTGATTCAGATCTGCCTTGGAACGCTGGTGCCGTTGATTTTGCTCTTCCTGACGCAGGTGGTGAAGTTCAATGAAATCGTCCGCAAGCGCCTCTACGTAATCTCCGGATCACTAGCCCTGATCGGCGTTCTTGCCATGCGCTGGAACGTGGTGATCGGCGGGCAGTTGTTCTCAAAAAGTTTTCTCGGCTACACCACCTACAAGATGGGCCTAGTGACGCGCGAGGGCCTGCTGGTGGCGATTGCGTTAACCCTGCTGCCGCTGGTCTTTCTGTGGGCGCTGGTCAAGTTGCTGCCGCCGTGGCCTGAAAAGAGCACACACGCTCCGGCCACCGGCGACTAAATGCGGCAAGATTTTTTGTTACAAAAAACCCCAAGTCCCTGAATCGGGACCTGGGGTTTTCACATTGAAAGACATTCTTCAGCGATAGATCTGCGGCTCATAATGCGGCGGAGGAATATCCGGCCGGATAATCGGATCGTGGGGAATGGGGTGATGCTTTGACGTGTGCCATGCCACTTCTCTCAGCTTTAATTTGCTGATGTGCACATCGTAGCCGGTTCCGGGCAACAACGATTCCAGCACAAAGGTTTCCGTGCCGCCGGAACGGAGTTCGCGATAGCGATAGACGCCCACGTCGCCCTCGCTGGTTTCTGTGCCTCCCGAAGGAGCGTCAAGAAAGTGCTGCGCATCGGCTACGCTGGGCGCGGCGTGGCTTCCACCCTCCGTCAGGCTCTCGGCCGCATAAGAGCGCACCAGCTTGGTCCAATAGCGGCTCAACAAATCAGTGTCGACAAACAGGTCGGCCCACACGATCTCGCCGCGCACTGCCACCACCACGCCGATAGCGCCTTCCTTGCGAAGCTGCGCGATCACCTGCTCCCGTGCCTTCATCACCGGAGCCGCGGCTTCATCCACCTTGGCGCTCACCGAGCTGTCTTCCATGGCCCGCGCGTAGCTCGTGGTTCCCATCGAACGAGCGTATCCAGCGCCCGATCCTACATCCATCGAACTGCCGGTGGAAGGAGCAGACGCCATCGCCATCTGAGAGATGCTTCCTCGCACGGAGTTCCACACTTCCTGCTGGTCCTTGGCGACCATGGCCCGCTCCCGCACGCTTGGCTGCACCATGAAGCTGTGCGCGGGCGCCTTGGCCGATGCGCCGAAGGTTTCCGAACTCGCCGTCCAGCGTCCCGGCTCGATGCAGAAGACACCCAGGTCGATGGGCTCGTTGCCCGCCGGCACAATGCGATCCTTGGCGATCACCCGGTCCTGCTTGCCCCCGGTAACGATTTCGCCGGCCAGCAGCAGCAGAGGTTTGCCGGAGTTGTTCACCAGCACCAGCGTGTTCACCTCGTCGCCGCGATAGTTGTTGTCGTGATGTGGATACTGGGGTAAGCCATCGCCGCGGTAAGGCGGCACGCCAATCATGTCTCTCTGCCGCACCATTCCCTGTGCGCGGCCGGCTTCGGTCACTTCCACCTGGCCGCTCTTGATTCCTTCATCCAGTGTGATAAATGGCGTTGCGCCGGCAGACTTGCCGCTGGCCCGAACGACCGGAAAGAGAAGCAGATTGCCGCTCTCAATGGGGTCCAGCACTTTGTAGTAACCGTTCGCCGTTTCCTGTGGCCCGCCTGCCGCCTGCACTCCACTCTCTTCAATAAATGCGGCAAGCCCCAACACCAGCACGCCCACCACTCCCAACCTGCCCAGATACTTCATATCTTTCTCCTCCGCCGGGCAATCTCGCCGGCTTATGAACCTTGAACGCCGGCAAGCCAATTTCTTGCAGAGTTTTTTTGCGGGGTGTTTAGCGTATCTTGAGAGCGTGGGGATTACGCCCTCCCAACCCGTTGAAATGAGCGCCGCAGCCGGCATCTCCGCCCCGCCTGAGCCGATTCATATGCTGGACGAGCTCTGGCGCGAATCAGGCGCAGCCGCCTATGGACTGGAGCGTGAGCAGTTCCGCGAAATCCTGGGGCGCGTTGCAACAGCACAGAACTTCGGCCTGGCGCCGGGAGCAAAAGCATCACGGCAGCAACAAGCAAGTTTTTTTCACGGCCTCCGGCTCGCCGACCTGGTGTTGGCGCAAGCCTGTGCCAACGGCCACCAAGGCGCATGGGAGCATTTTCTTTCCGTCTACCGCCAGCCTCTGACACGCGCCGCCATTGCTATTACGGGCAGCGAAACGCTGGGCCGCGAGCTGGCCGATCAACTCTACGCGGAGCTATTCGGTCTTAAGGTCCGCGACGGCGTGCGGCGCAGCCCGTTGGACTCCTATCGCGGCAAAGGTTCGCTGATAGGTTGGCTCCGCACCACGCTTGCCCAGCGCCATGTGGATCATCACCGACGCACCCGCCGCGAGCTTCCGCTCGACGATCCGGCAGGCGGCTATGAACCTCAGGCAGCGGTCGCCGAGCCGGAAACTCCACCTGCCGACCTGCTGCTTTTAAGCAGAGCGATTGAAGAGGCTCTCCGCCAACTGGCAGCCGAGGAGCGGTTTCTGCTGGCCGCTTACTATCTGGATGGACGAACCCTGCTGGAGATCGCCCCGCTGCTCCGCGTTCACGAAGCAACGGTCAGCCGCAAACTGCACCGGGTGACCGTCGATCTCAGAAAGCAGATCCTGCGCAATCTGCAAGCGCTGGGATTGAGCAAGCCAGCCGCCCAGGAGGCGCTGGGCGCCGATCCGCGTGATCTGAATCTCAATTTGAAGAAAATATTGCAAATTTCCTCGCTGGATACGTTCCAAGAGAAGGCTGCAACGTGAACACAACTCCCCAACTCGATCTTCACCCTAACGCCGAAAGCCTCAACGCCTTCGCCGAGCAGGCGCTTGACGCGACAGAGCGCGAGCAGGTTCTCGCCCATCTCGCCGGGTGCAGCCGCTGCCGCCAGGTGATTTTCCTCGCGCAGCAGGCAGCCGCCGATGCAGAGGCTCCCGCACGGGTTCCGTCGTCCCGGCCAGCGAAGCAACCCGTAGCTTGGTTCATGAACTGGCGCTTTGCCTGGGTTCCAGCCGCGGCGCTGGCTGCCGCGTTGGCGCTGGTAGTCACCTTGCATACCAGGCACACGGAGCCTGCTCCGGAGATGGCAAAGATCACGCCGCCCAGTGAAGCAGTCATGCCCACTCCTGCCTCGCAGGAGCAGACAAGCGCAAGGGTGGCGCACAAGCCGGCTCTCGCAGCGAAATCCACTGCCGGAAACGCAGATTTTGCCGCCCATCGCGGATCGTCGCAGGAGTTGGCTGCTCCTTCCGCTGCACTTCCGGCTGAGTCAGGCGCAAGCGCGCCCTTGAATGGGGCGAGCAGTGCGTTCTTGCCGCCATCTGCGGAGCCTGCGCCGCAACCGGAGAACAAGCCGAAATACCAACCGGAACCGGCCGTAGCCGCCTGGCAGCAGGAACAACAGCGGAGCTCCGGCGCGCTTTCGGCCAGCGCCGATGCCTCGCGGCAGATTTCACAAAAGAGCATGAAAGATGAGGCATACACCGCTCATACCAGCCGCCAGGCTGCCTCGGCGGGGCCGCGCATGGTGCAGCAGTCCCAGGCCGTGCCTGCCAGCAGCTTCGATATTGCCACACAACAACAAATCGCCGGGTCGGCTGCCTCTCTCAAGGCGAATCCGCCCCGGCTGCCCAGCGGCCTTACGGCTGTTTCCAGTGCAACCGCGCAGCATCTCACGCTGGAAATCGACCAAGCGGGCACGCTGTTTTTGAGCAAAGATTCCGGCGTGAATTGGGAACAGGTCGCCCGGCAATGGACAGGGCGTGCCGTCGAAGTGCGTGCGAAAACAGGTCTGAGGGACTACGCCGCTCCAGCCATTGGTTTCGAATTGAAAAACGATGCTGGCTCGACCTGGGCAAGCGCGGATGGAAAAACTACAGCTTTTTTCCAGTTATGGCGTGCGGCCCATAGAGCACTATCCGCAACTGCTGCTGGCAACTCTGCGCTCACTGGCTCCGGAGGGAAGGCCGGAGCCAAATATAGTCCTTCTAACTCCGGGGGTCTTTAACTCGGCTTACTTCGAACACACCTATCTGGCCCGCCAGATGGGCATTGACCTGGTGGAAGGCCGCGATCTGGTTACGCACGACAATATCGTCTATATGCGCACTACGAACGGACTGAAGCGCGTAGACGTGATCTATCGCCGCGTAGATGACGACTTCAGCGATCCGTTGGTCTTTCGCGCCGACTCGTCTCTGGGCTGCTCCGGCCTCTTCAACGCCTATCGCGCCGGAAACGTAACCGTGACGAATGCCTTTGGCACCGGCCTGGCCGATGACAAGGCGGTCTACGCCTACGTGACCAAGATGATTCGCTACTACCTTGATGAAGATCCGATTTTGAATAATGTCGAGACGTACCTTCTCGGCGATCCGGCCGAGCGCAAACACGTGCTGGCCAATCTGGATAAGTTAGTCGTAAAGGCAGTGGGCGAGAGCGGCGGCTACGGAATGTTGATCGGCCCGCACTCGACAACCGCGCAGCGCGAGGAGTTCGCAAGAGCTATCGAGGCTAATCCGCGCAATTATATCGCCCAGCCTACGTTAGATTTTTCACGCGCTCCATGTTTGATCGACGATCATCTGGAACCGCGCCATGTGGACCTCCGTCCTTATATCCTATTTGGCGACAAGGTCAACATTGTGCCCGGCGGACTTACACGAGTGGCTTTGGAAAAAGGATCGCTGGTGGTGAACTCCTCGCAGGGCGGCGGCAGTAAGGATACTTGGGTGCTGGAGTAACAACAATTCGAGTCAGGGAGAGCTAGACGATGCTATCTCGCGTTGCCGACAGTCTTTACTGGATGAGCCGCTACCTCGAGCGCGCCGAGAACACCGTGCGCCAGCTCGACGTGACTATGGGCCTGATGCTTGACACCGGTGGCGCCAGCGAAGAGACGCGCTGGCAGCGGCTGGTGGCCTCGCTGGGCAAGCCGGCCGGCCTGGATTGGAATGGCGACCTGGAGGCGATGGCGCATAAGCTGGTCTTCGACAATCTCAACCATGCGGCGGTAACATTCTGCGTCAACGGGGCGCGCGAAAATGCCCGCCAGGTGCGCGAGGAAATCTCCACCGAGCAGTGGCAGCGCCTCAACCGGCTCTATCCACCAGATTCACTCGCCGCAGGCGCAGACGCAGTTCAGCGTCCAGCATCAACGATATGCTGGCTTCGGTCATCGACGGCATCCATCTCTTCAAGGGCGTCAGCGACTCCACCATGATTCACGGCCAGGGCTGGCAGTTCATCCGCCTGGGCCGCTATCTCGAGCGCGCCTACGCCACGGCCACGCTGCTTGAGGTCTATCAGCCGGATCTGTTTCATCCGCAGGAGCGCGAGCACGCCGGCTATCAGTATCTTGAGTTGGTCGGCCTGCTGCGCTGCTGCACATCCTTCGAAGCCTATTGCCAGGTTTACACCGCCGATGTTTCTCCCGACCGCATTCTGGAGTTTCTGCTGCTCAATCGCGACTTTCCTCACGCCATCCGCTACTGCGTGGACGGCATGCGCGAGGCCATTGAATCCATTCAGCGCACCGGCGGCCGCCGCCCGCCGGACGAACTGATCGCCGGCATCGGCCGGCTGCACGCCATGCTCGGCTTCACCACCATCGACGAGATACTGGCATGGCGACACTCCGGCATTTCTGCACGACATCCGCGAGCAATGCCTGCGCATCCACGAACTCATCTACCGCTACTATGTGCACTACTCGATCCAATCCGCGCTGGCGAGTTAGCTACGAATCCGGAGAGCGAGCATGAATTTTTATTCCATCCGGCATCTGACGCGCTTCCGCTACTCGCATCCCATCAGCGAGAGCATCATGGAGACGCGCATGCACCCGCGCTCCGACTCCAACCAGCACTGCCTTAATTATTCGCTTTCGGTAAGTCCGCGCTGCCGCGTCTTCAGTTATCGCGATCACCAGGGAAACACCGTGCAGCACTTCGACATTCCCGGCGAACACAACCAATTAGTCATTGTCGCCGAGTCGGTGATCGAGCAGCAGGAGCTGCCCGATGTGCCCGCCTTTCTTTCGCCCGATGCATGGGACGCGCTGGATAAGTTGGTAGAGGCCGGCGATTACTGGGAGATGCTGCTGCCCTCGCACCTTTGCGGTTGAAACCCCGGCGCTCACTCTGCTGGCCAAGCAGATGGGTGTTACGCGCCGCGACGATCCGCTGATGCTGGTGCAGGAACTGAATCAGCGGCTCTTCGATTACTTCGACTACGTGCCCCGCTCAACGCGCGTGGACTCGCCCATCGACGAAGCAATCATCAGTGGCGAAGGCGTGTGCCAGGACTTCGCCCACACCATGATCGCGCTGTTGCGCCACGTGAAGATTCCGGCGCGGTACGTCTCCGGCTATCTTTACCGCAGCCGCGAAGACCATGACCGCTCCACGCCGGACGCAACTCATAGCAATACGGTACTAAGTCGAAGCGCGTCAACATAACAC
>CAWJDN010000048.1:0-12127 GCA_963840985.1 uncultured Acidobacteriaceae bacterium
CGCCTAGCAATACGATGGTTGAGGTGACAAAAACATAGCCATTCAGTTACGTATTGCTGAGACATAGGCTCCAAATGCGTCGTGATACACTACGCGGCCATGAAGGACGAGGCGCTTTTTTCTAAGCATGACGGCCTCGTAATCCGGACCAGAGATTGTGTACTTAGAGTTCGCAGACTTATACCCTTTTTGTCCCGGCATGAGGTCGAACTTGCTGGGGATCAATGGGGGGGTGTACTTAAATCCTTCTGGAACTGGAGTGTCTCTGACTTCGAGCTTAACTCCAACGAAGTCAATCGAAGCAGGTATTTTCCCGTAATTCTCAAGCTCAATGTTCCCGTGAAGCTCTATATTAGGGCCAATTATTACTTTGGGTGGCCCAACATTGAAGAGGGGAAATCCTACACGCGATCTCTCGCCAAGTACGAGGGCATCATGCGCCGTTTCTGCCGCACTCTTGGCGGCGTTAGCGGACTTTTGAATTTCGGGGAATTGAGTGCTCATTTGGTCAAGTTGTCCCTGCATCACTCCAAGCTGTCGTCCGTAAATACATACGCCAACTATTGCAACCATCGCGAGAACGATCTGGCCGCAAAAATTGAGAATTTCAAGCCAATGAAGTTCGCGACGGACCGCCGTGGCTGCATCTGGGTTGTGATCGGGATTATGTGCTTCTGCATTGGCGAGTGGGGGATTTTCTGGCGACAGTGGGATTCTTGGTCCCCCAGGGTTCAGCGCATCAGGCTTTAGATCAGCATTATTGGTTTCGTCGGATTCGTCTTTGCCTTCTTGCATGGAATAAGCCTCGAGATTTCGGGGAGCATAATGGGGAATATGAAACACGAATATCACGAAGGCCCTAAGGCTGGCGAGAACTTTGAATTGCAGGTGGCCCAGGTCAGGACACAAATTATGGGTGCCCCATGTCTGGATCTTCAGACATGGGAGACCGTCCTACCAGAATCCCCCCTTGCCCCCGGCCTCTACCTCGTTGCCACCCCCATCGGCAACCTGGGCGACATCACCATCCGTGCTATTGATGTGCTCCGCCGCGTGGACCGCATCGCCTGCGAAGACACGCGCCAGACACAGAAGCTGCTCAACCACTTTGAAATCACCACCCCCACCGTAAGCTGCCACCAACACAACGAGCACGCCCGTGCCACCGAACTAATCCAAAACATAAAGGCCGGGAAGGCCATCGCCGTGGTCTCCGACGCCGGAATGCCAGGCATCAGCGATCCCGGAGGCCAGCTCGCGGCCCAGGCCATTGCCGCCGGCGTCGCGGTCATCCCCATCCCCGGAGCCAATGCTGCGCTCAGTGCGCTGGTGGCCTCCGGATTGCCCGCTGACGAATTTCACTTCATCGGCTTTTTGCCGGAAAAAGCCGGCGCCCGGCGAACCCGGCTCGAAGCGCTGGCCGCCGAAGTGCAAAAAGCTGACTCTCCGCGCACCCTGGTCTTCTACGAAGCGCCGCATCGCATTCTGGAAACGTTGGCCGACCTTGAAAGCATCTTTGGCCCCGCCCTGCGCGTAGTCGTGGCTCGTGAACTGACCAAGATTCATGAGGAGTTTCTGCGCGGAACGGTGGCCGAGGTGCGCCGCGAGCTTGCCGGCCGTGATCGCATGCGCGGCGAGATCACCTTGCTGGTCGACGCGCAGCCCGGTGCAAAGTCCTCGTCGGCCGCTCATGAAAGAATCACCGACCACGTTGCCCGCCTCATGGCCGAAGCCGGCTGCCGAATTGACGAAAAAGAAGCTCTCAAGCGCCTGGCGCGTGAACTGGGTCAATCTAAAAGTGAGTTTTATCGCGAGATGCAACGGGAGCGCGCGCGTCGCCGCTAAGTTGCGTCATATCCCCTATTCCCTGCCGCTGGTCCCCAGATCGCGCGATTTTCTACTCACTGGGGTGAAGGGACTAGGTTTTCTCGCTGGGGTGGCTAGTCCCTCCTTTCTCCTTTCATTTCCCGGATATCCTCTATCAACTCCTCCACATGCTCCCGCTTGCGGCTGCTCATATCCAGGAAGCGAATACCCACGGTGCGCTTATCGTGAATGGCCTGGATGACGCCGGCGAGACGAAAGGGCAGCCCTTCCAGTTGAAACTCGGTCTCCACCCGCGTATAGATGCCCACCGGAAAGCGCTCGTCGGTGCGTATACGGCAGCCGCTCAAGCTCAGGTCGAGAATGCGCCCTCGCAACCGCGATGCGATCTTGACGAGAAAAATCACCGCCGAGGTATCGACCTCTTCCCGCGAAGCCTCGCGCCGGTCGCGGCCGGCGGGTGTTGCTTGCGACGGGCTGGCGACCTGTGCCTTTTCTGTCGATTCCATTGCCGTCACCGCCAATAAATTAGTGCCCTTCAGACTGTTCCCAAGGGCTTTGCGGAGCAGTCTGCAAAGCTTCACGGCCCTTCAAACGGTCATAGATGTAAAGGTCACTGGTGGTGCCCAGAGACTCGTTATACAAATCGATGTCGCCGGTTATCTGCTTCAACTCTTCGCTGAAGCGGTGAATCGCGTGCAAATGGCTAGCCGTAGCTGGAATCTCAGATTTGGACGTTTGAATGAACTTCTGATGGCCTCGGTCCAGCAGCCGGGCCACACGGCTCCCAACCAGAACTCCGGGGCTGACGGCAAAGGCAACCGGCCTAGCTTTGTCTTTCGCAGCCACCAGAACCGCTCCTGCCCCGTACTTCGTCACCAGCACGCCGCCTGCAACCTCGGCCCATGTCGCCACATTGAAGGAGTGCGCACGCAGCCTCTCCAGAATCTGATCAAAGCTAGGTTTGCGGGGCTTTCTGCTCATGGCGGCCTTCCAATCTGCGAGGGCAATGAAGCTGTTATCGGCAGAATCTTCTAAATCTGCAATCTCGCATTCCCAATCTCGCATACTGGAGCGCTAACTGCAATTCCCTTCAAGGACGAGGATTCGCCGGTAAAATCAACCGCATCTTACAATTGGTTTATGATGACCACGACCAGCCCCAATCCACTGCCCGAGCCAACTACCAGCGCTTTTGCGGCATTGTGCCTGAAACCCCGGAGGAGAAAACCATGAAGAACGGAATCCCCCAGCTCACCGTCAAGGAACTCAAGCGCCGCATTGATGCCGGCGAAGACGTTTTCATTCTCGACGTGCGCGAGCCTTACGAGTACGAGATCGCACAGATCGGCGGCAAGCTGATTCCGCAGAACGATGTCCCCAATCGCCTCGCCGAGATCGACCGTAACCGCGAGATCATCGTGCAATGCCACTCGGGCATTCGCTCGCAGAAGATCGCCGAGTTCCTCAAGCAGCAAGGCTACCCCCGCGTCGTCAACCTCGCCGGCGGCATTCAAGCCTGGGCCGACGAGATCGACCCCAAGATGCAGAAATACTGAGGGAGACCATGTTCCACGAGATACCCGAGGCAATGCTCGCTCGAATGCGAGAGTTGGAGCGGATTGACGCAGGTGACCGCATCGATGGCACACCGCGCATGAAGCGGCTTCGCCAGATTCAGCCCGAAGTGGGCAGATTCATCGCCATCCTGGCGGCAGCGGCGCCGGATGGCCGTTGCCTCGAAGTTGGAACCAGCGCGGGATTCTCCACGCTTTGGCTTGCTCTCGCCTGCCGGGCTACACGCAGAAAGATTACGACCTTTGAGATCTTGCCCGAAAAGGCCGCCTTGGCGCGGGAGACTTTCGACGCGGCTGGCGTCTGGGATGTGGTCGAGTTGGTTCATGGCAACGCTTTGGATTATCTGCCCGAATTGAAAGACATCGCCTTCTGCTTCCTGGACGCCGAGAAGGAAATCTACGGCCTATGTTATGACGCGCTGGTACCACGCATGGTTCAGGGCGGCCTTCTTGTCGCTGACAACGCCATCGATCACCAGGAGACCTTGCAACCCATGCTCGACCGCGCTCTCGCGGACGAAAGAGTCGACGCTCTGATCGTCCCCATAGGAAATGGCGAGTTGGTTTGCAGGAAAAGGTGAAACCCTTTCTCCGCGAAAGGGTGTGAATACCACAAACATTCCTGCGAGAAAAAGCGAGTGTCTCCCCCAGCGCAGATGGCAGGTTGTTGGCCCTATATGCCGAAGGCCGTTGACCCCACCGCAGGTGGTTTCCCGTTCTCGTCCATCTTGCCGAAGATCATCTTGCCGCTGGCGGTTTGCAGCACGCTGGTCACACTGATCTCCACCGTTTTGCCGATCAGCTTGCGCGCGTGATCCACTACCACCATCGTCCCATCGTCGAGGTAGCCCACTCCCTGGTTGAACTCCTTGCCTTCTTTGAGGATGAGCACCATCATCTTCTCGCCGGGCAGCACCACCGGCCTGAGCGCGTTGGCCAGGTCGTTGATGTTCAGCACCTCCACGTGGTGCAGATGGGCCACCTTGTTCAGGTTGAAGTCGTTGGTCACCACCTTGGCCTGCCACTTCTTGGCCAGCTCCAACAGTTTCAGGTCTACCTCGCGGATGGAGGGAAAGTCGTCGGAGACGATCTGCACCTGGATGGCGGAGTTGGACTGCATGCGCTGCAACATATCCAGGCCGCGGCGGCCACGCTGTCTCTTTGACCCGTCGGTGGAGTCGGCTACCGTCTGCAGCTCCCTCAGCACGAACTCCGGTATCACCATCATGCCGTCGATAAAGCCTGCCTCGGCGATGTCGGCGATGCGGCCGTCGATGATCACGCTGGTGTCCAGCACTTTGGCAGTGCGCCGCGTGGGCCGGTCGCCCATAAAGACGGTGCCCAGCGCCGCTGGGTTCAACAGGTCGCCTTTGCTGGCGCCCACCAGCAGCCCCACATAAGTCATCAGCAGCAGGACGAAGATCTGGATGATTGACGATACAGGCCCGGGCGTCAGCGCGCCGCGCAGAACCAGGCAAAACAGCGCCGCGCCCAGAATGCCCAGCACGCTGCCGGCCACGGCCCCGATCAGCCGTTTCAGGCTCAGCGCTCGCACACGAAACTCGAAGACAATGACCGCGCCGGCTGCCCCGGCGCCCATTGCAGCGCTCACCCATTCTGTCATGCCGAATGGATGAAGGAAAAAGCAGACCCCGGCAAGAAGGGCCACAAAAAGAAGACGAACCACGATCAAGTCCATAAAAAAGCCAACCCCCGCTGGCAGGGAAAGAAAAAACGCCAGACTCGGTACCGATGGGGAGTATCCCACCCCACCACGCAGCCGTCAAGGGGGAAGACCGTGGTCAGATCACTTGTTCACTGACAACTGATGACTGACCCTGATTTACGACGCCACCGCCAGTTCCACGGGAACCAGCCGCTGCGATCCCTTACGCGGGCCGCGCTTACGAGCGCTCATTACTTTGATGCGCTCAAGCAGCTCATGAGACGAATAATTTTTTTTGGCCAGCAGGGCATCGGCGGCATGCATCTCGCCCGCCATCCTCTGCGGGTCGCCCAGCAGAATCATGGGCACATGTGCGGCAATCTGCTTTAGCCGCTCCACCAGCTGGCAACCGTTCATCTGCGGCATGGAATAGTCGGCCAGCACCAGGTCCACAGCGGTCTCGGAAAATATGCTGATGGCATCCTGGCCGTTGGTCGCTGCGACCACCCGGTAGCCGTTGGTTGCCAGCATGAACTTGAGCACGGAAAGCTCCTGTTCGTTGTCGTCTACGCAAAGAATTACTTTCTTGGGTCGCATAGGTTGGGGATGAACTCCTTGATGCAATTTTTGTTGGCGCCACCTGGGAACACTCCGCCTGTGCCCGCTCTCATGGCAGGCTGGCGCGATGCGCTTAGAACCCGGAAATCGGGAGAGAGACGGCCATTCCCTGGTTGATCTTGCGTCTGGATTGCCCTGCTTGCCGCACGCTTAGCCCTGGCGGGCATGGAGTGCCTGCAACGCGGCAACCGGCCATTCGATGCACAGGCGGTTGTCTTCGCTCACGGTCAATTTGTAAATGTAACCTTGATGCAAAACCGGCATGGGCGCCGGTGAAATTCCTGCAATGAAGGCCAAGCGTACGAGGGATTGTTAGCGATGGGAAGAGGGAAAACGAAGCGAAACTCTATCTCAAAATCTGAAAGCGAACGGTGGAAAAAAGCTAGATTGATGAAATGCTGTCACTTGCAATTACTAAATCCTGTTGAAAGCATGTGCATTACGATTGGAAAAGCCGTCAACTTGCCTCAGGAACGGTGCTGACTTCAACGCGCCTATCAAGGACCCTCACAGATTCCCTGTTCTTTTAATTACAGCGCGATCATCGGCCGGGGCATGCGGGTCTTGGCGCGATCCAGGAATAGCCTCATGCGCAGAGCCTCGCATCGCTGCATGGCTACCAGACTCATATGCCTGCGGATGTGGTCGCCATCCTCCAAGAGTGATACCTGCGCCTCGTCAAACGCAGCATCCTTTTCCAGCCGCTCAATCCGCTCTTCTACGGTTTGGCGAAATCGGGGACTGATCTCAAAACCATCGCTAGCTGCGCAATCAACCTTCATGGCAGGCTCCTGGAGAGAATATCCACGCCAACTCAAAGATATTTCTGAGAAGGCTAAAGTTTTTTTAACCTGCGCCGATATTAATGAAGAATAATGTGCCGCGCCAGATTACCGAGGACGATACAAAGGTAATTAACTGTCCGTAAATAGGTCATTTTAAGCTATTCTAAAGCTCTTTTGCACAACTCGATCACTTTTCCGAAGGTGCGTTAGTTTTACGGTGTGGCGGCGAAATAGCCCTTGCGGACCTGCACTTTCATGCCGTCGCCACGGCACTCGACGGAAAGCCTGCGGAAGCTGCCGTCCAGTTTGCTATTCGTGGACGTGTAGCTGGCCACGTACTGAGTGCGCAGCTCGTCTTCGATCTGCTGGAAGGCGGCCTCCAGCTTCTTGCCGTTGTTGCCCACGTCGATCAGCCGCCCGCCGGTCTCCTCGGTCATCTTTTTCATGGCGGAGTAGCCGCTGTAGTTTGATTCCCGATAAAAGTCCCGGTCGGCAATCAGAATCGTATACACCATGACGTTAGAGCGGTTGGCCGCGGCAATCGCCTCATTGATCTTGGTGAGGCTGCCCTGGTCCTCGCCGTCCGTGAGCAGAATCATCGCCTTGCGACCCGTCTCCTGGTTCATTATCTGCGTAGCGGCCAGATAGACTGCGTCGTAGAGCAGGGTTCCCTTGGGCTTTCCCATGGCCGGAATGGTTCCTCCGCCCGCGCCGGGAATGCCTGCCGCGCCATTGCCTCCGGCGGTGTTGATCTCTGCTTTGCTCATGGCCCGCGTCAGCAGCCGGGGGCTGCCAGTCAAATCCTGCAGCAAATCCACATTTACGTCGAAGGAGAGCAAAAATGCCTCGTCTTTTGGCTTGAGCACTCGCTCCAGGAACTGCACCCCCACATCCTGCTCCAGAGGCAGCACATGGGCCTGGCTGCCCGATGTGTCCAGCAGAATCCCCAGGGTCAGCGGTTGATGGGTTTCAGCCACAAAGTTCTTGATTGTCTGCGGCGCCTTGTCTTCTGAGACCGTGCAATCATCCCTGGTCAGGTGAGGAACCAGGCTTCCAGCCTTGTCCTTGACTATAAAAACCACATCCACCAGGTTGACGTTCATCTTGAGTGTGGCCACCGGCTGGTCCTCGGGCGTCGGGGCCGGAGCGGTACTTACCGGGGGCGCGTCCGGCGAGGGGGCAAGCTGGGCCCAAGCCGGAACCAGCGCCAGCAGGCCAAGCAGCAAAACGGCAACTCCCCATCGTGGTCGCATTCTGGCCCTTTCGACAATATCGGAACTCTCAAGAGAGCATACCGGAACGGTATCCCCCTGGCCGCAACCTTCGCAACTCTGGCGCGTCTGATACTCTGACGATTGCAGCACTGTGTCAGTGGACAGTGATCGGTTGCACATCCACATAGCCGGTTGGCCCTGTCAACAGGTCACGGACCACCTGGAACGCCAGATTCATATGCGTTTAGAATCAAATTACGGACTACTGTTCACTGACCATTGGAGAATACCTGTGAAGCTAGTTTTAACGGCAATCGCGCTGGCGGCGCTCCTGAGTTTGAGCCCACATTCGGGCCTTAATTTGAGCCCTTCGGCTCTGGCCCAACAGCAGCAACCCCCCGTGCCCGACGCCCCTCAACCCCAGACGCCAAAGCCATTGGCGTCGGATGTAAACGGCCCGATTACTCCCGGCAAGGGTGTGGGAGAAGAGCCGACTGGGCCCACTTCATCCTCCAACCCTCCGGAGCAGCAGCCCGCGCCCGGCAGCCAGGCGCCTACTAATCAGATCCTCTCTGACCAGAACAAGGACCAGGTGCAGACCACGCCGCCGGAGCAGCCCGAAGCCGGCGAGGGTGTTTCGTCACTTACTAGATTCGTCTTGCATACGACCTTCATCGATGTCCCGGTCACCGTCAAGGATAAGGGAAAGCTGGTGGCCGGCCTTACCTGGCGCGACTTCAAGATATACGAGAACAATACCCGAGAGCCATTGGCCTTTTTCACCACGGATTCCTTCCCTTTGTCGATCGCTTTCGTTATCGACCAGAGCCTAACCTCCGACGTGATGGCCAAGGTGAACAACTCCCTGGGCGCCATCCAGGGCGCGCTGACGCCCTACGACGAAATAGCCATCTTCTCCTATAACAACGGCGCGCAGGATCGCTCCGGGGGCTTCACCGGCGCGCAGAGCGCTCGAGTTCCCTTCGTGCTCTCTATGACCAAATCCGCCGGCGCGGAGATGCTGGTGCCGGTCAATGACGGGCCATTTTCCAGTTGCAACATCCGCCAAAACGGCAACTGCGTCGATCCCAACCTGCAAGCTGGCAAGTCAGCTGGCGGAAGCACATGGACACCCATCCCCAAGGAGATTCACACTCTGAACGATGCCATTCTGGCCGCGGCCAAGGAGCTCTCTACCCGGCCCAAAGGCCGCCGCCGCATCATCTATGTCATCAGTGACGGCAAGGAATACGGCTCCAAGGCCACGTACAAAGAGGTGGTGCGCTACCTGGAAACCAACAAGACCGCCGTCTACGGCACTCTGGTGGGCGACTCCGCCCGCTGGGGCGAGGGCTACGTAAGCCGCTTCCACATACCCTACACCATGTACGATAACGTCCTGATCAAATACGCTCACGCCACCGGCGGCGTGCTGGACTCCGAGCGCGGCGTGAACGGCATCGAGAAGAGCTACGCCAGGATCGCCGAAGAGGCGCGCGCTCAGTACACGCTGGGCTACTACAGCCACCAGCCGATCCTCGACACCAGGTTCCGCAAGATCGATGTGCGCGTCGAGCGCCCCGGCATGGAGGTTATCGCCAAGACCGGCTACTACACCTCGGGGCAGGATGCTAAATAGGATTCCGGTACGGAATCATCTACTATAGCGCTGGATGTAATCGGGCGCCGCAATCCCCTCGGCCAGCCGCTCATCCGGCTGCGGCGCGCCCGCCTTCAGCGACAGAGGCAAAACCCCGGCCCAGACCGGCAGCGCGTAGTCTTGCTCATCGTCCATGGGCGGGCCGATGCGAGTCTTTGCGGAAGCTTCTTCGATGGTCAGCTCCAACACGGTGGTCGCCTTCAGTTCCACGCTATTGGGAGCGCGAACCTCAGCCCACCGCCCGGCTATCAGATGCTCTGAGATTACCTGGAGAGCCTCGGTCTTAAGAGCCGGATCGTCGATGGCGCGGGCGGTTCCAAAGAGCACCACAGAGCGATAATTCATGGAGTGATGGAAGGCGGAGCGTGCCAGCACCAGCCCGTCGACCAGCGTGACGGTCACGCAGACTGGAACGCCAGATTCCAGCGTGCGCATCATCCGGCTGGCCGCTGATCCATGTAGGAAGAGCTTTTCTCCGGCGCGCCCAAAAAGCGTAGGAATTACAAACGGCTGGCCATCAACGACAAAGCCAACGTGTGCCACGAAGGCGGCATCCAAAATCGCATGAATAACCTCGCGCTCCCGCGAACCGCGGGCAGGCAGACGGCGAAGTGTACTCCGTTCGTTCATAATTGAATGTCTTGTGTTTGCGCGCAGGTCTTTCTACTTAAACCAAACAACTCATCGATACGAACCCGAAGTTGTTACGGGGAGCGAATCAGGCCCGGAACCCCGTCTTAACTTTACTTGGGCTGGTTCGGCGTGGAGACGGGTGGCACTGTGGGAGCCGCATTCTGCTGCGTCGGCGGCGCGGGAGGGGCAGGATCGGTTGTGCCTTTGAGGCCTTCTCTGAAACCCTTCAATCCCTCGCCCAATCCCTTGCCTAGTTCCGGCAACTTTTTGCCGCCAAAGAGTACAAGTAAAACAATCGCAATGACCAGCAGATGTGTCGGCTGAAATAGATCGCCCATGATTTTATCCTCCGCGCGCCGCCCACTCGCCGCCGCGCACTCTCAAATGATATTGTCGCACAAAGCCGGAAGCCCGCGCAGCATCAATATTGCAAACAAGCTTCTGTGCTTCCTTGTCAACGTGATTCAATTGTCATTCATTTTTAACGCTGCCTGCATCTGTAAATACATCAATTGCTCGTCAAAATCGAGAGCGTAATCCGGATTGATACCCGCAGGCGGCCTTGGTATCTGTTTCCAATTCTCCTTGCCATCCGGGAACTGAGCATGCCAAGCCTTTAGCTGTCGAAAGTACTTTCGCGTTGCAATGAATGGCGCGACCTCCGCGGGTTTAGTCGACTTGAGCTTCTTGTACATCGTCATCTCGTCCTTAGTCGCGGGTGGATGGAGCTGGAATATAGGCTCATTCGGCGCAAGCGCTATCGACGATGAAACTCCCGACTGTTGCAAGAGGGCAATCATACTGTTCTTGCCCACCTTTTCCGCGTTGATTTCCGCAAAGCAAAAGCCGGGAAAAAGCAATATCACTAAACTCAGAACAAGAAAAGACCGCCTCATTGTGCTCATATCCACTCCTATCATGAATCCATTTCTGTCCCAATTTCTATGGATCATACTCTATGCCAGCGGCGCGCGGCAATCTAGTTCACCTGCGCCGGCTTGCCCAGCCGTTCGGTCACCATCGCGTAGAAAGCGCCCAGGTCTTCCTCATCGCCAACGGTCAGCCGGCGGTAGACCTTCATCAGGGGAAAAAGCCACGAGCCGCGCACCTCAATGGCCGGAACCGTCGTAACACCGCCGGGATACTGGGTCATCTCCCAGACGCCAGCGTATCGGCGACGTAGCACCTCGCCCAGGTAGCTGCCCCACAGCCGCACCTCGAAGTCCAGGTCCAGCTCCGGGCTCTCGCCCACCAGCACAAGAATCTCGTCCAGCGCGTCAATCGATTCCGAGGTAAAGTCCAGCTTCTGCTGGAACTCGCGTTCGCCCAGCTCCGCCGCTGCCCGCGCATAGCCCTCCATCATCGTTCCCAGGTCGGGGAATTGCGACGACTCCAGCCGTTTGCGCAGATCGGTCGAGTTTCTCATCCAGTCACAAAAGTATAAGCCCTCACGCCAATGCGGGAGCAAATGCAACGAAGCCGGGGCAAGAAAATGGCACTCGTCCCGGGTTTGTGGCAGCGCATAGCAGGTTTGTGGCAGACTTGAAAGCAGTTGTGGAGGGTTCCCCGTTGAAGACCATCAAATTTCTCACCCTTGCCGTGGTGCTGGCCTTGAGCGCCGGCACCGCCCGCTCCACAGGCCGCGACATCTATCCCGACCCGGCGCAGGCGAAGGCCGACCTGGCCGCCGCCCTGAGGACCGCCGCCACAACCCACAAGCGCATCCTGCTGGACTTTGGCGGCAATTGGTGCCCCGACTGTTTGGTGCTGGACATCTACTTCCACGACCCGGCCAACCGGCGCATCCTGGAGGCAAATTTTGTGCTGGTGCCCGTGAACATTGGGCACATGGACGCCAACCTGGACATTGCGCGGCAGTACGAAGTCCCGTTGCAAAGGGGCGTGCCCGCGTTGGCCGTTCTCGACGAGCACGGCAAGCTGCTCTACAGCCAGAAACGCGGCGAGTTTGAGGCCATGAGCCGCATGGAATCCGCGGAGGTCACTAAATTTCTGAAGCAGTGGGAACCCGGGCGGCCCTGCTCAATGGTGATGGTGAACTGCTGAAGGGGAAGCTAATGGATCACGGCTGAACTGTTTCACCATAGAGGCGGTTCAGCCAATCAAGGAAGGATTTGCAGGCTGGAATAAGA
>CAWJDN010000049.1:0-4529 GCA_963840985.1 uncultured Acidobacteriaceae bacterium
TTCACTAACCGTTGTATAATGATTGATTTGACGTCCAGTTGTAACATACAAATACCACCCGGTTTACATTTAGATTTGATCGAACATTAAAATGTCTCTTGTTATTCCGGCGATTTGAATACAAGCTCGTAATTTTGTAATGTGCCATACGGTAACACATTGATATATTTTGTACAAAGTACTCTGGACAGAGATTTGTGTACACGGATGCGGTCTTTGTAGTCGATCAGGCCAAGGTCGCGAAAGCGGTTCATGAAGTAGCTGACACGGGAGCGCGTGGTGCCGACCATCTCGGCCAGGGTCTCCTGCGAGATCTTGGGAATCAATGCATGCGACTCACCAGACTGGCCGAACTCCGCCATCAGCAGGAGAATCCGTGCCAGCCGCTTTTCGCTGGAGTTGAACAGTTGATCGACCAGGTCGGCCTGGATGCGCATACTGCGCGCCAGCAGAAACTTCATGAACAGGTTGGCGAAGTCAGGCTCCTCGTGCATCGCGCGATTCATCTCCTCGCGCCCTATCCTGAGTGCGGAGCAAGTTGTAATGGCTGTGGCTGTGGATAGGCGTAGTCCAGGTATTGCCGCCAGCGCGCCCTCTCCGACAAACTCGCCCTCGGAAACAAGTGCAATAGTCGCTTCCTTGCCGACTGTTGAAACAACAGTGACTCTTGCTCGGCCTTGTTGTAGATAGAAGACAGCGTCCGCCGGATCTCCCTGCGAAAAGAATGTCTGCTTGGGAACGAGTTGGATGATTCTGCGTCCTAATCCGGCATTGGCCAGAAAGGTTACGACATCGAATGTCTGATTCTTAGGGGAAGCCATACAGCCGGTCTCCTCACGAACTCGGTTATCACACGGAAATGGGGGAAGGATGAGCAACTGCAAAGCATTGCAATTCACAAAACAGTTGCGCCGATGAATACAGATTCACCGAGAATCATCAGGACCATTGAATGCCGGGAGAAATTGGAGCAAGGGAAGCCGCAGCACATTTTTGGCACCAACTCAAACCGACACCTAGAATAAGTTATTCCGCGGAGGGGAGGGAGGTGGTCTGTCTCTTTTTGCACACTTTTGAAGAATGTTTAAATAAGGTACATTTTCGGTATTATGCGCTGTATATTTCGTGAGCGTTCTAGCTCAGACGGAACGACACTCTGCCTCTAGTGTTGAAAGTACATTGTGCGCCTCGAATGCGCGTAAAGCAGGTGACGCTGCGCATGGGTAGAAAAGGTGAAACACATGAAGAAACTTGTGACGTTAGTAGCAGTACTCAGCTTGACGAGCATCGGCTGGGCGGCAAATGATCGCGAAGCAGCAGTTGACCGGTTGGATCATGCCGGCGCGGTGCTGCACGAGATTATGGCAGCTCCGGACAAGGGCATTCCGGAAGAAGTTCTGGAGCACGCGCAGTGCATAGCTATTGTGCCGCATATGATCAAGGGCGGCTTTGTCTTTGGCGCGGAAAATGGCAGAGGCGTTGCCACTTGCAGGACCGCAAACGGATGGAGTGCGCCGGCATTCTTTAGAATTACCGGCGGCAGTTGGGGACTGCAAATCGGCGTCGAAGGCGTTGATCTGGTCATGGTTATCCAGAACGAGCGGGGTATGCAGCATCTGATCAATAGCAACTTTCAGCTGGGCGGGGATGCTTCCGCGGCAGCCGGACCGGTTGGGCGCCATGCCACTGCCGATACCGACTGGAAGCTGGAAACCGAGGTTCTTACCTACTCGCGGGCCAGAGGCGCCTTTGCTGGACTTACTCTGACCGGTGCCGATATTCGCCGCGACGAAGATTCCACAGAGTCAATCTACGGCCGTGATGTCTCCACGAGCCGCATTCTCAAAGGCGAAGTAGCCGTGCCAGCCTCGGCCGACAGGTTCCTCCATGCGGTCAGAGAAGCAAAGGCTCAGGCCATTGCTTCCAACTAGTAAACAATGGTGAGTTCTGGTGGGTGCCTGAGATCGTTTGTACTTCTCATGCGCCAGCACCATCCACAAGGAGTGACTATGCTTTGGACAATCTTTGTTATTCTCGTCGTTCTCTGGCTCTTGGGTTTCAGCTTCCATATAGCCGGCGGCCTGATTCATCTACTTCTGGTCGTCGCTGTGATCGTTTTGATCATCAACCTGATCTCCGGACGGCGAAGTAATTAAGGAGTGAGGTATGCTTGGAATAGCCTTGATAGTGATTTTGATTCTGGTGCTGATTGGCGCGATTCCCACGTGGCCACATAGCAGAAACTGGGGCTATTATCCATCTGGAGGGCTGGGACTCATCCTGGTGATCGTCGTCCTCCTGATTTTGCTTGGCCGTATTTGAATGTTTCGGCAGACACTGACATCCCGACTTGTGAAGGCCAGGGCAAGAAGCCTTCCCCTATTCCGCGCGTCAGCGATTGTTCTTCTTATGCTGATGTGCGTGGGGAGTTTGTTTGCGTATTCGGTTCTAACACACGAAGAGATTGTGGATTTGCTGTGGACGGATGAGATTCAACCCCTCCTGCTGCATCGCTTTCCGAACCTCACTATAGAGCAGCTTCGGGAAGCGCATGCCTATGCCTATGGGGGATCTGTCATCCAGGATCTGGGTTATTACCCGTTCGGCAACAAGGAATTCAGCAACCTGACGCATTATGTTCGCAGCGGAGACTTTGTTTACGAGCTGATCCTTGAAAGCAATGATGCCAACGAGTATGCCTTTGCGCTGGGCGCGCTGTCGCATTATGCTTCGGATGCTTCCGGTCACCCCGCTATCAATCAGTCCGTTGCGATTGCATATGCACTTGCGCAACACGCAAATCGAATGCCATTGCAGGCGTATCAAAGACAAACCGCAGCGGCAATATACTTTTAGAAAACCGCGCCCGACCCCAGCTGTTGAATTCGGCAACAAGGCCTGTCTCTAAGTTTGTGTTTCAATGCCGGTTCCGAAACTAATTCAATCTGTAGAAAACCTATTCTGCAATTGCGCTGCGCAAAGTGAGCCAGTAGTACCGTCGCCAACAAAATAAGCAGCGAACGGGGCGTAGTGCGAACATAGCCAACAAGCCATCGAACGGACGCAACTCCGCTTGTTTGAATTTCACCGAATTGCAGCGCGGGCACTTTCGCCGTATCCATAGCGGATGCGGCAGACAATCGGGCCAACTCTGGCTCATATTCCCCATCCTGTTCTCACCCCTCAGTCATATGATTTTGCAACTTAGAGCTCGGTTGCTTCACCGATGTTCGAATTTACGCTTAGCCAGGAGAGCAGACAACGAATGCTACCTGTGGCCATGGCCACGCTGGAATCCGCAGCTCCGTAATAGAGATGAATGATGTCTCCATCCGCGCCAATGGTTTGTCCGCAAGGAAACACGACGCCATCCACATCTCCGCTGCGCTCATAAGATGCTTCCGGGCCAAACATCCAAGAGTCTCCCCGTTGCAAGCATATATCTGGATGTTCCAAATCGAAGAGCGCCAACCCCAGGCGATAAATACTTCCCGATGCCGTTTGCCGCACTCCGTGATAGATCATTAACCAGCCTTTTTCCGTTTCTATCGGCGGAGAGCATAGTCCAATCTTGTTCGCGTCCCACCAGCCGCCTCGCCGCGCCGCGAGAATAATCTTGTGGCTTCCCCAATGACGTAGATCAGGCGAGTAGGATATCCACATATGAGCGCCCAATGCTGTCATAGGCCGATGAATCAACGCCCAACGGCCACCTATCCTATGGGGCAACAGCGCCGCGTCTTTATCCTCTGGAGACATGATTACGCCGTACCGTTCAAAGCTCCGAAAGTCCTTGGTGAGCGCTAGCGAGACTCCGGGACCTCCCCGCGCAAAGGATGTATACGCCACGGCGTATTGCTCGAGTTCCGGGACATAGGTGATGCGCGGATCCTCGATTCCCCAGATTTCTTCTGGATACTGCCTCGGATTCGCCATCAATGTCGGCTTAGGATCAATCCGCCATCCATCGACCCCATTGGCGGAACGCGCGGCACAAAGATGCGACAGGCCACTGCGGTCTTCAACGCGACAAAGCAGCAAGGTATCTCCATTTGCCAGCAGGACAGCTCCAGCGTTGAAAACGCTGTTAATCGGATATGGCCAATTGTCGCGAATCAGGAGCGGATTGCCTGAGTAGCGCGTAAACAAAGGCTTACCGGCACATGCATTTATCTTTTCCCTTTCGTCGGCGATGGCATCTGGCGATTCTTTCTCAGAACTTGTTGAATTCAATAAATGACACTCATTTCCTGGTGTAGTTCGTCTGCGTTTACGACTTTGGCCGTCTGCATTTCGAGCAGAGCCATGAGAAACGAGAGCGTGGATTCAGCTCCCTGATTTTCGTTTACGCGGTCCGGATGAAGGCCATCCCGGCATCCACCTGTCAATGCATCATACAGCGGAGCCTGCAAATCGTTCTTGCCGAGAAACCAAGCAAAGACTCTGCGGGCTTCCTCAAGCCATTGGCTTTCCTCGGTCAACCGATACACCTCAAGACAGGCAGAAACGGTTGCGCATGCCTCCACTGG
>CAWJDN010000050.1:0-34747 GCA_963840985.1 uncultured Acidobacteriaceae bacterium
ATTTGTTATGTACTGGTCGCCTGCTTCGTTCGGTTGGTCTGCTCCTGCGCGTTGACGGCGCTGATCAGCGAGTTATAGTCGCTCACCATCTGGGCGACCGTGCTCTCCACATCGGTGTTGTCGTTGCCGATCACCACCTGCACCTGCTCGTTGGTCGCGCTGGGCGCCAGCAACTGAAAGGTCACACCGGGAATCAGATTGGCCACGGTATTCGATGCGCTGGTCAAATTCACGCCGTCCACCGTCAAATTGGCATTCACGCCTGACACCGGGTTGGCATAAATCAACGATGTTATCCCCGTGTTGTCATTGAGGCTGGAGTTCACGCTCAGCGCTCCGCTGGAGCCATTGCTATTCGAGGTCAGCGTCAAAATTGTGCCGATTGCGTTGCTGCCAACCGCAACCGTATTGAGCGAGGCCGTAACCCCCAGACTGGCTGAATTCGTGTTGATGACGCCCTCCAGCCCGCTGAGTGAGTTGACGCCGCTCCCGGTGTAGAGGGTATTCGCCGCCGCACCACCGCTCGGCACTGCGCCCACGACAATGGTCTGCGCCGTGCCAGTGCCCGCCTGGATCGAAATCGAGCCTGTGAGCGTATCGCTGGTGTTGGCAATCGCCGTCAGCGTGCCGCTGTCTGGTGCTGTGGTGCTGGTCATACCCGCATCGCTGTAACTCATTGCCACTATGTCAGTGGCGACAATGCTATTCGCGCTTACGGCGATGTTTCCGCCAGCACCCGAGGTGCCGGAAACCAGGCTCAGCATCGAACCAGCCGCATCAGTCAGCACGCTGGCATTGATGCCCACTCCAGAGGCATTGATCGTCGCCGCCAAACCAGCCAGCGTATTGTCGGATGAGTTCAGCGTGAAGGTAATCGCCGTGCCGCTGCCCGCCTTCAGCGTGACCGAGCCGGCCAACGTGTCATTAGCATTGGCGATTTGCGTCATGTACCCGCTCGAGGTTGTCGCCAGATTGCCTACCTCCACCGTGTGCGTTCCGGCAACCGCCGCCGAAGTTGCCGCCGTCAGCGACAGGACATTGGTATCCGAGCTGGAACCTGTCTTCTGAGCAAGGATGCCCGTCGCGTTGGTCAGCGAACTCATATCGTTGGAGAGACTTGATAACAGCGTCCCCAAACTGGAGATCGCCGTGTCCTGGCTTTGCAATGTAGTCAGCTGATTCTTCCACGGCGTCTCCACATTCTGGAGATTGCCCACGATCTCGGCCACTGTCGCGCTCACGTTGAAGCCCTGACCGCTGGTCGCCGACCCAAAACTCAGTCCTACTGTGCCCATTGTCCCCCCGTGTTGACTTCGTGCAGCCGGAGAACCACCCGCTCTCTAGGCAAATTAAAATAAACTCATAATTATCGCCTGCGACATCGCGACGCCATGCCTGCTGCCAGGACCCATTCTTGTCATACAGTTCATCGGCCTTCGATGCGCGCTGCATTAGCCATCCCTGTAGAAATTCGCGCGCCTACGCCGCTACTGCTCTCTTGCGCAGAGAAGGGCGCCCTGACGGACGCCCTTCTCTAATGATTGGTTTTGCGCCGGTGTATTACTCTACCCCGGATTATCCACCCCATCGATGAAGACCTATCGCTGGGGACCCCGGATTATTGCAACAGCTTCATCACTTCCTGTTGCACGGTGTTGGCTTGGGCCAAAGCGGCGATGCCCGTCTGGCTCAGAATCTCGTACTTGGACATATTGGAAGTTGCCGACGCATAATCGGTAGCCTGCACCGCGTTCTGCGCCGACTGTACGTTCTCCTGCTGCGTGCTGAGCACCTGGCTTACGGCGTTCAGCGTGTTGATCTGGGCGCCGACATAGCCGTCCTGCGCCGAGACGTCGGTGATGGCCGTGTTGAGAGCGGTCAGCGCAACCTGCGCATCGGACTGGTTGGACAGGTCGGTAGAGCTCAACGATTGGCCGGCCAGGTCCGAGTAGCTGATCGTGGCAACGCCGCCCGCACCGTTAGTATCTGATACCGGTGCGCCCGGAGTTTGTGCGGTAGCCGTATCCACCAATGGATTCGTCCCATCTTCTACGATTCCAGCGGTGTAATAGTTTCCTGCCGTGTAGGTGCCGCCCACGAGACCCGAAGTGGTGATGGTCGCCTTGGTCAGCGATGTCAGTGTGCCTGCGGTGTCTGTAACACCGTAGTTTCCAGCGTTGATGTAAGTCAACAAGTGAGCCAGCGTGTCGGTCTGGCCTGCCGTACCAAGTGTAATGGCTTTCCCGTTGATGGTGAGCGTACCTGCAGTAAAAGGTCCGCCCGCTAGTACGCCGTCCACACCAGGAGCAGCAGCACCGGCAACGCCGGAGCCGATACCCGAGACCTCAATGCCGGTATCTCCGCTATGACCCGCGCCTGCCGCAGTCACAGCAGCTGTTCCAGCCTGCAATGCCGTGGTAAAGCTGGCGGTCACGCCCAGGCCTGCGCCGTTGATGGCGTTAATCAGTCCTTGCGTTGAGTTGGCAAAGTTGGTGCCCGCGCCAGCGCTTACTACCGCAGTTTGATCGACAGGGACTCCACCTACACCAGATGTCATGTAGGTGATATCGACAGAGGTGGTGCCACCTGCAGCCAACTGATCGTTCACTCCCGCGAGGACGCCGTTCTTCGACAGGTCGATGAACGCGTTATTCGCGCCGGTGCTGTAGGACATCACGCCGCCACTATCGCCCAGGTTGGACGAAGAGAGCGAGCGGATATTCAGATTGTCGATCGATGCGCCGGCCGTGGAAGCGTCGCCGGTGTAGATGTTGGTGTTTGAGTTGAAGACCGCGGCGTCGTTGTACGTAGTCGTCGAGCCGATATTCGAAATTTCCGACAGGATTGACTGGTACTCCTGGTTAGCCGCCGTATCCTGCGAGGAGTTGAGGGTGCCGTTGGAGGCTTCGGTAGCCAGCGTTACGGCCCGGTTGAGCAGGCTAGTCACTTGCGAGAGTGCGCCATCGGCAACCTGCAAAAGGCCTACGCCTTCGGCGGAATTGGTTTTCGATTGGGTTAGTGCCATCTGGTTGGCCTGGAGGCCATTAACCAACGAAAGACCGGCTGCGTCGTCGGCGCCGGAGTTAATCTTCGAGCCGGACGACAACTGCTGCAGCACAGTATTCAGGCTGTTATTGCTGTTGTTCAGATTGTTCTCCGCATAGAGGGCGGAGAGATTGTTTAAGACACCCAGGGACATGGGATTCTCCTTTTGGGACGCGTGAATTTGCAGTCCTTACCGGATGTGCTCCCATTTTTTTAACTACCCTGGGTCGCTGCTTCCGGTTCGGTTACCGCCGCATCTGGCCCTTTCTTCGGCGCAGGACCCGCGAACTTTATTCCCCTGGCATTAGTGTCCTGCTCGGGACACTTTCTCTTCATCTTCCTTAATCTCTTAACCTTTTCCGCCCTTCGCCGATAACTACCACAAAGGAGCTTCAAGGAAATGATCGAACTTACCCGGCTCAACGGCACTCCGATGGTGCTGAACAGCGACCTGATCAAGACCGCAGAAGCCTCCCCAGACACTATGCTGACCCTGATCAATGGAGAGAAGCTGATTGTGCGCGAGGATACGGCCGAAGTGGTGGAGCGCGTGCTCGCCTACCGCGCGCGCTTGTTGGCCGCGGTAGCCAAGCGGCTGCCTTCCTATGGCGAACTTCAGCGCGCTGTCTCGCTGACCAGCCTGGACGTTTCCGGACAGCCTCCACCATCGGCCTCGCCCGGGGATAAACCGCGCTAGGACCACTGAAGGATGAATCCCGCTCTCCGCGCAAGTTTTTTGAGGAGTTTTCATGGATAAGGGCAGCATTGGCGGAGTCTTCCTGGCCATCGCCGGCATCGTGGCCGGACTGCTCATCGAAGGCGGCAACCTGGGCCAGGTCCTGCAGCCGACCGCCGCACTGATCGTCTTTGGCGGCACCATAGGCGCGGTGTTGCTCCAGTTTCCACTGCCCACGGTGCTGGCTGCATTCGCCAGCCTGGGGCACATCTTTTCCGCGCCACGCAAACACAACATCCAGCTACTCCACCAGTTGGTCGCCTTCGCCAACAAGGCTCGCCGCAACGGCGTCGTCTCGCTCGATAGCGATCTCGAATCCATTCAGGACCCGTTTCTAAAGCAAGCCCTCATGCTGGCCGTTGATGGCACCGAGCCATCCGAACTGCGCAAAATCATGCGCGTCAGCCTGGACTGCACCGCGGAGAACGAAGAACGGCTCCCCGCGGTCTTCGAATCCGCCGGTGGATTCTCGCCCACCATCGGCATTCTGGGCGCGGTGCTGGGGCTTATTCAGGTCATGAAGAATCTTGACAACATTCAGGAAGTGGGCAAAGGCATTGCCGTAGCCTTCGTGGCCACCATCTACGGCGTGGGCATCGCCAATCTCTTCTTCCTGCCCTTCGCCGGCAAGATGCGCATCCGCATCCGCGATGAACACCAGCGCCGCGAGATGATGCTGGAAGGCGTGATCTCCATCCTCGAGGGCATGAACCCGCGCATGCTTGAAGTCAAGCTGGCCGGCTTTCTCAATGACCCACAACAGGTGCAGAAGGAGCGCACCGCATGAAGCTGGAGCGGCGTAAAAGTAACGTCAGCCAGGATCGCTGGATGGTCTCCTATGCCGACTTCATCACTCTGCTGTTCGCCTTTTTCGTGGTGCTGTTCGCCTTTGCCAGAGCCGACCAGAAAAAGCAGACGCAGATGACTGATGCCATCGACAGCGCCTTCCATTCGCTGGGCATCTTTCCCGACGCTTCGCGCAAGCCGGCCAAAGACGCGGACGCCGGCGGTGCCGAGCAGGCAGCCATCCCCATGAATATTGTTATGGGAGAGGATGTGCTGTCGCCGGCCAGGGTAAAGGAAGATCTGGAGAATCTTCACCGCGAGCTGGAGCAGAGGCTGTCCAACCAGGTTGCCACCCACACTGTCTCCATGAAGATGGGCCGCGACGGACTGGTCATCAGCCTTCGCGAGGCCGGCTTCTTCAGCTCCGGCTCGGCCACTCCCAGGCCCGAGACCCTCCCCACGCTGCGCCAGATCGCCATCTCGCTGGGCCGCACGCCCTACGACTTGCGCATTGAGGGCCACACAGACAACATTCCCATCCACACCGCGGAATTCGACTCCAACTGGGAGCTTTCCTCGGCCCGCGCCACACGCATCGCCCGTCTCTTTCTCGATATGAAAGCCATACCTCCGCAGCGCATCTCGGCCGCCGGATACTCCGAGTACCACCCCGCGGCCGGCAACGATACCGCCGAAGGCCGCGCGGAAAATCGTCGCGTCGATCTGGTCGTCCTTCCCCGCACCAAAATTGATCTTTCCGCGCCGGGATCCGCTTATCCTACCGGCCCATGGCGCAAAATCACCGACGACGACGCGGTTGCGCAAGGCGTCAAACCTGCGACTACTCCACCCCCAGCACCTTGACGATCACCCGCTTCCTGCGCTGCCCATCAAACTCTGCATAGAAAACCCGCTGCCAGGTTCCCAGGTCCAGCTTCCCGTTGGTCACCGGCAGAGTTGTCTCGTGATGCAGCAGCAGAGACTTCAGGTGCGCGTCTCCATTGTCCTCGCCCGTCTGGTGATGACGGTAATCGGGCCGCGCCGGCGCCAGCTCCTCCAGCCACTTGCCGATATCCTCGATCAGCCCGCTCTCCAGGTCGTTCACATACACGGCGGCTGTTATATGCATCGGCGAAACAAAGCACAGTCCATCCTTGACCCCGCTGCGCCGCACAATCTGCTCCACCTCGTCGGTGATGTGCACCATCTCCCGCCGCTTCCTGGTTTCCATCACCAGGTACTCCGTGTGACTCTTCATCCTTGCCCCCCGCAATTTGTAACTCCGTAGTGATTCAATTCAATTATCGTGTTCAACAAGGATAGTTGTGAAGTCTTTCGACTCAGAACGTGGCCGGCTCGTATGTTTCTGTTGACTAATTTAAAGGCAACGCAGACCGGAGAAGGTTGCCCTTTCTCCGGCCCGCGAGTGTTATCCGTCATCATTGCATGTTAGGTTTGGGTTCAATGACAGGGCTGATGAGGATCGGTTTGATGTTCAATATGCTATGCACACGCTCGGTAACCGCGTAATGAGTTGCGAAGCCGCTCTGACCAGTGACCTGCACATCAGCAACGCAATTGGAGTGCAGATTCGCGTCCGTAATCGACTTGCAGGCTTCTTCGGCGACAGCCGCGCTGACGGGTTTTGCCACTGGAAGCACTATCTTCAATGCTTTCGAGCTGGTAACCGTACAGGGAAGACTCTCCTTGGGCCACGCCGCATTTGTGAATGTTGCCGTTGACGTGCCCGGCGCGTAGTCGAAGAGGCTGTTGCTGCTTGTCACCCTCCAGGCTTTACCGAATGTGTTGTACAGAGTGTTGTAGCGGGTAGACAAGTTAGCCGGCATTGACCCCACCGATGCGCCGCTTGGCAGAGCCGGAATCCAGCTGCCTGCTGGTATGGGGCCCGCAAGTCCACCAATGGTATCCCCTCCAACGTCACTCACCACCCCAAGGTTGGAGATATCAACATTGAGGTACCACATATTTGCATAGTTAGCCTGGGTCGCTGACATGATTTTGCCGTCGGGGAAATATATTTCTATCCCGCTCCCCGAGGTGGAATTGGTCACGAGCCCGCTGTCTCCCAGATTCACTCCCGCCGCGCCGAGCGTGGTAACTTTACCATCGACGCGAAGCTGGAGGCCGTTGGTATCGTAGGCGCCGCTGAAGTTGGGCTCATAGGTTACGCGATGTGTGCCCACGCGAGCGGCGACCGCCGTATTGAGACTGACGCACGTGGTGAGCCCTAAATCTTGAGGGGGCTGGCTAAGTGTTGACGAGGTTGGAACCGGCGTCTCGCGCGTCTGGATCTCTGTTCCGTCGGAATCCAGCAGTGTCACGTATTCTCCCGCGCCCTGGAAATTGTATAGATTTCCATCGGCGGTGGTGATGTGAGGGTCGCCGATAATACTCGTGGCGCCGCAGCTCGCGGAGTGGGTGTGAGCTGTATCGTACTCTTCGATGAACTCAATCGACGGATTTGCCCCGCCGTACGGGCAGCATACAGGCGATGCATCCGACGGCACGAAGTCGAGATTGTTTGATTCGCCTGTCGTACCACTGTTGGGTACACAAGTTGGCGCAGCCGTCGAACCATAAGTCGCTGATACTTTCACTTTTAGTACTGTGCCGTTGTTAAATTGGGCTTCCGAGCCGCCGGCATTTCCCACCACATTGAATTCAGCCTGGTTCCAGATGCTTGCGATATCCGTATAGCTGTCTGTCACCGTTGCCGTATATGCATCACCGCCATATGTCACCGTGGCCGCATCGGTTCCACCGGACGTTGCTGATCCAGACAATGTCTCGTCGCCTAGATCGGTAATCGGTAACTGGCCGGTGTTTGTTGGGGGATTCCAGGCAATCACGGTTGCCGGGGTGTTTTGAATGCAATCGTAACCGGGAGAATCCGCGCCTGCAAAAATGAAGCCGGTCGGGCAGGTGGACCCGCCAGTTACGCCGTAGTTGAACAGCCAATATTCAATAAAGACTTCCGTCTGGTTCGTTAAAGCGGAGCTTGTCAACGATACCGGCGTGTTCGTCGACATCACATATTGCTGCCAGGCGGTACAGGACGAGTAACTGCCGCAAGCTGCGGTGTGACCGATATTGGTGTTGACCTGCAGTGTATATTCATTCGTGCCGAGAATGCCTCCACCGCCGTACTTAGCAACACCGATGCTCGATTCACTTGTGATGCCGGTCGCCGAAATGAAACTGCCTTCAACACTAGTGAAGAAATGTCCCGCGGGAGCCTGGATTTGTATGTCATTGCTCGGAAAGGTCGCGCCACCTACTTCCGCGTGGATGCCTATCTTCCGGGTGATTGCCTGAGGCTTAGCTGACCGGTATCCGGGCGGCGGAGCACATTGAACTTCTTCCCATTGTGTACTGGGATACGATGCATGGAAGCATCCTCCCTTGGGTGCCGCTGTGTGATGCATTGTTACTTGCCAGGTCTTCCGCGCCTGGGCATTCAGAATCGGCAGGGAATGCATGGCCGTCATAGCAGTGAGAGGTTTTTCCTGCTCAGTGACAGCTGCCGGCTTGGTGGGAGTCTGCGCCATGACCGTAGAAGAAATCGCGCAGAACAACATGAGCCCAAGCAGCAGGCTCGCGAAGACGATGGAGACACGGATCGTAACGCATCCGCGTACGGATCTCACAGATTTCATAGTTCCTCCTGAGGAATAGTCCGAGAAGTTTCCCCCGAAGAATCTCTGAATTATCTTTAAACTTTGTTTTGAAAGGATAAAACTAGATAACGCGGACAGATACCGCGTTGGAAATGCTGCAAAATCACGAGGGCATGTGCCCCCGAGGGGAGGTGTTGCAATGATCGAAACTAAATCAGAGATTCCCCGACCGGGATATCTGTTTCACTTCTCGACTATCGTGCAATATACCCCACAATTGCCTCCACTTACAATCATTTTTTTATATATTTCAAGTGAATAAAAGTCGCTCGTGCCCGTCAGGACCTTCCTCCAGACGAAAAAGCCGCCATTTGCCTCATAATGAAAGGGATAAATCTCGCAATTTCATCGCTCGCAACTCCGCTAACTTCAAAATAAGCCTTTCGGTACCTCCCTGCCGTTATCCTGAAACCAGCCGTGACCTCAACCCAACCCACCGCCGCCCAACGGCTGCGCCGGATGCACGATCAACTGGCCCAGGCATACGGTCCCCAGCACTGGTGGCCGGCAAAAACACCCTTTGAGGTCATCCTCGGCGCTTACCTCACCCAGAACACATCCTGGAAGGCCGTCGAGCGCTCACTCGCCAACTTGCGCGCCGCTGGAGCTCTGACTGTGAACGGCCTGCGCTCGCTCCCCCTCAGCAAGTTGCAGCGTCTTATCCAGCCCTCCGGCTTTTCCACCCGTAAAGCGCCCGCGCTGAAGGCATTTGTAGCCCTGCTCGACGAGGAGTTCTGCGGTTCAATCAAAAAACTCGCCGCCGCTCCCACGCCCGCCCTGCGCTCCCGTCTGCTTGCCCTGCCCGGCGTTGGTCCGGAAACCGCCGACGCCATCCTGCTATACGCCCTCGGCCATCCCGTTCCCGTTGCCGACGAGTATCTGCGCCGCATCGCTGAGCGCCACCGGCTTCTCAAGCCCGCGCCGGGACGCAATCGCAGGGGCTACGATTCCCTGTCCAATCTCACCCGTCAGGCCTTCGCCGGCGATTCCTCCGTCGATCAAGCGCACCTCTTCAACGAATTTCATGCCCTCACGGTCGCCGTAGGCAAAGCCCATTGCGGCAGGGTTGCCCACTGCGCTGGTTGCCCTTTGGCCGCCGATCCGCATACGTCAGGCGATCAATCGCGGTAAGATTAATTACCATAGAGGTTAGAAGGAGCAACCAATGGATAAAGCCAGCTCTACCATGCAGGTAACGCGAGCCGCGGATTATGGGATTCGCGTAATGATCCACATGGCCACGCTGCCCGCCCATGAGCGTGCGCTGCTGCCTGCGCTGGCCCGCGCCACGGGAGCTCCGCAAAGCTTTCTTTCCAAGGTTCTGCAAGCCTTGTGCCGTGCAGGATTCATCGCTTCCCGGCGAGGACAGGCAGGCGGCTTCGTGCTTCTGACTCCCGGACGCAAGGCAACCGTCAGCTCTGTGATTGAGGCCATCGAGGGGCCTATCCATTTGAACCTATGCCTGGTCAACGGCGCATCCTGCAAGAGGAAATCCTTTTGCCCTGCGCATCCCGTCTGGGCCAGTGCCCAGGAGGCTATGCTGAAGGTTCTGAACACGGCAACCGTCGCCGAGCTAGCCCTTCAATCAGCTACCCCACAGTTGCGGGCCGCGCGCGCCCGCTCCAAATCCGCCTGAGAAGCTGTCCGTTAACCCGGGTCTCGAAAGTAGTGCTTTTCAAGTTATCTTTCTGTCTAAGAACCCCGCAATATCGCCGGGACAAAGGAATTCGACCTCGATCCCATGAGCCAACAGCTTCTCGGTCCAGAGTATCCATTTTGAGTCGGTGCCTTGCAATATTGGAGGCCGGTTTGGATGCGCCACTGCCACCGCTACAAACTTACGGTCTTCTGGATCGAACTCACACAGTTCCATATCATCTGGAAACTCGGCATAGCCTCTATCGGCGTGCTTCTCGATATGTACTTGCGCAACAAGTTGAGGGTTTCTCGAGTTCTGATGTAGCCATTTTAAAAATTCATCGCCAACCCCAAGACCCTTCTTTGAATCTGTCTTGAGACTATACTCGCTCAGAATCTCATATCCATCATCAAGTACAACACAGCCGTTCTTTTTAAGACGTTCAAGCCTCTCGACGCAGGCGATAATGCCTTCGGGAGAAACATTTTCATGCTGTTCGTTAGCAACAAGCAAAACGTTAGTATCAACAACCGCATGAGAGCCTGATTTCACGCTCCGGCCCCCTGTAATTTAAGACGCTGCCTCTGAGCAGCTATCGTCCGCGCCGATAGATCGCCCATTTGGTCCCCAAAGAAATCCTTTGGCCAGTTTCTGATCTCTCCGAAAAGATTGAGATCAAGCTCCTCAAGTACAGCGCCGTCTTTGGTATTTCTGCAAAAATAAACCGCGACCTCGCTTGGCTTAATAATGTCCTCGGCAATTCTTCGCTGAAGTCTCGTCAAAAAGTGTTCGGAATGACTTTCGACAATCAGCTGAACATTCCTTGCTGAACCGTCCTGGTACGCCTGAACAGCTGAGATAAGGACATCAGCCAAAACTGATTGGACCTGTGGGTGTAGGTGTATTTCCGGCTGTTCCATCCAGACGGTTGAGTTAGGCGGACAATAAAACGCTTGGACGAGTGCTGGTAAAACTTGCGATACCCCAAATCCGACGTCTGTGATCTTAACTTCTGGAGACCAGGCATTAGTTCTGATGAGAACCTCGAATTCCTTTCGCCCTTTGGCCACTGGCTTCACCGCGAAACTATGAATTATATTCATCTCGATAAGCCACTGCGCCATAAACTCCGCGAACGTCGTGGTTGGTCTCTTCCGGCCACGGTTGAGTTTTCTGCCATCCTGCTGCGCGGCAAGAATGGCTGCCACAGTCGATTCTCCTCTCTGTCCCACATCTCCGGGAGTATCTCCTGACCACTGGTATATTCTCTGTGGATGATTGCGAAGCGGGCCTAAATAACTGAAACCATCTAGCATCCTTTCCGTTTCCAAGGCAAAATCGGCAAGAAACCCGGCATTCTGCCATCTGGAAATGCTAGTTTCGGAGACCTTATAGAACTTCTCAGGTTCAGTCAAGGGCCAATTTCGTCCCATCGCTGGAACAAAATCATATTCCTCAGATTTTAGTACCCACTTATTATCGCTACCGTTTCGCTTATGCTCAATACCAAGAACGGATTTCGCCCCATCGCGCAGAATGTATTCAATTCCTTGAATCCCCGGCTGCTCTTTGTTGTCGGCCTTCAAGATCGCCTTGAGAGATAGTGAGTTTCCACTGTATGTATTGCTAATTTCGTGCAAGTCGCGAACAATCAGCGTCTTAGGCAATCTCCATTTAAGCTCGAACTCCAAACTCGACATCAGTTCGTGTCCATAAAGGCAATCGGAAAGAGTCCCGAGATCTATCAGGGAATTAGTATCTCCCAAATGCAAGGCACGTTTTCGATCCGTAGCCAAAGCCGTTTGTTTCAATGCTAGTAATAGATGTCCGATGCTGCTTTTCCCCGCACTGTTACTCCCGAATATCACCGTCAGGGGCGCTAGTCGTACATCACGCGTATCCCTCCACGCCTTGAAATTCCGAATTCTCAGTGACGTAAGCATATTGTTTTCAACGATCAGAAGATTCAACCTGAGTTTACCAGAATCTGCCGCCCTGCCTTCACCCCAGCAACTGCTTCGCCACGCGTATGTACAGTTCCACCGCATCCAGCAGCTCACTTTTCGCCAGCTTCTCAAAGGGCGTATGGGCTACGTGGACGGAACCCGGCCCCAGCAGCAGCGGCTCGCCATAGTTGGAGAGCATGGAAATGTCAGTGGTGAACTTGGCGATCATGGTGGGCAGACCCGGAACGGCGTGTAGGCGGATAAAGGGAATCTCCAGCGTAAACTCCACTTCAGCCAGTCCTTCGGCGACATCGATGAGCGCGGCGCGCACCGGCTTTGAATCCCCCACCAGTCGCACCAGCACCTGCGCCTCGGCTTTGTCGGCGATGACATTGGGAGCATAGCCGCCCTCGATCTGGCCAATGTTGAGCGTACTGGAGCCTATATCTACAGTGGTCGGCAGCGGGAGTTTCAGCAGTTTTCCCAGCGCCTTGACCAACTTGTGGATGGCGCTGTCTCCCAACTCCGGATAGGCCGAGTGAGCCATCTTGCCGGTTGACCGGAAGACCGCGCGCAGTGCGCCCATCGAGGCCAGCGCCAGGCGGTTACCGGTAGGCTCGCCGTTGATCAGAAAGCGGCTACCCCTGTTCATCTGGTTGGCGACTTTCGCGCCGGCCGAGTCGCGCTCCTCGCCACTCACAAACAGCAGCCCTATCCGATATCCCATAACCCGCAGAAACTCAGCTGCGGCCACCTGGGCGGCGATGATTCCCTTGGCGTCGCAGACCCCGCGGCCGTACATAAAGTCATCGTCCTCGCTGAAAGGAATGTAGGGTGGCACGGTATCCATGTGCGTAGAAAACACCAGATCGGGCGACTCGCCCGCCGTGCCCGCATAGACATTCCAGCGTTCTCCGGCATCGGCGTGTGCCGGTGGCTGCGGAACGGGTGTCTTTTCCGCATACCATCCGCGCCGGATTAGAAATCCGGTCAGAAAATCTCCCACCGCGCCCTCGTGATAGGTAGTTGACTCGATCTCGCACAGTTGTCGTGTCAACTGAATGGGATCAATAGGTTCGATATGATGATTAACCTGGGGAGTGGTCATGATTATGTCAGAATACCTCAAAAGGTTAGACACCTTCAAAAATGTTGAGTCTGCCTCTTTTGACCCTGCGCGGACAACGGCCACCCGTTTTCGTAAATCCATGAATACCAAAATGGGAAAATTTGCCCAAAGAGCGTAGAATAGTGTGTGGAATGACCGCCACTACCGCTCTCGCCGAAGCCAAACAACAGGTGCTCCTCCCCCGCGCCGATCATTTCTTTGCCGGTCAACTCGAGCCCATGCAAGCGGCGCTCGCCGTTTGGCTGGCAGACACTTTCAAGGAGCAACTTTGATGTCCCCGGTCACCGATTCCTCACTTGATGTTCTGCATGCCACTGCCAACGACATATTTACCGGCGCAATTAAGGCCTGCAGCATCGAATCCGCCTTCGACCGCCGTATTCGCTTTGAGGGCAATATCCTCCACCGCCTTCTCCCCGACGGCAGCGGACCAGACTCCATCGATATCTACAGCTACAATAAGATTCTTGTCATCGCCTTGGGCAAGGCTGCCGGCCCCATGCTCGATGTGCTTCTGGCCCGCATGAAACGCCGCGAGGGCCTGCGTGGCATCTGCTGCTCCAACCAGCTTCCCGCCCACCGCTCATGGCGCTTTCGCTACTTCGAGGGCGGCCATCCGCTGCCCAACGAGGAGTCCTTCGCCGGAGCACGCGCCGCACTGGCCATGCTTCTTAAAAAAGCTAGAAAAGACACGCTCGTCTTCTTCCTCATCTCCGGCGGCGGCTCGGCCATCTTCGATCTGCCGCTCGACCCGCACATCTCCCTCGACGACACCATCGGCTTTCATCAATTGCTGCTGGCCTCCGGCGCTCCCATCAGCGAAATCAACACCCTCCGCAAGCACTTTTCCGCCGTCAAGGGCGGCCGTCTGGCCATCGCCGCCGGTGAAGCCGCCAAGGTCAGCATCCTGCTCCCCGACGTCCCTTTGCGCTCTCTGGATGCGCTCTCCTCAGGCCCCACCTCGCCCGACCACTCCACCGTCGCCGAAGTCCGCCACCTGCTGGATAAGTACAATCTCAACGCCAAGCTCCCGCCCTCCATCCGCGAATTCTTCGAGCGGGCCGACCTGCCTGAATCCCCCGGCAACAAGGGCTGGTTTCCGCCCTTCTTTCCCGCCTTCGGCAAGCCCGATGCCGCGCCCGCTCGCCGCGTTACCGCCGCCGCCGCCATGTCCAGCGAAGACCCCGCCTTCCGCGATTCTGTCTTCGAGCTACTCCTCTCCAGCCACGACCTCGCCGAAAACGCCCGCGCCCTCGCCCAACAGGCCGGCTTTCACGTCGTCGTCGACAACAGTTGTGACGACTGGGACTACGCCGACGCCGCCCAATACCTGTTGAAACGCTTTCACGCCCTGCGCGCCGCCCATCCCCGCCTCTGCCTCATCTCCGTCGGAGAGGTCACGGTCACCCTCAACCGCACTCCCGGCGCCGGAGGACGCAACCAGCAATTCGTCATGGCCTGCGCCCTCGACCTCGAGCAATACGAAGGCCAGCGCCTCACCGTCTTCAGCGCCGGCTCTGACGGCATCGACGGCAACTCACACGCTGCCGGAGCCATCGCCGACCCCACCACCGTCACCCGCGCCCACGCCTTCGGATTCCATCTCAAATCTTCTCTCGCCAACTTCGACGCCTGCCCCATGTTCACCGCCCTTGGAGACGCTGTAGTCACCGGTCCCACCGGCCACAACCTCCGCGACCTCCGTCTCCTCCTCGCCGACAATGGTGATGGACTTTCTTGATGTACCAAAGATATGAATAGAAAGATCAGCGTTTCGATAGCATTAATATCACTTCATCTCGCCCGCGACCGCCAGAATTGAAAAATGACGCGCCCTGCTGGCTTCTTCAATGAACAGGACTGTGGCGCCTCATAAACTGGCATTTTGCACACCAGGAATCCGAGAATGTGAGGACTCACTCCAACATCATGGCCGCTCAACTGTCGTTCATCGGAAGACTGCAAGTATCGTCACGGCATCTTTTCCTTTGCCGTTGCTGGCCGAGGCCCTGGGCATTGCGCTTCTGGCAGGGCTGATCGCCGGGGCGTTTCCAGCGTGGCGCGGTGCGCGGCTTTTGCCGGTTGAGGCGCTGCGCCACGACTAAGGTCTGTGGACCGGGTCTACATCCATCTCCCGCAAAAACCGCTCCTGCAATTCCCTGCGCAGTATTTTCCCGTTGTGATTCTGCGGTAAGCCGCCGGGATCAAAAATCCATATTCGACGCGGCGCTTTATAGGCGGCAAGATTTTGCCTGCACCAGGCCAGCAACTCGCCTTCGCTGGTCTGAGAGCTTTCGCGTAGTTCGACCGCAGCCACGGGAATCTCGCCCTTGTCCTTGTGGGGCAAGGCGAAGGCGACGGCCCGCGCAACCGCCGGATGAGCCATCACCGCACCTTCGAGTTCGCGAACGTAAACCGAGTAGCCGCCGGATTTGATCACTTCTTTCATGCGCCCCACCACCCGGATCAGGCCCATGCGGTTACGCTGGGCAAGATCGCCCGTGCGCATCCACCCGTCGCTGGTAAGCAAGCCCTGACTGTCGCCCTTATCCTTCCAATAGTGCGGAGTAAGACCACTGCGTCGGATCTGACATTCGCCGGTTGCGCCGGCTCGTAGGCGCCGTCCGTTTTCGTCCACCACGCGAATGTGAAATGGCGGCACAGGGAAACACAGATCGCCGCTGCCTGAAATAAACGGCAGCTCAACGCCCATCATGGCCAGGCCGCCCAATTCCACCATGCCGTAGCCGTTCAACAACACCGGCGGAATGCGCCGGCCGCCCGGTAGTCGCAGAAGAGCGCCGAACCTCCGCAACTGTCGGCGAACTTCCGCAGGCAGGTAATCGCTGGCCGAAAGCCACAGGCGCACGCTCTTCAGCTGCGCGGGATCAGGATTGCTGTTGACCAGCCGTGCAAACATCGCCGGTACGCCGACAACGGATGTAACACGAAGCCGCTCGATCTGATGCAGCGCGATTGCGACGTCGAAGTGATCGAGAAAACAGCCGCGGATGCCCACCATCAATCCATAAAGCGCAATGCTGACGGCCATGATGTGAGACCAGGGAAGCGCGATGAGAGCCAGGTCGCCCGGTCCCATAAATACTCCGGCCAGCACGGTGGATGCACGCGCCCCAAGCAGCATATCGCTCGACAAGGCTGCCCCTTTGGGAAAACCGCTGGTGCCGGAAGTATGGAAGACCGCAACCGTAGCGGCCGGATCAAGGTCGGCAGGCGGAAATGCTGGCCCGGTATCGCATATGCGTACAAATCCATCCAGTGTCTCGGCTTCATCATCGTCTTGTATCCAGGTGCGCACATGCAGCGCGTTGCGGTCGGCGATCTTGCTTTCGAAAACCGCCTTGTCGGTCACCAGGATCTCCGTGCCGCTATCGGCCAGAATTCGCCGCACTTCGGCCAGAGAGAGAAGCGGGTTGAGAGGAACCGCGATGCCTCCAGCACGGATGATCGCCAGAAACCAATGAAGACAAAACCGGTTGTTGCTGCGATAAATGGCGACTGGCTGGCCGGGACGGAGTGCGATCACGCGACGGAGAAAAGCATCCTTGCGGCAGACATCGGTGTGCAGTTCGGTCAGATAATAAGCTCCGTCATCTACCACGCAGACTTCGCAATCCCCCTTGCGCCTAAGCAGATCATCCACAAGATTGGCCACCGTGATCTTGCGGTCACGCGCAAGTTGAAATCGGCGGAAGATGTTCATATCTCAGCCACCTGCTTGCGGCCCCAGTCGCTCTCTACGCAGTATTTGAAAAGGCGATCCAGGTACTCCAGCACCGGCGGCGGGCTGATTCCCGCGGGTTTAAGCAGCCGCTCCGCGTTGCTGGTGTCAAACTGCATACGCATGGTGAAGTAGTCACGATAGGCGCGACCATCGCGCAGCACACGACGCTTACGGCCCCACAACAATAGAAACAGCAGCGGCCGCAGCGCAGCGAAAAACAACTTCGGATCGACGTAACGCGGCTCCGGCCCGTGAAAGTACTCCATGGCTCGTTGTGCGACCTGATGAATGGTTGCGCTTCCATCCGGTCCGGTGCAGAGGTGGATGGTGCTGCCCAGGGCGGCCTCGTCAAAGACCAGCCGCGCCACCGAACTGGAAACGAAATCCACTGGCACTATATCCAGCACCGCGTCCGGATAGCCTGGCACGGTGCGCCACAATCGGCGCGCATAGATCTTCAGCGGCCAATACATCATCTTGAAGCTGGAGGTGACCCCGGTGCGTGAATCGCCAACAATGATGCTGGGACGTAATATGATCCCCGGCAAGGAGCCGAGGCGCGAACGGACCAGCGCTTCAGCCTCCGCCTTGGTCTGTTCGTAGGTGTTGCGATAGCTCTGACCAACGGCGAGCTCGTTTTCCCGCACCAGCCCCGTACGCTCTCCGGCCACGTAAGCCGTGCCCACATAGGCCAGGCTGCGAAGCTGGCGCATTCCAGCGGCGAAATCCAGCATCCGGCGGGTGCCCTCGACGTTGATACTGCGAGCTTCCTCCAGCGAGTGATCGAAACGCACCGTGGCCGCGGAGTGAATCACGCGGGTAGTCTCCGCGCTCAGGCGCTGATAAGCAGCGGTATCCAGACCGCAGCTGGGTTGGCTCACATCTCCGGAATAGACCTGAACACGAGATCGTTCGGCGGGAGGAACGATCAAATCGGCGCGCTGCTGACCCGATTGGCCTGCTCTGTCACGTATCAACAGCGCCAGTCTGGCCTTCGGCTGACAATCCAAAAGCTCGCGCACCAGTTGCACGCCGAGAAAGCCGGTCGCGCCCGTTACAAGGATTAGCTCTTCGTTGTTCATGCAGGTTCCTACCTCTGTGCTGGAACAACTCGAAGGGCGGTAAACGGTGACCTTTTCGATGTCTCGGCGACGGATCAAGCTCTGCGATATTATAGCTCGGTGATCCTATCCAGAAAGAGAAAACTGGGCATTATCCATCCAAATTATTTCGTTTGAGGAATTCTCACTTCTGCTCCTTACGAGCAATACGAAGGCCATCGCCTCACCGTCGTCAGCGCCGGCTCCGACGGCATCGACGGCAACGAGTAGATGAGGTTGCCGCAATCCCTCCCGTAGGGAGTGGAGGATATTAGCCCAGCATGGTGCGAAGCGGAATGCTGGGAACGCCGGCCAAACGAGGAGTCTCGCCCCGGAGGGGCAATGTGAAAATAGCCCGGAACCGGGGTCCCCGGCGCACGATCTTTGTGCGCTGGGGTGGGGAGTCGAAGGACCTGCATTCGCTTTCCTCGCTTTGTGTCAGGGCATGACTTCAGTCGTGCCGACACAAGCCCACCCGTTTTTAGAAATCAATCCACGCGGCGAAGCCGCGTATGAAGGGTTCGTTTTTCAGCCCGTTTCTCGTGCCGGTTTAATTGAATAATAGGTAGCGTTCGAATAGCCAACAACTTGGAAACGATATATTGTACTATTGGAGCGAAGGTATCGCGGGCTCACAGGATGACAACTCAAACGAAATTCATAATTCTCTACCAAGCATCGAATTATTGGAGGAATCAAAATCAGTGACTGACTCAGAGTTTCTCAAGTTTCTCAAGGGCCAAATTTCTTCCCTTCGGTTGAAGTACAAAATATCTGAGGGAAAAGCGTTCGCGATGTGGTTTTGTCTGGAAAACTTACAACTTGATGAATCCGATGCATACGAAGCGGCCTCTCTCGACGGGGCAAATGACAAGGATATCGATCTTTTCTGGGTTGATGACGAAACGGAACGAGTTACGATAGCACAATTTAAGTTTGGGTCTGCCGGCCGATATAAGGCTAAGAAAGGCGAACTATTAGGACTCATCCATAGTACAGACTGGCTCGCTGACGTGGAAGCGTTAGTGCGTGAGGGTCGTCCCGAATTAGCGAACGCTGCTGCCGAATATGCTGAGGCCCAGCAGAAATACTATTCGACAGAGTACATCTATGCCTATTGTGGGCCATCGCACAAAGACATCGATGATGTATCGCGTCAGTTCAATGTTAAGGAGGCTTCGAGCATACCAGCACGTTCTTGCAAGATCTATAATCTGGATTCGTTGAAGAAAATACATGAGGAACAAATTGATCAGAGCACGCGGATCAGCAAAACCACACTCGGTATGCTAAGGTGCTTTGAGGAGCCGGGAGATTATGGGAAAGCCGTGGTTGCCACAATCAAAGGAAACGTACTCCGTGATCTTTATGGCAATTTCGGAGATCGTCTCTTTGATAGAAATGTCCGGTTATTTCTAGGAGCTCGCAAGGGTGGTGTGAATGCAGGCATTCAGGACACACTGGGAGATCGTAAGGACCGTAAGAATTTCTGGGCCTACAATAATGGTGTGACGTTCGTCTGCGACGATTATGATTTGGATGATCACGATTCGAGTAATAAGCAGATTACTCTTACAAACTTCAGCATCGTTAATGGATGCCAAACGACCGTCTCTTTGTGGAATGGATCAGAGTCAGCAGCGAGAAAAGTGAAAGTTGGCGTACGCTTCATTGCTTCGCCTGAACGAATAATCGATTCGATCATACTTTACAACAACTCCCAGAATCCTATCCGCCTGTGGGATTTGAATGCACAGGATAGGCTTCAGAAGAGGTTGAAGAAAGAATTAGCAGAGCTCCCGCAACCTTTCCTGTACCAATTGAGAAGGGGCGAGAGAATTGACGCCAAAATAAAAGTGAAGTTTATGCGGGATAGAAAATTACAGCTAATACGGCATGATTTATGTGCACAATATGGTGCAGCATTTCGTGGTTTCCCAGCGATTGGCTACAAAGATAAAGGTAAAGTTTTCACGACGCATAAAGATCAAGTGTTCCCGGCTCAAATTCGTCCAGAAGAGATCGTAATCATTTGGCAAGCCGGCCGAGTTGCTAGGAATCTTGTAAAAAAGGAACTGTCGGCAGCAGCCCAAAGTGGCGATCATGAACGAGTTCGTATTCTAAAGCGAGGTGGTACATTTTTCGTGCTTGCAGTTATGGGTTATATCCTCCATCAGAGAAATGGAGCTACTTTTCTTAACAAACTTCACCCTGAGGTGGCTGTAAGCAAGACGACACTTCAGCGACTTCAGAATTATGCTGTATTGTCTCTCGAGTTTTATACGGAAGTCATGCGGGATCTATTGAGCATGGGTTCCGGTGTGGCCGAGCTTGTTAGGAGTCAGACAGGTTGGCAGAAAATACTTCCGAAGATTGAGAGTCGGTGGAAAGTCTACAGACTATCGAAAAAAGTCATGGAATCGGCATTGCCAGCGTTGTAACTCACATATTAATACTGTGCAAATACTTTGTTTCAGGTAAGGCAGTGTTAACAGGATAAATAATTGTTCCGTAGAAGATGGTGCATGAATTCCTGTATGTCGGCCAGTCAGAAGCGTTTTCCGGGTAACCCAGAGCCATCTTTGCCGCTCTGCCGAAGGCCGTTGGCCTCTCCGCAGGTGGCTGATCACTGACCACTGTCCACTGATCACTATCTCGGCAAGTCCCCGCCCGGACAGCCTCCTGAGCGAAGTCGAAGGATCTGCGTTTGTCTTTTGTTGACGAGAGCCTGTTGAAGGGGCCAGTCCCCGCTCCCCAAATAACCCCATTTTGCGCAAAAAACCTCTACTTTGAAGTAGAGGTACTTGTTACGCGTTTTCGTGCCTGTTCTTTGCTTTCTGTTCCCTATTCCCTGTTCCCTATTCCTTAGTCCCTAGTCCCTCATCATCTCCTCGCGCATCGCCGCAATCTCATCGTGCGTCGCATCGGCGGCGGTGCGGCGGTCATCATAGACGCGCGGCTGGCCAAAGCGCACCACGGCGGAGAAGCCCGCAACTCCCAGAACCTTCAGGAGATGCGTCGTGAACGTCTCATCGCCATACCAGCACAGTTCCTTCTCCGGCGTGCCGTCCTTCACTACGTAGCGGACAGCGGCAGTCGTAATCTGCGTTCCAGTCGAGGTGGCTGGGTCAATCAGCCGCGGATGGAAGGGAATCACCTGGCTGCCGTCGGTGCTGGTGCCCTCCGGAAATAGCAGAACCGGAATGGGTTGCTTGAGCCGCTCCACCATCTGATCGGCCACGCTCATGGCGCTTTCCTTGCTGGTGCGGTCCAGGAAGATAGTCCCGCTGACGTGCGCAGACCAGCCGAAGATGGGCCAGCCGCCGATCTCAATCTTGGCCACAAAGAAGCAGGGCATGGCCGCCGAGAGAATCAGAACATCGAGGTAGCTGAGATGGTTTGAGACCACCAGCCCGTGCGTAGGTGGCGTGCCTTCAACACGATAGTGGATGCCCACGCCAGCCATAATGGCCTTGGCGGTATACTGCGCCCACTCCGCGCGGCGTTTCATGGGCAGCGGGCCGCGCATACGAATCAGCCAATAACGGAAGATGCAGAAGGCCAAAGCCAGCACCAGCGCCACAGCGCGCCGGATCGTGCGAAAGATCATGTGTGCAGCGGAGTCAGGAAGCGGTTGCGCGCCGAGGGCGAGAGCAACTTCAGATCGAGCAGTGTAAGGAAATCGATGGTGCCAAACTCCCGGTCCCAGGCCGGCGGGCCGCAGATGCGCGCTCCCAGGGCCATATAGGTTTTCAGCAGCTTGGGTACATGCGTCTGAGTGGGCGCAATGTTCTCATTCGATGGGTCTTGCTGGCAGGGCGACGGCTGTGCTTGTGCGCCCTCATGCTCGCTGGGACAGGCGTAGGCGGCGGTCGGCGCAGTCTCGAACTCTGGAGAAACCCGGTAACGTTCAAGCTGGTTATATACCCGCCAGCCCTCAACCGGATCTTTCGAAGTCAACGATGAGCAGCCGACCAGGTAACGCAATCCCATGTCGTTAGCATACTGGGCGATGCCCCGCCACAGCAAGGTAAGCACTTCGGGCGTTCGATGCGCGCGATCGATGGAGGCTCGGCCCAGTTCCAGAATGTCCGCGCGCAACGGTTCATAGGGGGAAAAATCAAACTCCTGCTCGGAGTAGTAGCCCAGGTTATGCGCTGCGGTTGCGCCGGACTGCATCCTGTAGGTGCCCACAACACGTTTGGCCGGGTTGCTCTCCAGCTTGTCCTCCACCAGCAGGTGCTCGCAGAAGAGGTCGAACTGGTCGGTATCCAGGCCTGTTTGGTAGGAGCTGACTAACCCTTCATTCAACTCGATGTTGAATACCTTGAAACGAAGCCGGCAGGCGGCATCGCGATCTTCAATGTTCTCTGCCAGCCGCACGCGGTAACGCCCGACCTCGGCATGAATACGCGGCCTAGCCTGAGCAGGAGGTGTGGATTGTATTTGTGTGGAAAATCCTGGCTCTATCAGAGGGATGGAACCAACGGACAGCTTCAGCGAAACTTCCTGACCCGTATGCGTTCTCACCTGAGCAGTATCCGCTATGTATTGTAAAGATACGGTCAGATATATGCAAATACGGCGTGAATCCTTGTTTAGTCTGTAACTCAGCAGTAACAAAAAGGCTCTCCCAACCGGGAGAGCCTCTGGTAACCGCCGTAACTCGAATTGGAAAAAATTCAGCCTCACCCGCCGTCGATGGACGGGATCACCAGCACCTCGTCGCCCTCCTGAAAGCGGCGGATCTGCCCGTCCTTGCCGCGCAGATGCTTGCGCAGGGCCGGAAAACGTACCTGGATGGTTGACCGCGCGCACGAGTCTTCCCCTCATTCACCTAATTCGTGTAAATCCGCACGTAGTCCACCAGCATTTCTGAAGAAAATGGAGTGGTGGCGTTGGGCGAACCAGGCCAATCGCCACCCACGGCCAAATTAAGAATGATGTAGTTGCTCTGGCCAGCGTCAAAGGGCCAGACCGCGCCTTTCAATCTGCTGATGCTCGAGGTCGTATAGGTGACGTAGGGATGGGTGGGGTCGTCAACATAATAGGCCACGCTGCCCGGACTCCAGATCATGCCATAGGTGTGCCAGCCTGCTGCCGTTTGCCCACTGGGAAAATTGAAAACCGTGCCGAGCTTGCTGCCAGTAAATCCGGTTCCGTGAATCGAGCCTTCATTCCAATCGGGCGTGGCTGCCGCGTTGATCCGTTCCAGCACATCCATCTCGCCACCGGCCGGCCAGTTGACGGTGGCAATGTTGTTGCCCATCAGCCAGGCCGCCGGCCAAAAGCCCTGCGCTTCCGGCGCCTGGGCGCGCACCTCAATCCTGCCGTATTGAAAACTGAACAAACCCAGAGTCTTCAAACGAGCCGACGTGTAGACGCCGGTTGAAGGCTGCCGCGCAACAATGTGCAGATATCCATCTGTGCCCACGTAGGCATTCGGACTCGCAGTGTTGCACGGTGAAGCGGTCGATCCCCATGCACAGTAGTTCTCCAGTTCGTGATTGCCGAAACCGCTGTTGCCGGTGTCGTAGGTCCATACCAGCGGATTGGGCTGCGCATTAGCGTTGGTGGCGTTGGTAAACTCTTCGGACCAGACCAGTGTTCCCGATGGAATGTTGGGCGAGAAGTTCTGGCTGGCAACGCTACTAGCCGCTTTGCCCGGAACCATGGCGATAGCCTTGACGGTCAGGTTCGAAGCCACCAGAAACGGCGCCTCGTAGAGTTGCGAGGCATTGGTAGGCGTCGAACCGTCCACGGTGTAATGAATGGCAGCGCCGGAGGCCGCCGTCAAACTCGCCACCACGGCGCCATTCTGCGCATTAGTCGTGGTGATGGTGGGCGCCGCAGTAGTGACGACGGTTGAAGTCGAGCCATCTCCGCCGCCGCATCCAAACAATAATGCACTCGACATAATAATCGCTGCCAGCATCTCCGCACCCGCTCGCATTCCGTGTCTCCATAACTGAGAGCAGCAGGAGTGACACACATCCCGCTGAAACCATCAAACACTGTTAAAGTTCGAGAGTCAAACGAAGCTGGGTCGGATCATCGAGCGTCGGTCGATTCCTGTCCATTCCAAATATCTCAGCGGCAAACTGGGCGCCACAGGGATGGCTGCCAGCATCACCCATAGAGTAATTCGCACCCGCTGCTTCCGCGCCGAAATGATCATATTAAGGACACTCCAAACATGGGGTAACCGGCAACAGGCCTGAGTTAGAGTGTTTTTTATCCGCTGTTGACGGCCACCGAAGCGATGGACACCGAGGAGGTGGCGATGGTGGTCTCGTTGCGCACCTTCTTGGCGACCGCAAAGGCGCGGGTCAAAAGCTGATCGAGCTGCGAATTTACCGCGCCCAGGGCGCGGGCGGTGGCGTAGGCTTCCTTGACCTGTCCGAGGATTTGCGACTCGCCGACCACCATGGAATCCAAGCTGGAGGCGACCCGGAAGACATGCTTGACGGCTTCAAGTTGCTGATGCTCGAAGATGTAGGGCTCGTACTCGCCGGCACTGAAACCGAAGTAGTCGCGAACGAACTTCTGCAGATCGCAATGGCTGTTCTGAGAGCGTGCGAAGATCTCCACCCGATTGCAGGTGGAGACAATCATGCCCTCCTCGACACCGTCCATCGAGGTGAGCTTGCCGAGGGCCTCGGGCAGACGCGACTCGGAGATGGCGAAGCGCTCCCGCACTTCGACCGGCGCGGTCTTGTGATTTACTCCCAACACAAAAAAATTCATGGGGCGATGAACCTATGCAATCTGCTCAAGTAATTTGCACCCCACGCGCAAACCGAGACGATAAATCCAAAGCTGGCCAGATAGGCGGCTTTGCGGCCTCGCCAGCCGGCACTCCAGCGCGTATACAGCAGGACAAGATAAATGCCCCACATCAGTAGAGAGAGTAACACCTTGGGATCAGTGAAATAGGTCGGTCCGTAGCGCTCCTGAGCGACCACCGATCCGGCCAGAAGTCCCACCGTCATGAAGGGAAAGCCCAGCAGCAGAGCGCGGTAGCCAAGTTCATCGACCTCCTGCAAGGCGGGCATACGAGAGGCCCAACTCGGGGTCTGCTTACGTTTGAGCTGGCGCGACAAGATCAGGTAGAGCAGGCTCGAAACAAAGCTCAGGAAGAGCATGGCATAGCCGAACAACAGGGTGCAGACGTGAAACACGATCCAGCCGCTACGGAAGCTGGGCGAGGAAAACGCCACCGGATGCTGGGCTATGGCGGAAGCAAAAGTCAGAAGGAAGATCAGCGGAAAGATGAATGCTGCCGGAGAAGCCGTCTTATAGCGCAAATAAAGCCGGTGAAGATGAGGGCAATGATCAGTGCCAGGGCGGACTCGGCGTGGCGAATATTCAGCAGCTCAGAGTAGCCATATAACACTGCGGTCTCCACGAGGGAGACAAAATGAAAGACCATTCCCAGAGCAACTGCGGGGGCAGCAATCCGTCCAGAACGTTCGCCGCGCTGCCGGAGCATCAGGATCGCGTGGATCAGACCCACTCCGTACAAAACGGTCGCAACTCGAAGCCAAAGCAATGGCATAGATTAAAGAAGCCCTCACCAACCTCTCTCAACGGACGGAAAACGCGGCAAGGACACTGCTGATTATACAAACGTGCGGTATCGCCCTAAGTGTATTCGTCACGATGAACTGTGATGTTCGTCACACCTCAGCCATAATGGAATGATAGGACAAAAATTGGCCGCATGGCCAGGAACTTCCGGCGATACTCATTGCGGCTGTGCCTGAAAGCTTCGCGGCAAAACAAAATCGGGCGGCCGCAATCGCGGAGGCAACACTGGTTTGTAATTCCCCAACCTGGGTGCTAACATTTAGCCCTTCAGGTAGTTCCAGGAGGCACTTCATGGCTGATGAAAGCTGCAGCGGTAGTGGCATTTTATGGTTTCTGGCAGGACTCGGTGTGGGCGCCGCAGTAGGCGTTCTCTATGCTCCCAAGGCGGGGCGCGAGACCCGCGAGTCAATTCTAAATGCGGCGGAAGAAAGCCGCGAAGTGGTTCAGGAGCGCGCCCGCAAGTACAAGGAGCAGGCGCAGCAATGGGCCGATCACGGCAAGGACGTGATCTCGCAGCAGAAAGACAACATCCGCTCGGCCTTTGAAGCGGGCCGTCAGGCTTATCGGGATGCCAGCCAGGAACCGACTCCCGAGCCCGGCGCTCCCAAACTGTAAACCTGTAAGAATTCGCTGGAGCGGGCGATCGGCTAGAAAGCCTGGCGAGCGAATGGAGCCATCATGCATGAAACCTCACTCATCGCTTTTGTCGCGGTGACCTCGGTCGCGGTCGTGCTGCAGACCCTGATCCTGGCGGGAATGTACTTCTCCACGCGCAAGATGGGCCGGCGGATGGAAGCGCTTTCCAGCCGGGTCGAAGAGCAGGTTCTGCCATTGGTCGAAAAGGTGCGCGGCATGGTGGATGAGAGCGCACCGAAGATCCAGACGGTGATTACGAATCTGGCGGAAACCTCGGACGCTGGTACGGACGCAAGCTGGCCAGATCGACGAAGCGGTCACGGAGATCGTCGGCATCGCCCGGGCCCAGGCGAACGTGCCGATGTACTGGCAACGCGCACCATGCAGCGGGTTGACCTTACAGCCGAAAAACTGCAACACACGGTGAACGCACCGGTGCGGCATCTGTCCGCGCTGATGGAAGGCGTAACGGCGGGTTTTAGCGCGTTGATGAGTGGGCGCAAGGCGCAAAGCAACAAGGCGGCGTCGAGCGACGAAATGTTCATCTAGAAATTCGTCATCAGAACTGATTATGGAAGTTGGAGAGCGGAGGCTTGGTCCTCCGCTCTTTTTCTTTGCGCGCAAGAATGTCGGGATTAACGCGGTCGCAGGCCGGCGCGCACCAGAGGAAGATGTTCTCCAGCAGTAAACAATTCAGTGTTGGTGCAATCTGCTCTGAGTAGAGTACTATCGTGGGGCTCAAAACCTTAGGAGGTAATTTTCCCATGTACGATATGAAACATCTCAAGAACTTGGAGACCCTGGAGGCAGGTGCTCCGGAGGCCGTAAAGGCTTTCTGGGCGTTTGACAAAGCAGCCATGGGTCCCGGAGCGATTCCGGCTAAGTACAAGGAATTAATGGCGTTAGCTGTGGCATTTACGACCCAGTGCCCTTATTGCATCGAGATTCATGGTGGCAAAGCACGAGAGGCCGGCGCAACCGACCAGGAGATTTCCGAGGTTGTGGTCATTTCCGCAGCACTTCGCGCCGGTGCGGCGATCACCCATGGCACTCACGCTCTGAAACCGAGATAAGCAGCTCCCGCTGACTTAATTGACCTCCAGCGACCATCGAGAACGTCCAGGCGTTTCGCGATGGTCGCCAGGAGTTTGCACGAGAGTTTCCCAGAGTTCTCCCACCTGCAGGTAATACAAAACTATGACTTAACCGGCCTGAATTGCCTGCCACAATTGCAGAATGACTCAGCATCCGGTACTGATCCAGGGCGGAATGGGCGCGGGCGTCTCTGATTGGCGGCTGGCGAGGGCTGTGTCCCTCACCGGGCAGCTTGGCGTTGTTTCCAGCACAGCACTAGACACGATTTTTGCGCGGCGCCTGCAGGATGGCGATCCGGGCGGCCACATGCGCCGCGGATTGGCGCTCTTCCCTTTTCCTGAGATGGCCAAGCGCGTCCTGGATCGGTATTACATTCCCGGCGGGCGGCCCGCGGGCGCACCTTACCGCCTGCTGCCGATGCTGGCGAGGGTCAACTCGCGCGAGGCGACCGAACTGCTGATTGTCGCCAACTTTGTTGAGGTGGCGCTGGCGCGGGAAGGCCATGCCAATCCGGTGGGCGTGAACTGCATGGAGAAGCTGCAGCTCCCGTTGCTGGCTTCGCTCTATGGCTCGATGCTGGCGGGAGCCGGATACATTTTGATGGGCGCGGGAATTCCGCTGAAAGTTCCCGGAGTGCTGGACGCATTTGCCGCCGGTCAGGCGGGCAGCTATCCGCTCTCGGTGACCGGGGCGCAGCCGGACGATGATTGCATGATGCGCTTCGATCCGCAGGAATTTTTCGGCGAGCCCATGCCTGCTTTAGAGCGTCCGTATTTTCTGGCGATCATCTCCTCGAACGCGTTAGCCACCACCATGGTTCGCCGCTCCAACGGCAAGGTGGACGGATTTGTGATCGAAGGCCCCTCGGCGGGCGGACACAATGCGCCACCGCGCGGGCAGATGGTTCTGAGCGAAAAGGGTGAGGCCGTTTATGGCGAGCGCGACCGGGTCGATCTGGAAAAGATTCGCCAGGTTGGTCTGCCATTCTGGCTGGCGGGGAGCTACGGCACCCCGGAAAAAATAGTGGAGGCGCTGGAGTTGGGCGCAGCGGGCGTGCAAGTGGGAACGGCGTTTGCCTTCTGCGAGGAGTCCGGCCTGCGCGAGGACTATAAGCGCACGCTGCTGGAGAAGATCAAGCGCGGCGAAGCTTCGGTCTTCACCGACCCGCGTTCCTCGCCCACGGGTTTCCCCTTCAAGGCGGCGCAACTGGAGGGTACGACTTCCGAGCCCGAGGTATATCACAACCGCGTCCGGGTCTGCGACATCGGCATTCTGCGCGAGGCCTACCGCACCGACAGCGGCACGATTGCCTATCGCTGCCCATCGGAGCCGGAAAACGTCTATATCGCCAAGGGTGGTGTGTTTGAAGAGACCGTCGGGCGCAAATGCCTGTGTAACTGTCTGATGGCCGACATTGGCCTGCAACAGGTGCAGCGCGATGGCAGCATAGAACCCGGTATGGTGACGACCGGAGACGAGCTGAGTGTCGTCCTGCGATTCCTTTCTGAGGGCGCGGATACCTATTCCGCCGAGACCGCCGTAAAGGTACTGATGAGTCAGCTTCCGGCTCGGGATCAAGCTGGTGGAGGAATACGTACGGGATACTCCGGTGCAGGCGGGCGTGTCACAGCCATAGCCGGGAAGAACTGACGTCCCTAGGACGAGACGCCAGCAGCTTCGAGGCTACCGATCGCAGCCAAACGCTACTGCCAACTGCCTCCCCACGCTGAGACCGCAGCGTTTGGAGCGGCCGCAGCCTCGGCCTTGTGATGGTCGTGGGAGTCCATCCGCGTCTGCACAAAAAGTAGCCGCTGGATCATTTCACCGCAGCTTTCACAGAGCAGATTGTTCTTCGAATGCAGCTCCCGATGTTTGCACAGATCGCATTTCAATTGATGCCTCCCTCTGCAGGCTAACCTCCGCGTTATAAGAACGGAGTGCCCGCTACTGAATGGTTAGATGCTGCTCACGAAATTCGGTCGCTAATGAAAATTCCTATCCTGACCATCCAAGAAATCTATGAGCATTTCTTGCATCTGCGAACCACCGACGCTAGACCAATGAGGCGCTGGAACAGTTCAAGGAAGTTGTATTCTACCGAGACAGGCGAGAACAAAAGCCGAGAGCAATTCCAATTATCTGATAACAGCCGGAACATTCTAGAGTCCGGGAAAATCCCACACAAAATCGATCACGGGTTGAAAAACTTGGAGTTGCACAGAAGACTTGGGCGGTGCGGGGATTCTTCGCTGGCGCTTGATCTTATAACAACGTTGGCTCCGTTCGGCGGTACTCTGTTCTTGCGAAGAGTCAGAAGACCGGAGAAGAGGAGCCAACGATGTTGATTATAGGCTGCGATTTCCATTCCGGCTTTCAGCAGATTGAGATCTTTGACAACCAAACAGGGGAGTTTCAAAAAAGGAAGTTGCTGCATCCGGGCGAGGCTTTGGAGTTCTATCGCGGACTGAACGGGCCGGTTCGGGTGGGGATGGAAGCAGGACTTCCTTGCCAGTGGTTCCGGCGGCTGCTAAGCGAGTGCGGGCATGAGCTCTGGGTGGGCGATGCCGCCAAGATACGGGCCGCCGAGCCGCGCAAGCAAAAGACGGATCGGCGCGATGCGGAGCTGATTGGGAAGCTAATGCGGGAGGGTCGGTTTCCGCGGATTTGGCTACCGTCGGAAGAAGAACGCGATGTGCGGCAGTTATTGATGGACCGGCATCACCGGATGCGGGCGCGGACCCAGGTAAAGAATCAGTTGCAGGCTCTGGCTCTGAACCAGGGTTTGCAGAAGGGCAAGAAGCTGTGGTCGGAGGCGGGGCGCGAACAGTTACGCGAGTTGCCGATGATGGAACATGCGGCGCGGCGGCGCGATGATTTGCTGCAAAGGGTTGGTGAGTTAGATCGCCAAATTGGCGAGCTGGACGCGCTGGTGCGGCGGCAGGCCGAGGGGCGCGAAGATGCGCGGCGGTTGATGACGCATCCGGGAGTGGGTTGGCAGACCGCGCTGGCGATGGTGCTGACCCTGGGCGAGGTCAGCCGCTTTGAAAACGCCGGCAAGGTGTGCAGTTATCTGGGGTTGATTCCGGGCGAGTACAGTTCGGGGAACAGACAGAGGCTGGGGCATATCAGCAAGCAAGGATCGTCGCTGATGCGGTTTTTGTTGGTGGAAGCTGGACAGACGGCGGTGCGCGGCGATGAGCGGTTGCGCCGCGCTTACGCCCGGCTGGCGGCAAAAAAGAGCCGGGCGGTGGCCAAGGTGATGGTCGCCCGAAGGCTGGCAGTGAGATTGTACTGGATGCTTCGCAATCAATGGACGTACGCGGAGCTGGCACGTCATGCGGGTGAGCCCGGGTCATCCTGTGGTGCGAGGTAAGCACCGAGCGCTTGTGTGGGCAGCCCGCCTCCCTCGATGAGCGAGGGAGTTTGAACCGGTGAATCATGGTTGAAGTAACGACCGAATAGATGGCTGGTGCGGCCACAGGCCGACACCGTGAGATTCGAACATGACGCGGTCTTCTGAGACTTCGCAAAGAACGAGAGCAAAGGCAAATGCCCTGAGAAAACAAAGTGGCGCAAAAGCGTCTCGGGAAACGTGTGCCTGGGCAACCCGGACGTTGTTATAGACAGAATGACCCTCCAAAGTTAGCGCAGAGATAGTCAACGCGGATACAACAACAATGAGTCGGTGCTAAAGCAACTGAATGCAGCGGCTGCTACTCTGCAGTAGGGGCATCGAAGCGATGCTGCCAGCGCTGGACGCATTGCATGAATTCCTGCTCCATGCGCGGGAGGGTGCGACGCTCATCCCATGACTCGATGGCGAACTGGCGGGCCTGAAGGCTCATCCGATCCAGCGATTCCGGCGCTGCGCGAGCTGCTGAATCGCCGCCAAAAGAGCGTCGGCATTCTCTGGTTCCACCACCAACCCGGCTCCTGAGCGCAGCACCGCACGGGCAACTTCACTGCCGGAATTTACGGCGGCGATCACCGGACATCCGGCAGAGAGCAAGGTTACGGTTTTGGACGGAAAGACAATGTCGGAGACGATCTTCTGCTGGGTGATCAGAGCAATGCCGGTGGCGGCCAGCATCTCCCCGAACAAATTATTTTCCAGCAGCGGCAGGAAGCGCACGTTGGTCAAGTCGCGGGCCTCGGCCTCGGCTTCCAGTTGGGAACGCATCGCGCCATCGCCGACGAATAGATATTGAATATCCTTGCGCTCGCGCGATCTCGCGGCAGCTTCGAGAATTACCTCCAGGCCCTGCTTCACTCCCATGTTTCCGGAATGCGAGACGATGAGCTTTCCCTGCAATCCATATTTCTCGCGAAAGGCGGAGCCGTCGGTGCGCTCGCGCAGAGTGTAGAGAGATGAGTCGGCGCGCGGCGGAAACAAAGCGACTTTTGCGGGATCGATTCCCTTCTCGACGATGCGCTGCCGCATGCCTTCGGTGATGGTGCTGACCAGCTCGGCCCGGGTGTAAGCCTGCCGCTCGACGCCATAGAGAAACTTGAGGAGCGACTGCCCTTGCATCATGCCCAATTCGACTGCCGCGTCCGGTTGCAGATCCATCACGTCAAAGATGAACGGAACGCGCCACAGACGGCCGAGGGTTGCGGCCGTCAGTCCCAGCCCTAGCGGTGGCGAGACGGCGTAGATGAGATCGGGCTTTCGTCCGGCGAGCGCACGCAGAAACGAGGACGCCAGGAACGAGGCCTCGTGCAGAATCCGCTGCTTCGTGCTGAGCCTTTCGGGCACGAACATCCAGGAGCGGAGGATGGTGACTCCATTGCGCACTTCACGCTGAAAAAGTTTGCCGCGGTATGGCTCCGGCACACGCCATTGCGGATAGTACGGAGGGCCGGTGCAGATGGTGACCTGGTGGCCTTGCGCGGCGAGGTATTCGCAACGCCAGGTGTTAAAGGCTGCAATTCCGGTTTCGTCAGGCCAGTAATTGATACTGAGAACGAGGATGCGCAATGGGCTTTCCATTCGTCCTACGAGCCGATGAAACGCGCGTAGAAGCTGCGAGCAACTCCAGTATCGGTGGTGCCCTTGATGATGGCTCGGCCATCGGGGAACAAGGTTAGCTCGAAGGGCGCGCGCAGGAACTTCAGAACGTACTCGGTGTAGCGGACTTCGCCGTGCGGCAGAAGACGGGCCTCGAGTTCGGTAAAGTTGATGGGGCGGTGGCGCTCGTGGATCTGCACCGAGTTGCGTCCGCACAGGGAGATGTGGGGGTGGGCGCGTCCGGCGAGATAAAGGAAGTTGCGCTGCTGGCAGACGCTGCAACCGGGGCGCGGATGATCGGCGCGAATCTCGGAGCGATCGTTGTGCCAGGCATCGAACGATAGCAGTGTCCGGCGCATTGCTGGGCGCGCGCCGACCAGGAACTTCATCGCTTCGGTAACGGCCAGCGATGCAATCAGGTTGACGGCAGAGTTCAGAATGCCCCCGGTGTCACAGGTTTCAACGGCGCCCGCCGGAGCTTGGGGAAAGACGCAGGCCAGGCAAGCGCTTTCCCCGGGCAGGATGTTCATGGTCACGCCGTAGCTGCCTACGGCGGCGGTGTAGATCCAGGGACGCCCTTCGCGCACGGCGTAATCATTGAGCAGGTAACGGGTCTCAAAATTGTCGGTGCCGTCGAGGATGAGGTCGGTCTCTTCGAGTAGCTCCTCACAGTTTTCAGGAGTCAGGTCTTCGACATGGGGCTCTACGGTGACGGTGGAGTTGATCTGCTGCAGTTTGCGCTGCGCGGCAATTGCCTTGGGCAGCGACTCGGCGGCATCGCGCTCGTCGAACAGAACCTGGCGCTGCAGATTGCTGGGCTCGATGTAGTCACGATCGATGAGGCGGGTATAGCCAACGCCGGCGCGAACCAGAAGCGAGCTGAGCACCGAGCCGGTGGCTCCGCAGCCGACGATGGCGATGCGCGACTGTGCCAGTTTACGCTGCCCCTCCGGGCCAATGCCCGGAAACAGTAGCTGTCGGGAATAGCGTTCGTCCATAGGCTGCATGTCACTCATCATAATATGCCCGGCCAATCAGGTGAGAACAGCCTGGGAACTATGCAAACAGCGCTGCTCCCGGTAGAATGGCCTATCCAAACTGGGTCACGGTGGCTATTAACATTTGCCACCGGTCACTGTTAGACTGAGAAGAGAAACGGGAAGCGGGCGTTGATTGCCTCCCAGCCCATGCACGCGGCGACAGGCGTGCGTTGAATCGACCATCAAACAGGTGAGCTGGCGGTTCGGAATGAAGCAGCAGAGGATGGACGCTGCAGCGGCGTCCCTTTCTTTTTTCAATCGAGCCGTTCACCAGTTTCACACAGCAGACAGCGCCGTCGCTCCCAGGGAGCGCGGCCACAACCGAACGCCGCCGCGCGAACACGAGAAACGGAAAACCTGCATCTGCTAACTGCGACAGATGCAGGGCACCAGCTAGCCGCAACATGGAGGAAACGCAATGAGCGAAATACCTACATCCGCCGCCCCGCAACCCACGCGCCTCACCGGCGCTGAGATCGTCTGGGCCACCCTCGAAGGCGAGGGTGTTCGCGAAGTGTTTGGCTATCCCGGAGGCGCGATCTGCCGTCTACGACGCTCTGCGCAAATACCCGATACGTCACATCCTGGTGCGCCACGAGCAGGGTGCGGCCCATGCGGCCGACGGATACGCCCGCGCCTCGGGTAAGGTCGGAGTCGCCATTGCCACCTCCGGGCCTGGAGCCACCAATCTGGTCACCGGCATTGCCACGGCCATGATGGATTCGGTTCCCATGGTCTGCATCACCGGCCAGGTCTCCTCGAAGTTGCTCGGCACCGATGCCTTCCAGGAAGTGGATATTACCGGCATCACCCTGCCCATCACCAAGCACAATTACGTGGTCACCCGCACGCAGGATATCGCCCGAGTGCTTCGCCAGGCTTTCCTGGTGGCGCGGTCCGGACGCCCGGGGCCGGTCCTGGTGGATATCACCAAGGATGCGCAGCAGGGTTTGGCCGATTTCGATTTTGCTGCCGTTGAGCCGTCGCCGCACCGTCCGCACCCCATGCTCTCCGCCGAGCAGGAAGCCCTCAACGAAGCCCTCCAGCTCATCCTTTCGGCCAAGCGTCCAATTATTCTCGCTGGTCACGGGATTCTGCAATCCAATGCCACGGATCAGATTCGCACCTTGGCCGAGCGTCTCCAAATCCCGGTCGCCTCCACGCTGCTCGGCCTGGGCGCCTTTCCTGCCTCACACGACCTCTCGCTTGGCATGATGGGAATGCATGGCGAAGCCTGGGTCAACCAGGCCATCCAGCAGTCCGATCTGCTGATCGCCTGCGGCATGCGCTTCGATGACCGGGTTACCGGCGTGCTCACCAGCTACGCGCCCAATGCCAAGAAGATCCACATTGAAGTTGACCCGGCGGAGCTCAACAAGAACGTCAAGGCCGACGTTGCCCTGATCGGCGATCTGCGTGAGATTCTCGAAACGCTGCTGCCGCAGATCGCGCGCGCAAGACTCCACCTGGATTCGCGCGGTCAACGCGCTGAAGGGTGATGCCGCCGTGCGCGACATCAAGAACCTGCCGGATCTCGGCCACCTCTACGCCGCC
>CAWJDN010000051.1:0-3880 GCA_963840985.1 uncultured Acidobacteriaceae bacterium
ATTTTGGCTGGTGTATACGCCATTCGAGGTAAATGCCGACGCCCCCGAGGGCTGTCCCAACTCCAAAGTGGCGGCCATGCCGTTGCTGAAGGGCGGGACATATTCCAGCACACGATTGTTGATGTAGTCCACGACCCACAGATTCCCGTCCCCATCAAAGGCCGGTTGGGACGGGGCATACATCGAAGTGGCGGAGAGGCCGCCGTTGTTGGCTGTAGACGAGGTAAATGCCGTCGCCCCCGAGGGCTGGCCCAGTTCCAGACTCGCGGCCATGTCGTTGCTGAAGGGCGGCTTGTACTCCAGCACGCGACTGTTATCAAGATCTGTGACCCACATATTACCGCTCGCGTCAAAGGTCATACCCCACTGATAGCAAAGCGTGCTCGCCGTGGGGGAACCTCCCTGGTTGCAGCCTGCCGTGCTGCTCAGGCTGGTCTGCCCGATCACCAGAGAAGCGGACATCCCATTGCTGAAGGGCGGCACAAACTCCACAATGCGCGTGTTGCTGTAGTCCGAGACCCACAAATCTCCATCCCCGTCGATGGCGACTGCAGAAACGGACCCGAGCGCGCTCGCGCTGGTCCCGCAGCCACTCGTGATGAAATCGGGCTCTCCGATCACTACGCTGGCGTTCATGTTGTTGGTGAAGGGCGGCTTGAATTGCAAGACGCGGCAATTATCATAATCGGCGACATAGAGATTACCGGAGGAGTCGACGGCAGCCGATATAGGAAAGTCGAACGTGTTGGCCGCGGGTGTTTCTCCTCCCTGGTTTACAGCCGCATGTGTGAAGTCCGCCTGGCCCAGAACCACGCTGGCGCTCTCATCCGTGCTGAAGGGAATATTGTAGATCAGAACGCGGTTATTTTCGCTGTCCGCCACAGCATAGTTCATAGTTCCCTTGGGTAACGGTGTGTGCGGGGGCGTGGAGGTTAAACTGGAACTGCCGAATAATGAACATGCCGTCAGGCACGTCATCAAAGCAGAGGAGAAAAGGCAAAGAATAACCAGACGAATTGGGGCGCGCATAGATGCTCCTTTTTGATTCTAAATTGTTTAGGAAATATTAGAACCGAGGACATCTTACCAATACCTACTCAGTTCGCGCAATATATTTTCCTTGAAGGGAATCTCGTCAAGCTGTGAGCGGATTATATCTGGATTAATTTTTGCATATGAGAACCATCCTTGCCGATAAAAACTCCGTCGCGCTATCCGATATTTGCGGCTATAGCGGCAACCTTTTCCATGGCAGGAAACTCCGGCTCCGCGCTGTTACCGGATACTATGGTTGCGAGGGTTAGATAAGGCTTCGACGCTGGATCAAAAAGGAGGATCATGCCCCGTTCGCGCAGAGAGTTTCTCGCCTATAGTTCGCTTGCCATGCTGGCTGCAGCCGTGCATGCTGAGGCTCAGCCGACGGCGGCGCAGACGCAGGAGTTGCCGCCGGGATCGCCGCCCGCATTCGGCGCCGCTCCCGCGGTTGGGCCGGAGGTATCGCCTGCAACCTTTGCGGAAGCGGAAAAACTGGCGCAGTTGCAGATGACCCCTGTTGATCTTGCAATCGCGGCCAGCAACTGGCGCATGCAGATGGCGCCGCTGTTGGAACGCCGCGCAGGACCGCGGAAGATTGAGCTTGAGGCGACTCTTGCGCCGGCCACACAGTGGAATCCGAGCCTGCCCGGAATGATGAAGCCCAAGCGGGGCGGCAATCACTTCGTCCGCAGCGGTGGCGCGGGATTGACCCTGCCGGCCAATGACGACAACCTTGCCTTTGCTCCCCTCTGGCAGCTTTCGCGGTGGATTGAGAGCCGCAAGCTGACCTCGACGCGGCTGACAGAGATCTATCTGCATCGACTGGAGCGCTTCAACGCGCAACTCCGTTGCGTGATTACGCTGACACGGGAACATGCCATGGCCCAGGCCCGTCAGGCGGATGCGGAGATTGCCGCGGGCCGGTATCGCGGACCCCTCCATGGAATTCCGTGGGGCGCGAAAGATTTGCTGGATACGGCGGGGATTCCCACAACGTATGGGGCGGAGCCTTATCGGAACCGTGTGCCCGTGGCGGACGCTGCCGTGGTGGAGCGGTTGAACGCCGCCGGTGCGGTGCTGGTGGCCAAGCTGAGCCTGGGCGCCCTGGCGCTGAACGATATTTGGTTTGGCGGGCAAACCATGAATCCCTGGCTGCCAGAGGAAGGCTCTTCGGGTTCCAGCGCGGGGCCGGGCGCGGCCGTGGCTGCAGGCCTTGTGGGTTTCGCCATTGGGAGCGAAACAGGCGGCAGCATTGTGAGCCCTTCGATGCGTTGCGGCGTAACGGGGCTGCGCCCCACGTTTGGCCGTGTGCCGCGCACCGGCGCCATGACGCTGTGCTGGTCGCTGGACAAGCTGGGGCCGATGGCGCGAAGTGTGGAAGATACGGTGCTGGTGCTGCAAGCGATCTCGGGGCCGGATGGACGCGATTTAGCCAGCGTACCCTGCGAGCTTGGCTTTGATGCTGAGGCAGATGTGAAAGGCATGCGCATCGGCTACTTCCCCGGTTGGATGAAGGAGGCTCCCGCGACGCATGTGGACCAGACCGCATTGGAGGCAGTGAAGAAGCTCGGCATGACGCTTATTGAGGTCTCTATTCCGGACTGGCCTTATGACTCGCTCAACCTGATTCTCTTTGCAGAGGCAAGCGCGACTTTTGAGGAGCTGACTCTGAGCCACAAGGTAGACGAGCTGAAGATGCAGGTGCCCGACGCCTGGCCCAATTGCTTCCGCCAATCGCGTTTTCTTTCGGCGGTTGATCTCGTCCAGGCGGACAGGTTCCGGCGCAAGGTGGCCGAGGAGATGGCGCGAGTGTTTTCCGAGGTGGATATGCTTCTTGTGCCTTCGTTGCGCGACGAGATGCTGGTGATTTCCAACTGCACAGGACACCCCTCGCTGACGCTCCGCGCCGGGTTTGTCGAAGTATCGGAGGCACGCAGCGACTGGGCGCCGGACCCCAAGCATCCGCTGCCTCAATTCTCTCCGCCGCGCCGCGTACCACATGGGGTCACGCTGATCGGGAGGCTTTTTGACGAAGGCACACTGACAGAGGTGGGACTGGCGTTGGAGAGGGATTTCGCAGTCGCCGGCGAGCGTCCACCGGGCTTCTAGGCGCAGGTTCTGTGGGCCGCCACCTGCGCCGAATGAGGAGGCACCTGCCGCAATGAAGCGGAAGGGGTTTTACCAGGCCAGCAGTTCGTCCTCGGAGGTGGAGGAGAGGAAGGCGACCGGGGCGGCATTGGGTTCGGGAAAGTCGCCGGCGCACTGGATAGATTCGGGGCCGCTGGCCTTGGCCACCAGTAGCGCCTGTTCGGCCTCGCGCAGCACCACCACCGGTGAACGTCCCATGCTGGCGGCAATGCCGAAGCAAGCGGAGATACGGACGGCTTCGCCGTTGACGCGGAAGGGCGAGGAGAATACATCCATGCGCAGGCGCTCGGCCATCATGACCGCGTTGACGCTGGAGCAGCCGGGTAGAGCAATCAGAAATTCATCCTTGCCGGCGCGGCCCAACAGGTCGTAGCTGCGCAGCAGACGCGCAGTGCGAGCCACTACCTGGCAGAGCAACTCGTCGCAGGCCTCTGAGCCAAGCCGCGAATTCCAATGGCCGAAGTCGTCAATGTCGAAGAGAATCGCGCAAAGCGAACTGTTCATGCGCTGTACGCGGTCGGTCTCTCGAAACATCATCGAGAGCATGGTCTCGCGGTTGTAAACGCCGGTCAGATGGTCCATCTGGGCGTTGAGCGTGGCTGTTTCGCGCAGCATTTCCAGCTCGCGAGAGCGGCGATGTTCGCGCAACACAGCTTGCAGCCGAAGCCGCAAAAAGGAAGGCTCGGCGGAGCGCGGC
>CAWJDN010000052.1:0-33002 GCA_963840985.1 uncultured Acidobacteriaceae bacterium
TTATTGGATCGTGACCGCGCTCTTCTGCCTGGAGATGAGCTTCACCGCTTACTACGAGCTGATGCGCCTGCCGGAGGCGGCGCAGGCGTTCACTCGCCTTGGCTTCTCCGCTACCGCCTTCCGGGTGGAGCTCTCCTGGGCCAAGGTGGTGGGCGTGGTTGCACTGCTCCTGCCCATGATCCCCGCGCGGGTCAAAGAATGGGCCTACGCCGGCTTCGCCATCAACCTCGTCTCAGCGCTCATTGCTCACATCTCCATAAGCGATCGTCCGGCGGCGCTGGCCCCGTCGACGATTACTAGCGTGCTATGGGGGCTCTCGTACTTCTTCTGGCGCCGCCTGCAGGCAACGCCGGCAAGTGCCTGACCGTGCATCGCCGGTTGTTTAGGTCGCAGGAATGCGAGGAGGCGGCAATATCGGCGATGTTGAGCCGGGTGCCCCACCTTTCGCGCACTCGGCGAAAGGGCTGGATACCACGAACCCCGATCCTCCGTCTCCCTTTTCCCAATCAGCCGAGTATCGCTATCATCTCGCCGCGATGCACTTCACATACCCTTGCGCTCCGTACTCCAGCATCTTTTGGTCGGCGGTGATCAGGGTCGCATCCAGATGACGCGCCGTCGCCAGCAGAATGCGATCCGCCGGATCGGGGTGAACCTCCCAAGGCAGCCGCGTGCTGGCCACGGCAATGGCGGGCGAAAGCGGCTCCAGGCGGATTCCCGGCAAGCTGAGCGCGGCTTCCAGCCATTCCGCCACATCCTGACCCAGTCGCAGCCTTCCCCTGGCCACCAGCATGGCGATCTCCCACGGAGTGATTGCCGAAACAAAGAGGCCGTCTTCGTCGGCTGCCTGCTGAATTTTGGAGTGGACCTGCTCGCTGATGCGCTCAGAGTCTTCCAGCAGCCATACCAGAGCATGCGTGTCGAGCAGAATCCTCATTCTTGTGACGCTTCCCACTCGTTCTCCAGCGGCGAAACGATGTCCCCTTCAAACAGGACGCTGCCCTTTAAGGCCCCGCGCAGCTTGACCGCCGGAGGCATGGGTACAACCCGCGCCACCGGTTTGCCGTATTTGGTAATCACCAGCGGCTCACGCTTGGCGGCGACCTCGTCCAGCAACTGCAAACATTTCACCTTAAACTCTCCAGCTCCCATCGATGCCATTGCGGATACCTCGCCTATAGTCATAGACTATGGTCATATTATGAGAAATCTTGCGATAATTGTCAAGGATGGCGGATCATATGCATATTAATTACTCACTTCGTCGCACAATGATCCCAGATGTTTTCCTTCAATCATCGCCCGGCCCGTAATTTTCGCGCCACCTTTCAGCCGGAAGCTGCCAGAAGAGGCTGAACCGGCCCGTAACTCCTTATCCTGGACGATTTTGCAGGGAACTTCTTTGTTGTCAAGATTTTACAGCGCAACCCTGCCCGTAAACTCAAGAAAACAAGGAATTTGTTTACAAAATATGGGTGGGGGTACCTGACGTACCAGCTTTGCCGGCCTATCATGCCGATGCGCTAAACAGGTCTGCTCTACGCGGTTGATCTCGTCAGGCTCCAGCCTTCCGGCCGGTGCGTAAGTTCAAACTTAAAACCGAAACCTAGAGCGTTCTCGATATACCGGAGGAATTCCGGCTTGAGGCAATAGATAGTGCTTTGGCTGGCAGCCAGGCGCAGCACGCGTCCCAGCTTGAATCGTTCGCAGTACGTATTGATGAGCGCGTTGCGGCGTTCCTGCCCCGTCACTTTGCTCACTGTACCGCGCAGTTGCACGCCGCGAATCTTCTTCCAGTTATCCACGCTGCGGTAAACGGTTGCCGCGGCGCGGGGAGTTTTGGCGAGGTTCAGGCTGTGCAAGCTGCTATCGGAGGAGAGCCAGTAGATCCAGAGTTCTTTATCCACAATGTAGAAGAGCGGCGCCACGCAAGCCTGGCCGCCCACACCGGTTGTGGCCAACGACAAGGTTGTCTCCTCGTTCAGCAGTGCGGCAACCAGTTCGAGTTGTTTTCGCGCACCCCTCATTGATTTGATCCGTGTTGGATTGATTGAGCCGGTATGCAAGAAGGAAATGCGACCCCATCCCCGCTGCGCTCGTACTTCGCGGCAAGAATGGGGTCCGGAATGCTTGATGCTACTTGGGTTGGGCCGGAGCTGCCGGAGCTGTCGTAGATGGCGACGCAGCCGCCGGTGCAGGGGATGCATTAGTAGCTGGCGCAGCCGCGGGGGCTGGAGCCGCGTTCGAAGCCGGAGCAGCCGCGGGTGTTGCCGCAGGAGCTGGCGCTGCCGGAGCAGGCGTATTCGGCGGTGCTCCCGGAGCGCCTGGATGGGGTGGGCCGCCGGGCATGGGGCGCATCCCGCCCATCGGCGGGCGGACCTGCATGGGCGGCATCTCGTTCACTTCGACCAGTTCAACGTCGAAAATCAGGTCGGATTTCGCGGGTATTCCAGGATGATCCGCGTCATGGTCGGGGATCGTGCGTGTTCCGTAAGCCAGTTGCCAGGGAATGAAAATGCGGCGCTTGCCGCCGATCCTCATGCCTGTAAAGCCCTGGTCAAAGCCGATAATCGTGCCGCCCATACCTTGCGGAAACGGCATCGGCTGTGGGTCGCCCAGCTTGGGCTTGCCGTCGTCGCCCATGACCGGTTTGCCATCCTTGTCCCTGAGCGCGGCGCGATGCTTCTCGGTGGAATCAAAGATGACGCCGTCAGAAGCCCGGTAACCGGTGTATAGAACCTTATACAGCTTGTTGGGCGCGGCCTCGGCACCTTTGCCGATCTCGATATCCTGGTAGCGCAGAGCGACCGTGAAAATCGGTTTTTGAACTCTTTGGTACTGTTTAATTCCGGCGGGAGTCTTGATGATCGCCGCAACCGTCGGCAAGGTTGCAAGAGCGGCTTTTGTAGCCGGCGCTGCCGGCTTTGACGCGGTTGTAGTGGCGGGCTTGGCTACAGAGGTGGACGGCTTGGCGGGGGCTTGGGCGCTTGCAGCCACAATGCTGGCCGCCAAAAACAGTATCAATGCTGAATATTTCATAGCGTGATGAACTCCAAGTGATGCTTGTAGTGAGTTTATCAGGTGCTCCGGCAATTGATCACCCCGCGGCAAGCCTGACAGCTGAGCTCGCACGGGGCAAAAAGATGAGCGGCTGCGGGAATTATTTCTTACGCGCCCATCCACTTACGCAGTTGCCGCTGCGCGGGCCTCTCCACCAGAAGCATCGCCGCAACAGCCACGGCAAGCAAGAACGCGTAGCTGATCCACGGGTCGAAGCGCGCCACTCCCATCCGCTCCGGCAGATGGGTGTCGTGAATCCAGTTCCACAGGTTGAAGTGCAGCAGGTAAAGACAGTAGCTGGCCTCGCCCAGAAAGACCAGCGGACGCACGCTGAAGGCATACGCAAGCCAATTCTCTCCTGCCAAACCCAAAACGATGCAGCCGAAGAGAGGCATCAGCAGGGCGTCGTGAAGCAGGACGTAGGGAACCAGCGGCCCCATATTCAGAAGGCTGAAGACTCCTGCAAAGCCGACCAGCCCCAGCAGCAGGCGCAGTCGGCTCGAGCGCGGCACCAGCGCGTCCAGGCCGGCCAGCAGAATGCCAAAGACAAAGCTGGCCAGATGCGGCAGCGGCGTGTACTTGAGCGCCCACAACCAATATCCGTAGCTCCAGCGGTCCGGATGCGCGATGCCGTCCGGTTGGAGGATCAAGTACAGCACGCCAGGAACCAGTCCCACGGCCCATACCCCGGCCAGCAGAAGCAGATTGCGCGAAACCGTTGCAGGCCGTTTGACTTTGGCCAGCCAGGGAAACAGAGCGTACATAAAGGCTTCGGCGGGCATGGCCCAGGCCGGCGTGTTCAGGAAGGTGGCCAGCGTGGGAACCCAGCCTTGCAAGAGCAGCGGCGTCAGCGCCATGCCGACCCAAAACATTCCGTGTTGCCCCGTCAACGCTGTGTATTTCCAGTACACCGGTTGCGCATGAGCGCCATACTCAGCCGCCACCATCCGCCAACTCATCAGCAGGCTCAGCAGGTAGACGGGATAGAGTCGCGTGAAGCGCGACTTCCAGAAACGCACTTTGTCCAGCGTGCCGGTGCGTGCTGAGCCGGAGTAGTTATATGCCAGTACAAAGCCTGAGAGCAGAAAGAACAAGCCCAGAGCGATGTAGCCGGCATTGACCACCGGGGCCAGAAAACCAAACGATTGTGGATCTGAAAAATGGAAGAGAACAATGTTAATGGCCGCAAGGCAACGCAACCCCGTCAGTGCATTTAACCGTACTGGCTTTTGTGTCTCCATTCCGCAGCTTTTAGCCTCTTGCATTAACCTTGTCCTGCCCTAGGCAAAGTTCAGGATGAACCACAATTGCGCGACGATCAGGAACCAGCTAGAAGCGAATAGCTGTTGTTACGCCGTCACCAGCGATCCGACTTTTTCTCCCAACACCACACGGCGGATGTTACCCGGCCGGTTCATGTTGAAGATGATCATGGGCAGGTTGTTGTCCTTGCACAGGCTCACGGCGGTCAGATCCATCACCTTCAGCCCCTGGCGCAGAATCTCCATGTAGGTGATTTGGTCGTACTTGACGGCCTCTTTGACCAGCACCGGGTCGGCGTTGAAGACGCCTTCTACCTTGGTGCCCTTCAACAGCACGTCGGCCTTGATCTCCATGGCTCGCAGGCTGGCCGCTGTATCGGTGGAGAAAAAGGGGTTGCCGATGCCCGCGGCGAAGATCACCACGCGGCCCTTTTCCAGATGGCGCACGGCGCGGCGGCGAATGTAAGGCTCGGCCACCTGGTTCATAAAGACGGCGCTCATCACGCGGCAGGGAACGCCGCGCTGTTCCAGGGCATCTTGCATGGCGATGGCGTTGATAACCGTGGCCAGCATGCCCATATTGTCGGCGCTCACCCGGTCCATCTCTTTAGCCTGTTCGGCCACGCCGCGGAAGAAGTTGCCTCCACCCACCACGACGCCAATCTCCACGCCCAGCGCATGCACATCGACAAGTTCGCCGGTAATCTCGGCAACCTTGCCGGCATCCAGCCCGAAGCCGCGCGGACCAGCCAGCGCCTCACCCGATAGCTTGAGAACGATGCGTTTATACATACCGTTTCGAGTATCGCATACCGGCGGAGGCTCCGTGGTTAACTCCTACATGGGATTCAGGAGCATCGAAAAAGGCCCAGGGTTTGCGCCCTGGGCCTCGGTCGATTTCCAAAATGCTCCTGAAAGTTACTCGGCAGCCGCTTCCACAGGCTTGGTCTGTGCGACAGTCCACTCCGGCGCGCCCACCTTGAAGCGCGCGAAGCGCCGCACGGTAATGTTTTCGCCCAGCTTGCCCACCTTCTGCCCGATCAGCTCCTTGATGCTGATGGTCTGGTCCTTGATGAAGGGCTGCTCCAGCAGGCAAAACTCCTCATAGAACTTGGCCATCTTGCCCTCGACGATTTGCGCGATGATTTTTTCAGGTTTGCCGCTAGTGGCAGCCTGGGCGCGATAGATATCCTTCTCGCGCTCCATATCGGCCGCAGTCACGTCTTCGGGTTTCACATAGCGCGGGTCGCTGGCCGCGATGTGCATGGCGATATCCTTCATCAACTCCTGGAAATCCTCGGTGCGGGCCACAAAATCGCTCTCGCAGTTCAATTCGAGCAGCACGCCGATCTTGCCGCCGGCGTGAATATACGTTCCCACCGCGCCCTCGTTGGTGGTGCGGGAGGCCTTCTTCTGCGCCGAGGCCATGCCCCGCTTGCGCAACACCACAAAGGCATCCTCGATGTTTCCCTTGGTCTCTTGCAACGCTTTCAGGCAGTCGCCCATAGGCGCGCCGGATTTTTCCCGTAGCTCTTTCACCAATTTTGCATCAATCTTTTCGCTCACTGTTTTTCTCTCTTCTCCTGGCTTCAGCCAGTTTTGGGTTATTCACGCTGAGGGTTCTTCGGCATAAGAAAAGCGTGGCAACTAACCCTCGCGGCCACGCTCTTCCCTATCATGCACAATCGTGTGCTAAAGAAAGATTACAGAACGCTCTCGGCCACATCGGCCTCGTCCAGCGCCGCTACCGCGGCGGGCGCCTTGCGAATGCCGCCGCCCAGAGCCGCTTCCAGGTCCACTTCCTCGACTGGCGAGGCCTCATCGGCCGCAGCATCAGCCACAGGCTCGGGCAGATCCTCGGCAAAGGCTTTGTCGCCCACCAGGTTCACGCCCTCGGCGGCCGAATCGGCGATCTTCGAGGTGAAGAGGCGAATGGCGCGCAGCGCGTCGTCGTTACCGGGAATCACGTAATCCACCACCGTCGGGTCGCAGTTGGTGTCCACCACGGCCACCACCGGGATGCCCAGCTTGCGGGCTTCTTTCACGGCAATTGTCTCGTTGTTCGAGTCGACGATAAACAGCGCGTCCGGCAGGCGCTTCATGCTCTTGATGCCGGCCAGGTTCGCCTGCAAGTGCTTGCGCTCCCGCTCCAGTTTGATTACTTCTTTCTTGGTCAGTAGTTCGTAGCGGCCATCGGTGGCCATCTCGTCGATTTCCTGAAGGCGCTTCACCGACTTCTGCACCGTCACCCAGTTGGTCAGCAGGCCCCCCAGCCAGCGCTGGTTAATGTAGGGCATTCCCGCGCGGGTGGCCTCCTCGGCCACGGCTTCCTGCGCCTGGCGCTTGGTGCCGACAAACAGAACTGTCTTGCCGCTGGCGCACAGCTCGGTGACAAACTTTGACGCTTCCTTGAATAGCTTGAGCGTCTTCTGCAGGTCGATGATGTAGATTCCGTTGCGCTCGCCGAAGATGTATTCCTTCATCTTGGGATTCCAGCGCTTGGTCTGATGCCCGAAGTGTACTCCCGCTTCGAGCAGCTCCTTCATTGTGATCGTGGCCATTGGCCTCCTTCGTGGATTGCATCCGGGTGGTCGATGCCGGCGTCCGGATTGAACCCGCTTCTGCGGGAAATTTGAAACACTTCAGATACTGCCAGTGATTTCGCTAACGTTTTGCCCCTTGTCAAGGCTTACAATAGCGACCAACAATCCTGCGCCGCCATATCCGTCGATCTTGGATATCTCAACCTTGTCCTTGTCGGCAAGCTTGATAAGGTCACCCTCCCAAATCTGTACGGGCTCTGGCTTGCCGGTAACGAAGAGACCAAATTTTCTCAGCTTATCCGCGGATTCCATCTGGCCTCTTTCCAAACAACAACTACCGTTTCGAGAACTGGAACCTTGCGCGAGCGCCCTTCTGCCCGTACTTCTTGCGTTCCTTCATGCGCGAGTCGCGGGTCAGCAGACCCTCGGCCTTGAGCGCCGCGCGCAACTCGGGGTTGAACTGGACCAGCGCGCGGGCAACGCCCATCTTGACGGCATCGGCCTGCGCCGATACACCGCCGCTCTTGACGGTGGTCACTACGTCGAAGCTCGAAGTCAGCTCGACCAGCGCCAAGGTGCGCTTTGCGGCCACGCGCTGCTGCTCGGTCACAAAGTACACATCGAATGCCTTGCCGTTGACCTTCCACTCGCCCGTGCCGGGACGCAGAAAGACGCGGGCAATCGCCGACTTGCGCCGCCCCGTCCCGTAATACTGAACCAGATCTGCCATTCGTTTTTCTCTCTTCTCGATTCCTAAATGGCCTCAGGGGCTAAAGCCCCCGCGCCTTTGATTCACTTGAGCGTACGGGCTAAAGCCCGTACCTTTCAAAACCTCTTACGCAATCTCCAACGCCACAGGCTTCTGTGCCTCGTGGGGGTGCTTGTCGCCGCGATAAACCTTGAGTTTGGTAGCCATCTGGCGGCCCATCTTGCTCTTGGGCAGCATCCCTTTGATGGCCTGCTCCAGAATCAGTTCCGGCTTGCGGGCCAGCACGCGTATGATCGACTCCTCGCGCAGCCCGCCGGGAAAGCCGGTGTAGCGTCGATAGAGCTTGCTCTGGGCCTTGAGGCCGGTCAGGCGAATCTTTTCCGCGTTGATGACGATTACATGGTCGCCCACGTCAATATACGGAACGTATTGTGGATTCAGCTTGCCGCTCAACACGTCGGCGGCTTTGGTCGCCAATCGGCCCAGCGTCTTGCCGCTGGCATCCACTACAAACCATTTGCGGTCAATATTCTTGCCGCTGGGAACAAAGGTGCTCATTTCTCTCCTGCCCTCTAAAGCCTAAAAAGCCCAACAAAAATCCCGCGCAAAGCGCTCTTGCCCATGCCAATCCAGCGCATGGGCCAAATTTCCACCCACTACCAAACAGATCTGTTCGGGTGAGGAGTGCGGGGTTGACCCTGAAAAGGGCTCTGACCAGGCCGGATAAGCGTAAAAATCTCGAATCCAGCAGCCGGCAGCCTGTTCCAGTCGATCCCCTTCAGGGCATCAACCAGGCGGGTCCGGGTGAACTGATATACCCCATCGACGAAGAACCGTCCATGGGGGCCCCGACACACTATGACCCCAGGCGCAACACCGCGCAAGGACTTAAGAATACCCGAAATCAGGCCCCGGAGTCAATGAAATGCCCGGCGAAGGGCTTACGGAGGCCGGTAAAAGCCTTATCAAAGGCCGCTGGAAGCCTGATAGCATGAATTCCGTATTCGTACTACACTAATGCTTTCCCTGATGGCTTGGGGAAGTGGTTTGTCGTTATAGGAGCGCGTATGGGCGTTTTGAGCAGGATCGGGATTGCGCTGGATTCGGAGCTTCTGAAACGGTTTGACCGCTCCATCGAGCGGCGCGGCTATACCAACCGGTCGGAGGCTTTTCGGGATTTGATCCGCGACCGGCTGGTAAGCGAGCAGACTGCAGCGCCGGAGTCAACAGTGGTGGGCACGGTCACGCTTATCTATGATCATCACGCCCACGGCATCACCGAAAAGCTGACCGAGGCGCAGCACGCGCACCACGAGCTGGTGGTCTCCACCAGTCATGCCCACCTGGATCACGATTCCTGCCTGGAGGTGCTGATCGTGCACGGCAAATCGGCCCAGGTTGCGCAGTTTGCTGATCTGCTGATTGGCCTCAAAGGCGTGCAGCACGGCCGTCTGGTGATGACCGTTCCGGAGCATGCGTTGACGCCGCCCTCCGAACCCAAGCACAAGCACCCGCATAAACACTGAAATCGCGGCATTTGTCAAAAGCTTCTTCCTAACGCGAATCGCACCAGAAGCGGTTCGGTGGGGTGGTTAACGCGTCCGAATCCGGGCGCGGCTGTAGGAGCGATTTGGTAGACATAGGCGTAGTCAATGTCGGCATCTTTGCGGTCAAGCATATTCAAAAATTCGGCCGTAATGTGCCATTTCTTGTGAATTTGATATCCGAGCTCCCCATTGAGCAACACCGTTTGACTTGACTGATAAAGTCCGTCGGACGTCAAATCGCGCGGGCCAAAGTAGCGCAGGCGCAAACTCGACGAAAACCCTTTGTAATCGTGCAGTGTGGCGCCCGAGGAAATCACCACCCTGACCGCTTCAGGCACGAGCTTGCCCCCCGGGCCGCTCTGTTGCGCATAGAAGGAGCCAACTGGGTTGCCATTGATTGTGATGGAGCTATTTGTGACATACTGTGTCGCATCATCCGGGTCTATTTGAGTAAATTGGGCTCTGGAATCCGAAATGTCAAAATCAAAAGCCAAATGTTCTGTTGGCGTGTAGTAGTTCGCCCATTCCAGGCCATAGCGGTCGCTAGACTGTTCTGAAGCAGAGGTACCTCCGGTGTCGCCATCCTGCAACAGTTCGGAATTACTGCGGAGATACCAGAGCGAAAGGGTGCTTTGCAGATGGGGGACGGCCACCGTGCGCACGCCGATTTCCCCGCCTTTGGTTTGGACCAGGGGGGTAATTTTAGCGTTGAGTGTATCGTGGTAAGGATTGTCCGGCGAAACCGGTTCCACCTGTTGCGTTGCGCCACGCCCGTCGTTCGAGTGAAAACCGAATCCACCCTGTAGATAGAACTCAGTATTGGCCCACGGGCCGAAGATCAAACTTGCTTTTGGGCTGGGCAGGAACTTGCTGGCCGAGCCGGAATTGGCCGCGTTAACCGAGGTGGTGGCGCCGTCGGGCAAAGTAACAATATCGGTCGGGTAAGCCAGGCTGGTGACGACAAATTTCTCGTCGTCGCCGCGCAGGGCCACGACCGAACGGAATTTCTTCGCCCACTGAATCTTATTTTCCACATAAGCACTGCCTATCATGTCCGTAAAGTTATCCCTCTCCGTGGTTGGGGGCAAAGCCGGGCAGGCGCTGGGAAAAGTGGTAGGGGCGCCACCATCCACACTGATACTAACAGTGGATGTGTAGATGTTGCAGATGGTGTCGTTGAAAGTGATGCCGGTGGCGGAATAATCAGTTTTGGTTGTGCGCACGCGATTTTCCGTTCGGTAAAGGCCGTTGTTGATCCAATCGTTGCGGAGCTGCACGCCGAAGGTATTTGACATCTTGCGGCCATACCATTGGCTGAAAATCGTGTGGTGCGCGTCAAACCCACCCACCCAGCGCCTATCCTGCTGTTCGAATTGGTCGCCTTTGTTGTGGTCCACCAGGTAGTAAGTGAAATCAGAAAATAAATCCATATCATAATAAAACACATAGGCCGAGATTTTCGACTCGAAATTTGCGCCTTGGTTATGCCACTCGCCCTGCAAACTATAACGCTGGCTGTGGCCGCCGTCAGTCGGGTTCAGTGTGCCGAAGTAACCAACTCCGTATGGCGTAGATGGTGTGGGGTTGACTTGGGCGGTTACGGGGATTTGATCGCTCGAGTTCCATTTTCCGTGGTAAGCGCGGGTCGTGATGCTGGCGCCATTGGCGTCGTCGCCCCGGCTGTAGGTTAGCAAGCCGTTGATTTTGTTATAAGCATCCGGATGCGTCCATGGGCCGTCATAGTAATACTCTTCTCCGCCGTACAACAAATTGCCCGTGCCGAGCTTTTGCGATGCGCCGAAAACGGCTCGCCCATAAGTGTACGTGCCGCCTTCCACCTTGAAGAAGTTCTGGGGCAGCGTTTCGAAGAATTCCACATGGGCCGCTTCAGCCGAGCCAAAGTTGCCGACATTCGCGTAATAAGGACCTTTCTCGAAATCCACACGCTTCACAAACTCCGGGATGACGGTGTTCATGTCCGAGTAACCCTCGCCGTGCGCGTGCGACGGCAGATTAAGCGGCATATCGTCGAGGAAGATGGCGATATCCGTGCCGTGGTCGAGATTGAAGCCGCGAAGAAAATATTGGTTGGCCTTGCCGCCGCCGGCGTGTTGCGTGATGATGAGACCAGGAACCGTCTCCAAGACTTCTCCCGAACGAAGAATCGGACGATCTTCGATTTCCGTAGCGCCTACCGTTCCTTGAGAGCCGGATTCGGCAATTCCGATAAGGTCATCCTCCCGGCCCTGCACTTTGATGGTGGTGCTCACGGAGTTCACTGCCAGAGAGATGCGCAGCGGGAGCTGGCGCACCGGTGGTCCCGAGGGTGACAAGGATTTCTTTGCTTTCAAATCCGGAATTCATTACGACGAGCCGATAATTGCCTGCCGCGAGTCCAGAAATAATGAAGTAGCCGTTCGTCTCCGACTGTGTCGTTCTTTGTACAGTGCCGTTCGCGCTGCGAACCTGCACGGTAGCCCCGGCAATCACCGCGCCAGACGTGTCAACGACAGTTCCTGATAGCTGAGACGGATGAGCCTTATCACTCGGGGCGAGCGGGTGCCCCTGCGGATCGAGCACATGCCCTCTGATCGCGGGCACCTGCGCGGACAGGAAGCAAGGTGCCATCAGAAAGAAACAAGCGGCTAAACGATGTGTCTTATACAGAAGCGGAACCAGCGCCATGAAAATGATTATTGCATGCGTAGCACGAATATTGTATTTGTATGTAATTTCAGGGCTTCGCGCTGGGCGGAATCAGCAGCGTGACGGCCTGGGGCACGATCTCGATGCGAACCGGCAGATCGCCGAGATTCTCACCATCGGCCTCAACCAGGATGCGCTGCGAAGAGCCGTTACGGGAACGGCACTCGACCGAGACGGCGTCGAGCACTTCAATCTCGCGGGAGAATGTCTGGCGGCCGAACATGACCGCCATCAAGAAGAGGAAGTAGTGAAGGCGGCTGCGAGTCTTGAAGGCCACCAGGCGCAGACCGTCGTGGTGCAGCGTTGCGCCGGGAATGAAATTGTTGAGGACGCCGCCGAAGTTACGGATGCGCACGGCCAGCAGCTCGGAGAGTTCTTCGACCCGCGGCTGGGCGCCGTCGCGCTCCACAAAGGCGGCTTCAAACAAAGGAAAAGAGTGTCTGGCCCAGACGCGGAAACCCTCGATCATGTAAAGGAGATAGCCGAGCCGCCGCTTGAGACCGGGATCGAGCCGGGAGAGCAAGAAGGCGTCCGCGCCCACCCCGGCGGCCACGGTGAAGTAGCGCGAACGCATCGCGCCCGTTGCGTCGTGATAAAAGATTTGGCCGACGGAGACGCATACCGGGACCGCGGTCAGCAGCCTGCGGACTGCTTTGGCCGGTGAGGTGTGCAGGCCGAGATTTGCAGCCAGTGCGTTGGCGGTGCCAAACGGCACTACGCCCAAAGCTACGGTGGTGCCGACCAGGCTCTGCAAAACTTCATGGACGGTGCCATCGCCTCCACAGGCAATTATTGTGTCACAGCCGCGGCGCACTGCCTCTGCGGCCAGCACGCCTGCACTGCCGGGAGCGATGGTTTCATGCGCTTTGGCTTCAACACCTGCGTCGCGGAGGACGATGAGCGCCTTGTCGATGGCCGCGTGATGCCTCCAGGAGTGCTGGCCGGAAGCCGGATTGTAGATGAGCGCAACACGGCGCATCGCGAGTTTCTCCTGGAGCCCGCGCCTGGCTTGGAAATGCAAACGGGAGCTATCTTCATATCTTCGCATCTTTCGGGCGGCCAGGCGGTTTGCCACGTTACAGTTGGACTCCGCAGAGATGAACTTCGAGGCCCATCTTGTGAAACATGGTTGCCTTGGCGGCCAAGGCGCGGTCTGCCTCTTCGGCTGAAGGCGCGTAGGCCACGTTGATGTGGTTGGAGGGATGGCGAGCCATGAACTGGTTCTGGTCGACGCCGTGCAGAACAACGTGCATGACGGGCCACTGCGGCGTGACTTCGGCCCAGCGGCGATTGGTCTCCGCTTCCGGCAAAGAGATCGCCGTGGCGCGTCCCAGGTCCACCTTGAGGCGGTTCTTCTCGACGAAGACGCGGCTCCAAACCACTTCGCCGGGTTTGCAGACGCCCTTCAACGTGCCGCCGCCGAGACGGAAGTACATAGACGGCTGGCGCTCGCTGACGGCTCCCTTGTAACCGCCAACAAGATGGGAGGCTGGCACGGCGCCGGAGATTTGGAAGAGCCAGACGAACTCATCGAAATCCTTAGCAGCGTAGCGCTCGCCCCAGCGAACATCGTGCAACGTAGTGGCCGGATCGAGCCCCATCGCCGTCCACACGCGGTTGGTGACCACCGAATCCACGCCCACGCACTCGTCAACCTCGTTAAAATGGGGCAGCGGCCGCCCGGCATAAAGCTCGCGGCCATCGCGGCTATAGGCGGGCGGACGCTCGACATTGTTGAGCAGTCCCTCGGCGAGATCGGAGGCGGGAACCAGATCCTTAAGCCCCTGTTGGTACTGTATGCCGACCGCGTCGCAGCCGAACTCATCGGCGATGCGCAGCACGGCGATGTACATGCGGCACTGGTCGAGAATCTGCGCGTCGGTCAGGTCGGTGGCTTCATTCGTTCCCGTGTCGAAACGCATGCCGCTCGCGTCGAGCCATTTGCGAATCTTCTGCGCCTCTTCGTCGCTGACCTCGCGCATGGCCGCATAGAGCGCGGACTGGCTGAGGCGCTCTTTGTAGATGCCGGCTGGGTTCATCAGTGAATCTTCGACGATGGCGTTGGCCATGCCCATGCAGCCCTCATCGAAAACGCCCAGCAGCGCCTTCTTGCTGCGCAGTTCATTGGCCAGCGCCACGCCGAAAGTGCGTTCGGCCTCGCCCACTTTGGCCGGATCAAAGGGATGGACGTGCGAAATGTCGTGTGCGAAAGTTTTATTTTTGATCCATTCACGCAGGCCGCGCTTGAAGAGCGGGTCCGTGAAGTCCTTGCTCCACAGAGTCGTATAGTGAACACCAGTTTTGCGCAGGCAGCCGTTCAAATTCAACATGCCCACCAAGCCGGGCCATTGGCCGCTCCAGTTGGCCACGGTGAGGATGGGGCCGCGATGAGAGAGCAACCCGGCGAGCACATGAGCGCTGTATTGCCAGACCGCCTCAGCCACCACGATAGGCGCGTCGGGATGAATGTGCTCGAAGACCTGCATCCCCATGCGCTGCGAATGGATAAACCCGTGCTTCAAAACTGGGTCGATCGGATGCGCGCGGCGCAGCTTGACTCCCTCTTCGAGAAAGGCCTCCGTCAACATCTTTTCCAGACCGGCCTGCGCGGGCCAACAAACCTCATTGGCTGATTGGCGCAGATCTCCGCTAGCGACTAACAGAATTTCATTTGGCGCCACCGGCTTGGGGCTCACAACTTCAGGGATTGCATACGCTACCATTTCAACTTCCTCGCTGATTCCTTCTTGCTGCCGATTCATTTTATCGCGCAGCAGATGGATGGCCGGAGCCCATCCCGTAGAGCACGATCAGCGCCACGGTGGCTCTCAAGTAATTCATCATCCGCGTATCATTAAACTATCCAGTTCCGCGCTACTCTACTGCGCATCTACATATTGCAGGCCTTGAGTATCGATTGTACGTTCCACAAGGCGACACCTGTTTTAACCTGATCTCTCGCAAAGATCGAATTGTCTACACCGCCAACCAACATACTCCCATCTGGGCTCAATGCGCCGCTTTCGCTGTACAGAATCGGGGAGACACATGTTTTACCGGTTTGAACATCCCAGGCCCATAGTCTGCCACCACTGTGCCCAAAGACAAAACCAGTCTTAGGATCGAAAGTGGCAAATCCGCCTTCTGACAGATTCCACTTTGGCAGCTTACCAGGTCGTGGATTAGGGAGTAGTTCTCCCGTGCTTAGACGTACTGCGGCAAAGCCGTAGTTGTCGAAAAAGTCGCCGTAAATAAACATATCCGAATGCGTGTCCAACGCGAGCGGATTTCCTGATTTTGTCGGTCTCGAAATCTCCTTCTGCTTCTGCCAGTTGTTGGTATCTCTAACAATGATCTTGTTATTCATGACGGTGATTAGCGTACTTCCATCGACAGACACCACAGGCGACCATTCTCCTGAAAATGTCGATATGGTAACTTGAGAGGCGGCGTCGAGCACAATGGTAGGCGCGCCGTTTTCCGCAACTACTAGGTTGGACGTATTGAGAATAAAAGCTAATGAATGAACGGGCGGCTTTTCGATATTTAGACTGCCGATTAATTTACCGTCTGAGATTTGCCATATTTTGATATTTTGATCGTCTTGTCCGGCTGTCACAATCAACTGATTATCTGGGGAGATAGCGACGGCAGTGACAATCCCTTGGCCAGTATTGATAGAACGAATAAATGAGTCATCTTGTGTCTTCCAGATGACAACACGTCCAAAATCTTTGCCTGCAGCGAGCAACGTACTATCTCTACTAAATGCCAGCACGTTGATAGTCGTTGGCGTGCCCACACCGGCACGGATGGTAATCGAATTTCCTTGCAATTCAACACCGCTCTTCGGCTCCTTATGTTTTGCATCGAACAACATTAAGCTCGGTGCCGGGAAATAGGATTGCGCACTGGTAAGGGCGCCATGAGTTGCAAGTAGAAGAAAAAGCAATGACGATGCTTTGGCTGACATGCAAAGAGGCTACACCTCAACGATTTTAGACGTCAACGGGAGAACGGGAATCTGCATTTGTCTTCCTGGTAGTTGATACTTGAAAACCGGGCGGAAATACTGTTTGGAAGCGGAGATTATAAATCTGATTGTCGCGCGACTTACCCTTAGCCCCGCCCGATTTTCCATGATTTGATAAATTTCCAGTGAATATAGACAGAATGATTCGGGTGCATCAGCAGGCCCTCGCCGTCATGGAGGAGTTGGCCGTGTGCCTTTATACTAAGGTGTTTGCCACAGACAGGCGGCGGGTCGAAGATTCTGCACGCCGCGTCGATGGGGCATAAGGAGTGCGCGATGGCTCAGGCGGAGATTGGCATCATCGGCGGCAGCGGGTTGTACTCGATGCCGGGATTTACGAACGTGCGCGAAGAACGCGTGGAGACGCCTTTTGGCGCGCCTTCTGACAGCTTCATTTTGGGCGAACTGGAGGGGCGCAAGGTGGCTTTTCTGGCCCGGCATGGACGAAACCACAGCATCCTGCCCTCGGAGTTGAACTTCCGCGCCAACATCTATGCCTTTAAAAAGCTGGGCGTCGAGCGCATTATTTCCATCTCGGCCGTTGGCTCGCTCAAAGAAGAGCACAAGCCCACGGATTTTGTGATTCCCGACCAGTTCATCGACCGGACCTTTAACCGCATCGCAACCTTCTTTGGCGAGGGAATCGTGGGCCACGTGGCCTTCGGCGATCCGGTTTGCGCGACGGTGGCCAAAGCGGCGGTTCAGGGATGCGCCGCGGTAGGCGTGGTGGGCAAACTGGGCGGAACCTACGTCTGCATGGAGGGCCCGCAGTTCTCCACCAAGGCCGAGTCGCACCTCTATCGCAGTTGGGGCGCGGACGTGATCGGCATGACCAACCTGCAGGAGGCCAAGCTGGCCCGCGAGGCGGAGATCTGCTACGCCACCATCGCCATGATCACCGACTACGACTGCTGGCGCGAGGGCCACGACTCGGTCACCATCGAGGAGATCGTGCGCGTGCTGCACCAGAACGCTGAAAATGCGGCCAAGGTCGTCAAAGCTGCCGTGGCGGCAATACCCAAGGAGCGTAAATGCGCCTGCGCCTCGGCGGCAAAGTACGCCGTGCTTACCAAGCCGGAAGCAATTCCCACCGCGGCCAAAGAAAAACTGAAGCTGCTCTTCGGAAAATACCTGGGCTGAGACGGAGACCAGCGCGGCGCGCTTCGGATCTTTGTGCGGATCAGGCGGAGAAAAGAGATGAATGCATTTGCAAAGACACTTCCAGAGCTTATTGCTCACCTGTTCTCATGCGCCGGGTGCTTTCTCTTGGTGATTTTCTACCGGAAGCTAACTCGCCAGGTGATGGACAAAGAGAATAGGGAACAGCTCGTAAAGCTTTTTGGATTAGCAGCCGTCATTTTTATAACAGGGGACGTACTGCACTTTTTGTATCGCCTTCTGTTTCAACGTTAATTCGCTTTTAAGTAATCCTTATCAGACAGCAGGAAACCAATGGCAATCACCGTAGTTGGCAGCGTAGCCTTCGATTCGATTGAAACTCCGGCAGGCCGCCGCGAGCGCTGCCTGGGCGGAGCAGCGACGTATTTTTCGCTCTCGGCCAGCTACTTTACCAATGTGCGCGTAATCGCCGTCGTGGGCGAGGATTTTGGCGCCAAAGAGCAAGCGGTCTTCGATGCGCATTCGATCAGTACGGCTGGAATCGAGCGCACAAAAGGCAAGAGCTTTTTCTGGGAAGGCTCCTATCTCGATAACCTAAATGAAGCCAAAACGCATAACACTGAGCTGAACGTCTTTGCCTCCTTCAATCCCAAAATTCCAGACGCCTACCGCGATTCGGAATTTCTTTTTCTGGCGAACATCGATCCGGTCTTGCAGCGGCGTGTCCGTGAAGCGATGCCGCAGGCGAAGCTGGTGGCCGGCGACACCATGAATTACTGGATCAAGGACCATCGCCCGGCACTGCTGGAAGTCCTCAAGGGCCTCGACATTCTGCTTATCAACGATACCGAGGCGCGGATGCTGGCCGGCAACAGCAACCTCGTTCAGGCCGCCCGCGCTGTGATGGCATTGGGGCCGAAGGCGCTAGTGGTCAAGCACGGCGAATATGGTGCAACGCTCTTCCACGGTGGAGGCGCCTTCCGTGCCCCGGCATTGCCTTTGGAAGAGGTGGTGGATCCGACCGGTGCGGGCGATAGCTTTGCCGGCGGCTTCTTCGGCTACCTAGCCTCGCAGACGGAGCAATCTCCGGCTGCCTTCCGCCGTGCAATGTTTTATGGCAGCGTGATGGGTTCCTTTGCGTGCGAACGTTTCGGCACCGAGCGGCTGCAAGAGCTCATGCGCCAAGAAATCGACGTACGCTTCAATATTTTCCGCGAGTTGACGCACCTTGCCTGAGAAATCCAATCCGGCTCAGCACATCTCGCGCCACATCTCGCGCTTGGAATGGCTCATCGTACTGGCCTGCTGCGCGGCAGCTTCGATCACCGCAATCCTCTGGAGCTGGCAAAACAACGCCATGCTCAACTACGGCGACGCCGTGGCCCATCTGCACATTGCGCGGCGTGTCTTCGATGCCCATCAACCGCGGCTCACCGAACTGGGCTCGGTCTGGCTCCCGCTGCCGCACGTCCTGCTGATTCCCTTTGTGCAGATTTATTGCTGGTGGGCCAGCGGCTTTGCGGGCGTGATTCCCTCGGCGCTTGCCTGGCTCGCCTCGTGCGCGGGAATCTATCGCTTGGCGCGTCACTGGCTGCGCCCGGCTCCATCGGCATTGGCGCTGGCCTTTTTCGCGCTGAATCCCAACCTTCTATACCTGCAAACCACGGCCATGACCGAGCCGCTCTTTGTCTGCGAGATGGTATGGGTTGCAGTTTGGCTGGTGGAGTGGCGTGCGAGTCTTGACGCAGAACCGAAGCAATCCCTCCGTCTGCTTTGGTGGATTGCAGCGGCGCTTATGGCCGCGATCCTTACGCGCTATGACGGCTGGATCATGGCTTTTACGGCTTGGACGTGCATAGGCCTCACTCTCGCTCGTCGCGGCTGTCTGCGCTCGCCGGGCTTCTGGATTGCCAGCGTCCTTCTTATCGCTGCGCCAATAGCGTGGTTGATTTATAACTCAGTGGGCTTCGGCGATTGGCTTTACTTCCTGCGCGGCCCCTATTCGGCTAAGGCAATTGAGATTCGTACCTCCGTGCCGGGATTTCCGCCGCATCCGGGATGGCACAATCCGTGGGTTGCGCTGATTTTCTTCATCAAGGCCGCGGAGCTGGACGCGGCCGCTTTAGCGTGGGGCAATGTGATGCTGACGGTGAGCCTGCTGGGAACAGCATCGGCTTGGCTCATGGCGCGCAAGCGTGCATTCACCTGGGCGCTACTGCTGTGGTTTCCGGTCGCATTCTATGCGTACGCGGTATCGTACGGCTCGGTGCCCATCTTTCTGCCCATCTGGTGGCCGCACTCCTGGTATAACCTGCGTTATGGTATGGAGCTTCTGCCGGCCTTTGCGCTGGGGCTTGGCTTTGCGGCGCAGTTTGCAATCGATATCCTTGTACCGCGAGAGTTCAAGCCTCGAGGGTCAACCTATGTTGCGGCCTTACTCTTCGCATTCGTGGCTCTCAACGTCGCGCAAATGCTGCGCGAGCGTCCGCAGGTGTATGTCGAGGGGACAAAAATCATCGAGGCGCGCAGGCCCTACGATGAGCAGATTCCTCCCGCGTTGCGCGCGCTGTTGGTCGAGCGTCCAGGCGGCGTGGTGCTGATGGACACCTCGGTTTTTCCGGAGATCGTCGCCTTCACCGGGATTCCCCTCCGCCAGACCATCAACGAGAGTGATTTGGAGATCTACCGCGCCGCGCTGGCCACTCCGGCCGCACACGCCAATATCGTTCTGGCCTTCGACGGCGACGAAATCGACCGTGCGGTCAAGGTGCATTCCCAGGGCCTGACAGCGGTTCGCCGCTTTTCTACGCCCGGCAAGCCCGCCGGAACGATTTACATCTCCGGTACGTCAAGCGCAAACCGCTTCACCAATCCGAGCGGAGCGGTGATAGCATCGCCAATAGAAGCGAGATGAGCATGATACTGGCACAATTCGCGCAACCTTTTGACTTTGACCGCCTGCAACAGATCGTGGTGGTCAACGGCGCTATCGGCCGTCTGCTGGTGGCCTGTGTGCTGGGCGCGGCGGTGGGCCTCGAGCGGGAGTTCAATCGCAAGGCCGCCGGCGTGCGCACAAACCTATTGATCTGCATGGGCGCTGCATTTTTTACGCTGCTGTCGGCGGTGCTGGCCGGCGACGCCAATCCTGACAAGGGCCGCGTGGCCTCGAACATCGTGCAGGGCATCGGCTTTCTGGGCGCGGGGCTGATTCTGCACAATCGCAGCCGGGTGAGCGGATTGACCAGCGCCGCCAGCATCTGGGTGGTTGCCTCCGTCGGCATGGCCTGCGGCGCGGGACTCTATGCGGCGGCCATTGTGGCGACGATTATTGTCATCTTGGCGCTGGAACTAGTGGGCTTGCTGGAACGGCGCGCCAACCTGAAAATTTACCCATTGATTTATGAAGCTCGAGGGAGCGATCAGACGCTTATGCTGGAGTCGATTTTGGCGGCGATGGACAAGGCAGGCCAACGGCTTTCAAGTGTGGATCGCGATGCCATCGGCGAGTTGCAGCGAGTGAGTTTTTCTCTGACTGCGACCAGCAAGCAACATGAGCGGCTGCGCGGAAAGTTGCTCGGCAAACCGGGCATAGACGCTCTCTTTACCTTCCGCGATCCGGAGGAAGATTGATTCCATTTACTAAAGCTCACGCCTGCGGCAACGACTTTTTAATCGTGACCGAAGAGGCGGCTCATGGTTGCGATCATGCGGAGTTGACGCGGCGGCTGTGTGCGCGCAACGCCGGCGTAGGCGCCGACGGCATCGAATTTTTCACGTGGACCGGCCCAAACTCCGGCCGCATCCGTCTGCACAATGCCGACGGCTCCATCGCCGAAATCAGCGGCAACGGCACGCGCTGCGTGGCCGCCTGGATGACGCTCGAACGAGGTTTTCATCCGGGCGATGAGCTGCAAATCGAAACTGATGCGGGATTGCGCCTCTGCCGCGTGAACTCACTAAAAACAGATGGCGAGTTTACTGTGGAAGTGACCGCCGGCATGGGCATTCCATCGTTTGCGCCGCGAACGGTTGCGTTGGCCAATGGAATTGCGGTTGCGGGCGTCGAGGTCTCCACTGGCAACCCGCACTTCGTCGTCATGGTGGAGAGCGCAGAGTTTACCGTTGCCGGCCAGAGCTGGCAGGAAATTGGCGCGGAGATTTGCCGCCACACCGATTTCCCCCGCCAGACAAACATCGAATTTCTGCGCGTCGTCACTCCCTCTAATATCGAGATTCGCATCTTCGAACGCGGCGTGGGGCCAACCACATCCTCCGGCACTGGAACATCGGCCGCGGCCACGGCAGCGATAGCCTTCAACGGCTGCCAATCTCCGCTCACGGTCGTTGCTCCCGGCGGCCCGCAAACCATCGAGTGGGATGGACCTAGCGCGGAACTCAGGCTCACTGGACCGGCATCGCTGATTGCTCGCGGAGAGGCTTGGACGGCATGATTTTTTTTCTCATCTTCATGGCCACGATGGTCGTCACCGGAATTCCCACGGCGATTCTCTTCATTCCCTGGTGCGCGCTCACCGGCAATGTGCTGCCGCTCTACAAGGGCACGCGCTTCATGCTTTCCAGCAGTTGCTGGATGGCCGGGGTGCGCTTCCACGTCGAGGGCCGCGAGCGCATACCCCGCGACCGCGCGTGCATCTTCATGTCCAACCACGTTTCCAACCTCGACCCTCCCGCGCTGATCTCGCTGATTCCGGGGCGCACCTCGGCATTCATGAAACGCTCGCTGATGAACCTGCCCATCCTGGGAACCGGCTTCCGGCAGGGCGACTTCATCGCCGTGGACCGCACCGGCAGCCCCACAGACGCGGAGAGAAGCGTAGAAGCTGCCAAGCGCGTACTGGCCAAGGGCGTGCACATGACCACATTTGTCGAAGGCACTCGTTCGCCCGACGGCCGCATGTTGCCCTTCAAGAAAGGTCCATTCTTCCTGGCCATGAGTTCCGGCGCACCGTGCATCCCGGTTTCCATCTCTGGAACGGAGAGCATCCAGGGCAAAGGCAGCCTGCGCATCCATCCCGGAACGGCGCACGTAATCTTTCACCTGCCCATCGACCCGGCAGTCTTTTCGACACGCGAGGAATTGATGCAAGCGGTTCGCACGGCCATCGCCTCCGGGCTGCCAGCGTGGATGAGAACCTAGGGAACCTCTGATTAAAGCGCGATGCAACCCGAATCCCCCACTCCCGCGCAAGTGATCGGCGCTCCTGCAGCGCTCGGCTCCGAACCGGGTACTGTCCCGCTCTTTCACGCAGCTTGGCTCTTTGCAGTTGGGATTGCCGTCACGAAGGCTCTCTGGCTGCCGCCCAGTTTCGTTCTCATCGCGCTGGCGATGGTGGCCGTGCTGTGCGGCGTGGCTGCATTCCGCGCGCAGCGAATCGCCTGGCTGCCGCTGGCCGCGCTTTGGTTACTGCTGGGTGCATGGTGCGCATGGATGGAGCCGCATCCAGCGCCCGCTCCCGCGCTGGCCGCGCTCTCCGACGGCCTGCTGCGCACTGTCGAGGGCACGGTCGTTGACGCAGGCCCTGTGCGTGGCGAGACAGAGCAGAATCTGGACGAGCCTGCATCAACTCAGCGCCCCTCGCAGCGAATCGATCTGCGCGTTTCTACTCTGGAAGTAGTCACCGACGCCGGCGATGCGCAGACGCCGGTCGAAGGCCGCGTACGCCTGACCGTTCGCTGGCCTGTAGCCACGGCAGTCCAGCAGCCCTTCCAATGCGGCGAGCGCCTTCGCGCCGTGGCTCGCCTGTTGCCGCCCGAGGTCTATCACGATCCCGGTGTCTGGAGCCGCGAAGATTTCCTCGCCGAGCAGGGCATCACTTCAACGGCGACGGTCGCCATTGATCGCCTCGAACGCTTCAGCAATCCGGCTCGCATCGGCTCGTCCCCTGGCCTCTTTCTCGCCTGCCGCATCAGCGGAATGCAGCACGCCTCGAGCGACCGGCTGCTGGCTCTGCCCGCTGTCATGCGCAGCCTTCCCGCTCCCTTGCGCCTTTCTGAGGACGACGCCATCATGCTGGCCGCCATGGTCACCGGCGACCGCACCTTCCTGACCCACACACTGCGCGTGGGCTTTGAGCGAACCGGCTCCTTCCATATGCTGGTGATTTCCGGCTTCCACCTGGCCATCGTAGCTGGCTGTTTCTTCTGGCTTGCGCGCCGCCTGCGCCTTCCCCGCGTCCCGGCTACATTCGTCACCATTCTGGCCTCTTTCGCTTACGCCATCTTCACCGGCTTCGCCACGCCGGTTGCGCGTTCGCTGTGGATGGTCACCCTCTACCTGCTCGGCCGCCTGCTCTACCGCGAGCGCAACGCGCTGAATACCATCGGTTTTGCCGCTCTCTGCCTGCTGGCCTACAGCCCACGCAGCCTCTTTGACGCCAGCTTCCAGATGACGCTGCTGGCCGTGGTAGCTATCGGCGGCGTTGCCGCTCCGCTGCTGCTGGCCACGGTGCATCCGTACCTGACGGCTACTCGCGACCTGCGCCAGATAGCCATGGACGCAAAACTCGCTCCGCGACTGGCGCAATTTCGCGTCACACTGCGCATGATGGCCGCTGCGTTGCCGGCAGCCGTGCGCGGTCGAGCCGCTGGCCGCATCGCCTGGCGCTTCTTCCCCTCGACGGTGCGCATTCTGATCCGCTGCTTCGAGTTGATGGTCGTCTCCTGCGTGGTGGAGCTGGCTATGGCCCTTCCTATGGCCGTCTACTTCCACCGCATCACCGTCTTCGCGCTGCCGGTGAATGTCTTTATCCTGCCGCTGCTGCTTATCCTGATGCCGGCCGCGCTGGTCACCTTGCTGGTGGCTCTCGTATGGCCTGCCGCCGCCGCCGTGCCGGCCATGTTCGTGGCTTTCTTTCTTCACATTGGCACCGGTCTGGTGCACTTCTTCGGCTCGACTACTCTCGGCGACTTCCGCATTCCCGCGCCGCTTCTTTGGCAGTCGCTCACTTTCTGCGCACTGCTTGCGGCGGCTATAGCTCTGGCCCGCAGAGCCGTTTCGTCAGGAGCCCGCTGGCCACGCCGCGCCGCCTGGGCTACGCTGTTGTTGGCCGCTGCCGCTGCCGTCTTGCCTCGCCCTGTCGATCATCCCAGCGACGCATTGCTCGTCGAGGCTATCGATGTGGGTCAGGGCGACTCCATCTTGCTGATTGCGCCCGACGGCAAAACTTTGCTGGTGGATGGCGGCGGCCACGGCGGAGGCCCACATCAGGCTCCTCAAGATTTCGACATCGGCGAGGAAGTCGTCTCCCAGGTGCTATGGTCGCGCGGCATTCGACGCCTCGACGTGGTGGCTCTCACCCACGCTCACTCCGACCATATGGGCGGACTGCCCGCTGTTCTACGCAACTTCCATCCCGCCGAGCTTTGGGTGGGTAACAATCCCCGCTTCGGTCTTTACAACGCTTTGCTCGACGAAGCCGCCGATCTCCACGTGCGCGTTCGTTCGCTGCGCGCCGGCGAGGCCTTCCCCTTCGGCCCAACTCAGGTCAGTGTTCTCGCGCCCTTCAGCGACTATCAGCCCGGCCCGGAGCCCACCAACAATGACTCGCTGGTGCTGCACGTGGCCTACGGAGCAACTTCCGTGATGCTGGAAGGCGACGCCGAGGCGCCCGTCGAAGATGAGATGGTCGCCCAGGCGATGCAACCCGAGCAGGGCCTGGCCAGCACGCTGCTCAAGGTGGGCCATCACGGCAGCATCACCTCCACGCGTCCTGAATTCCTGGCCCGCGTGGCGCCGCAGTGCGCCGTCATCTCCTGCGGCCTGCGCAATCGCTATGGCCATCCCCGCATTGAGGTACTCAAAGCGCTGGAAGCGGCCCAGGTCCGCACCTTCTCGACCGACATCAACGGCGCTTCCTGCTTTAGGCTCGACGGCAAGACCACCACTCCGGATCTGGCCTGCGGCTGGCGGCCTGGTCCCTAAAGCCGTCGCGGCTGTGGCCGCAGGTAAATCTGCCCCAAACCAGCCAAACCGCTACGTTTGAACTATATCGGTTAAATCCACTCAGCCTGATGCCGTCCAAATGGCATATAATCCCTGCGAGATATGATTTGGCTCCAGGATGCCTCAAACCGGCATCCGCAACCGAGGAGGCTACCATGTTGAAGCCGTTGCTGTTTGTTTCTACTGTTGTTTTGTTCGGGATTTTCGCATTGTTTACCCCTGGGTCCATCTCCCAGGACACGACTCCTGCCCACGCAGCCGGCAAAAAAAATCCGGTTAAGCCTGCCGATAAGTCGCAGGATCGCGCCAAGGAAATTTATGGGGCCGGATTGCGCGTCTTTGCCATGGGGATAATGGAAATGGCAAAACCGATATAGCCAGTGGCATGGGACTTACGCTCGACGATTGGAGCAATTCCGCGACGCTGGCCAATAAGCAGGATCAGGATCTCTACAACGTCATCCGCAACGGCAAGGGCAAGATGCCTGCCGAGGAGGCGGGCCGCGCCAAGGACGACGAGGTGCGGGACCTCATCATTTACATCCGCGGCCTGTACAAGTTGTCGCCGGCCCCCGCTCCTGCGCCGGCCCCAGCGCCAGCGCCCGCACCTGCGCCCGCGACAGCGCCCGCGACACCACCAAGCAACTAGAACCTCATCCTCAACCCAAACTGAATCTGCCGCTCGCGGTAGAAGTTGGTTGCGTTGATGTTCAGCGGCTGGCCGAAGGCCGTGGTGTTGGCCTTCAGCCCGGTGAGGAAGTTCAGCGTGGGAGGGTTCGGAGTGCCGCCAAGTGTGGCTGGTGGTGTGCCAGATTCTATGTAATAGCCGGTCGTTTCCACTTCCGTCACATTCTGGTGATTGAGCAGGTTGAAGCTCTCGGCTAGGAGTTCCAGTTCGCGCATATGCCCCAGGTCGAAGCGCCTGCCCAGCCGCAGGTCGGCCTTCCAGGTGGCCGGATAACGGTAAGTATTGCGGCCAATGTTGTAGGGCGTGCCATCGCTACCCTGGCCATAGACGCGGTTGTCGCCGCCCGAGCCGTTCATGCCCGGTCCCAGGCCCACGATGGGCGTGGCGCCGATGAACTCCTCAGCCAGCGAGCCGGTGACGCGCATGGTGTAAGGCAGGCCGCTGCGGAACTGCGCGACGCCTGACAGCATCCAGCCATTGCCGAGCTTTCCAGCCTTGCCGCGCAGCTTCCACGGCGCATGATAGATCACCATGGCGCTAGCCGAGTGGCGCACATCCAGGTTGCTGACGCCGTACTCCAGGCTGAAGTTGGCCGGATCCAGCACGTCGTTACCAGCCACTTGCGCGCTCTCATTGGGGTTCCAGTCCATTGCGTGCGCGTAGATGTAATGGGCGCGTAGGCTCAGCCCTCGACGGCCATGGCGTTCGACCTTGAGCATTGCAGCCTCGTAGGTCGAATTAGCCCGGCTTTCGATTTGGGTAATCTGCTGGTACTCCGGGTTGAGCCGTCCCCCAAATCCGGCCGGTGAGGGCCCATAACTTGAAGGCCATGATGCGTAGTAGGAAAGAACCGTGATCCGTGGGGACTTAATAGGACCCAGACCGGCGCCATCCACCACAGCGTAGGTGATTCCCGGATTGACTGCGGGGTTGATATTGGTGTCGAGATTGGTGTCGATGGAGATGGGTAGTCGGCGTCCCAGGCTCACCATCGCACTGGCGGTCAGCTCAATGTGGCTGGGCAGCCTTTCTTCCACGGCTGCCATGGCTTGGTGAATCTCGGGGTTGTGGAAGTTGGGTGCAAACTCGACGGCCCCCGGCATGATTACGCTGCCCGGTGATCCTCTCAGCACGTATGGAAACGGCGGAGCATCGCTGGTGCCGGTGGGAGGGTTGAAGCCGTCAAGGGGGCGAACGAAGTAGCTCAGGTCGCCCGCAAGTGAGCCGGTCTGGGTTAGTGCGGTCTCCAGCGCCAAGTTCCCGGTGCGTCCGAAGTACATTCCGTAGCCCAGCCGCAGTACCGGCCAATGTTTTTCGCCGCTACCCACGGCCAGGCCCACACGCGGACCCCATTGATTACCCAGAGTGGGCAACTTTTCGGTCAGCGAAAGCTCCGGGTTCAGGAGCGCGGTAAGCGGAGGCGGCAACTGCTCCCGCTCCCAACGCAGCCCGGCGGAGAGAACCACGCGCTTGCTCGCTTCCCACTGGGCGGTCGCATATCCCGCCAAATCGTTGGTGCTCAAATGCCAACTCGACGGACCCATCATCTGCGAGTAGTAGGAGTAACAAGGCAGGCTGCCCTGTCCGCGCGGGTTGCCCGCTGAGTCGCGCCATACCCTGCCCGTCTGGTCGCAGGTGTGCTGAAGTATCGGGTCTAGCTCTCCTGAAATTCCAAATTTCTGAAAGGCCAGCGCGTCGGAAATGAAGTTTTCCACGCTGGAGTAGGTATACGTCCCGGTCTGATTGCGCAATAGGCTGGTTGCGTCGCTGTTATGGCTCACCTCGAAGCCGGCCTTCACCAGCAGCTTGCCGCGAATCCAGTCCAACGACTCTTGCCCGTGGTAAAGATGCTCGTCCGGATAGCTGCCCTGCCCGAAGCGCGATGGGTTGCCGATGGTGAAGCCGTAGCGATTGTCCACGACGATCTGCGGCAACTGGCCCCAGACATTCGGGGCTAGGAGCGTCTGCTCATAGGTTGATGGAGTTTCAGGTAGCGCCTCCTGAATGACGCGTCCCGCCGAGGCCTGGGTAACGGCCAGCAGGTTGGGAGTGATGAAAGCCTCCCATCGGCCCAGCAGCCACTCCTCGCTGGCTATACTCGATCCAAAACTGTGATTTCCAAATGTTTCAGCCACGCGGGTCAGCCCTCCGCCCGGCGAATTCCACTTGGCGCCGATGCCCTCCAGCGTAAAGCGATGCCGCTCGGTCGCCTGCCAATCCAGCCGTCCAAAGCCGGTCCATTGCGTGGCAGTGCGCGGCGTTGGTCCGAGCAGCCCGGCCAGCTTCTCCAGCATCGGCGAATAAATCGCCAGCCCCTGGGCTATCGCATTGGTGCATACCATCGTCTGCCCCTGCTCTATCAATCCCATCCGTCCGCACAGCACATTCATCTGGTCGTCGCTAGGTTGGGCAAAGAACACATCCGGATGTTTCACCATCGAAAGCCCCTGATCGTTGCGTTGAGAGCCGTCCAGAGCGGCAAACCAGAATAGCTTGTTGCGGCGGATACGGCTGCCCACGCCGATGCCCCAAGTCGTTTCGCGGTCCGGAGGAGTGTAAGACTCCGGCGTGAAGATCGGGACGGTGGTATAGGTGGCTGGCGTGGTCTCTTTCACCCACTGTGTAAAGGGATTCTGCGCGCCCCAAAGGTTCCGGCGATCAAAGAGAAATCCCTGCCCATGCAATTCATTGGCGCCGCGCTCGGTCTCCACGTTCATCCGCCCGCCCGCCGCCCGGTCTGAGGCGGCCTCCACGTTGCCGGCCAGCGTTTCCACCGTGCGGATTGCCGCCTCGCTCACGGCCAGCCCATGCCCGCCTATGCCAACCTGCGCCATTCCTGCGGGATTCTCTCCCTGACCCAGCGGCCCTCGCCCTTGCGAGCCCTGCCCCGAGTCATTTGTTGGGCCAAAGGCCGTCCTCTGGCTCACTCCATCCACCACAATCTCCGCCGGTTGACCCGCGCCTCGCAGCGACATTTCTCCCTGGCCACCTGCCGGGGTTGTGGATGTGGGTGTATTGTCCAGCACAAAATCCTGCCAGTGCCGCCCGCTCACCGGCAATGCCTGCAACTCAGCGGCGCTCATCTTGCTGCTCAACGCCGGAGCCGCCGGACCACTCTCTTGAGGTGCTGACTTGGTGGGTACGGAATTCGGCAGACTTTGCCCCGTCAGAGCCAGCGTCCGCAATGGCTCGGTCTCCAGCGTTATGTTCAACTCGATTGTTGTGGTTTGCATGACTTTCGAACTCACCCACTGCCCGCGCAAGGGCAGCAAACGCACTGGCTCGGCAGTCAATGCAACGTCGCCTACAGGCAGTGTCTCCGTCTCCAGGACGGGCCGGTTCAGCCAAGGCTGCTTTTCGATTTTGGGGTGTACTTCAACTGGCAATGCAGCCAGAAGAGGACTGTGCGGAAGCGGCTCCAACTCTATTGCCGCCTGCACTCGCGCCTCGTGGCCGGCAGCAACCACAATCCATTCCACCTGGCCACGCCCCAGTTGTGGGCTCTCGGCGGTGAGCGAGTACTCCCCCGGCTCCAGTCCGTTGAATCGGTAAGCCCCGTTTTTTGTGGTGATTGTGCGCGCCTCAGCGCCGGTGGCCTGGTTGCGTAAGACAACCGCCACGCCCTCCAGAGGTCTCGAGTGCAGGTCGGTCACTTTGCCTGCGAGCGAGCCTGTCGATCCATTCTCAGATGATAGATTCTGGGCCGATTGGGGAAAACCCGCCGCTCCCGCGCTCATCATCAGCACGGCAACTGCCAGCGTTTGCGTCCAATTTCGTACCAATCCTGCCATCGAGACTCGCTCGCGGCAGACCCCGGGAAAACCTCTCCGAGCTTCAACTCCGGCCCACTCTTGCGGTGGGTCCGGATGGGGCAAAACCCTGCGGCCATCTCCAGACAGGCATCTTCCTGTCTTAGGCCGTTCAAATTGCCCCAATAACTACGTCTCAGCGATTCTAAGCCCTTCTCCGGTAAACTGGATAGATGGAATCTTGGATTTAGCTACAGCTATGGCGGCCACTTGGGACAATCACGATTCCGAACGAGAAGGCTATGCCTCCGCACGGAAGCTTCAGGAAGAGACGCTGAAGAGCCACCGTCATCTGCTTGGCGAGGAACATCCTCGCACACTGGCGGCGATGACCAATCTCGCCGTGACGCTGGGTAAGCAGGGCGATTGGGCGGGAGCGAGGAAACTTCAAGAACAAGTGCTGACGGCGAGCAGTCGTGAGCAGGGTGGAGAACATCCCCACACTCTGACGGCTATGAGCAATCTTGCCGCAACGCTGGGTAAGCAGGGCGATCTGACAGAAGCTCGGAAGCTCCAGGAACAAGTGCTGGAGACTCGCCGCCGTTTGCTGGGTGAGGAGCATCCGGACACGCTAACGGCGATGACCAATCTCGCCGCGACGCTGTATTTGCAGTGCGATCTGGCAGGAGCGCGGGAACTTCAAGAACAAGTGCTGGAGGCGAGTCGTCGTGTGCAGGGCGAGGAACATCCTGACACACTGACGGCAATGAACAATCTCGCTGCGACGCTTACGGCTCTCGGCGACTTGGCCGCAACGCGGAAGCTCCAGGAACAAGTGCTGGAGACTCGCCGCCGTCTGCTGGGTGAGGAGCATCCAGACACCCTGACGGCGATGACCAATCTAGCCGGAACGCTGTGTTCGCAGAGGGATTTTGCGGGAGCGCGGGAACTTCAGGAACGGGCGCTGGAGGCATGCCTTCATCTGCTCGGCGAGGAGCATCCAAGCAGCTTGATGGCTATGAACAATTTGGCCGCGACGCTGTATATGCAGGGTAATCGGGCGCGAGCGCGGAAGCTCCAGGAGCAGGTGCTGGAGACTCGCCTTCGTCTGCTTGGCGGGGAGCATGCGAACAGCTTATGGGCAAAGAGTAATCTCGCCCGGACGCTGTACTCGCAGGGTGATCTGGCGCAAGCTCGGAATCTTGAGGAACAAGTGCTGGAGACTCGCCGCCGTCTGCTGGGTGAGGAGCATCCAGACACGCTGACGGCGAAGAAGAATTTGGCTCGGATGAAACCGAGGACCTTGAGGCACTGGCTGCAGCTAATGCTCGGTAGAAATAGTATGCGATGAAGCGCAAGTCCTTGATCTCTATGCCCTGGTCATTATGTTCATTGATGAAGCAAAAATTCGCGTCAAAGCCGGCGACGGCGGCAACGGCTGTATGGCCTTCCGGCGCGAGAAGTTCGTGCCTCGCGGCGGGCCATCGGGCGGCGACGGCGGGCGCGGCGGCGACGTCGTCATGGTCAGCTCACAGCGTCACAATACGCTGATCCACTTCCGCTATAACCCCGAACACAAGGGCCAGCGCGGCGAACATGGCATGGGTTCCAACTGCTCCGGACTAGACGGCAACCCCGTCATCCTGCAAGTCCCAGTCGGCACCTCGTTGTATGACCAGGAAACCGGCGAACTGGTCCATGATTTCAGCGAGCCTGACGAACGGCTCATCATCGCCAAAGGCGGACGCGGCGGGCGCGGCAACCAGCACTTTGCCACCAGCACGCATCAGGCTCCGCGCGAGCACGAACTGGGCCGCGCCGGCGAGGAGCGCCATTATCGCCTCGAACTCAAGCTGCTGGCGGACGTCGGTCTGGTCGGTTACCCCAACGCCGGCAAGTCCACGCTTATTTCCCGCATCTCCGCCGCGCGGCCCAAGATCGCCGATTACCCCTTCACCACCCTCGAACCCAACCTCGGCGTGGTCACCGTGGGCGAGGAGCCGGAGCTGGAATCTTTTGTTGTCGCCGATATGCCCGGCCTGATTGAAGGCGCGCATCTCGGCTCCGGCCTGGGCACGCAGTTCCTGCGCCACATCGAGCGCACACGCCTGCTCGTCCACCTGGTCGATGTTTCCGACTCAAGCGGCCGTCCCGATCCGGTCGAGGACTTTAATGTCATCAATCAGGAGCTGGCCAGCTTCTCGAACGCCGACGGCGAACACCCTCTGGCGGACAAGCCCATGATCGTGGCCGCCACCAAGATCGACAGCGCCAATCCCGACAAGCTCAAGAACCTGGCCGCTCACGTGAAGCGCCGCAAGCTGGAGTTCCACGCCATATCCGCCGTCACGGGGCAGGGAATCGAGGAGTTGAAATGGACGCTGGCCAAGCGGTTGCGGATTTCCCAACAGAACAAGTAGCACTACAGATTCAAAACTATGAAGAATAACTGCAGGTCCTTCGACTCCGCTCAGGATGACAATGAAGATTACTCATTGGCGGTGGAGGCGGCCTCACGATGCCAGTCGGGGGCTTTGAGCAGTTCGCGGGGGCGGGGGCCGTCGGCGGGGCCGACCAGGCCGTCGCTTTCCATCATGTCGATGAGATGGGCAGCGCGGCCGTAGCCGATTCTCAAGCGGCGCTGCAACAACGAGGTAGATGCCTTGCGGAACTCAAACACCAGGCGGACGGCGTCGTCGTAGAGGGAATCGTCTTCGCCAGCATCAGGATTGGAGCCGTCCGCTTTGGCGCTCTCGTCCTTGGGAGATTCGAGAAAGCCGTGAACGTATTCGGCGTCTCCCTGCGCTTTCCAGAAATCGACGACCGCAGCAACTTCCTTTTCGGTGACCAGGGGCGCGTGCAGTCGCATCAGGCGGCTGGTTCGGGGAGCCAGGAAGAGCATGTCTCCGCGGCCCAGCAGAGCCTCTGCCCCGTTGGCGTCGAGGATGGTGCGTGAATCAACCTTGGTGGCCAGGCGGAAGCTGATGCGGGTGGAGATGTTGGCCTTGATGAGGCCGGTGATGACGTCCACGCTGGGGCGCTGCGTGGCCAGGATGAGATGAATGCCGGCGGCGCGAGCCATTTGCGCGAGGCGCTTGACGGAGTCCTCGACGTTGGCGCGGTCAAGCATCATCAGGTCGGCGAGTTCGTCGATGATGATGACGATGTAAGGCAGCGGCCCCTCCTCTTCAGCGTCGGCGAAGAGCGAAGGCGTGGCTCCTTCGAAGAGCTTGTTGTATTGGTCGATGTGGCGCAGCCTGTGCGCGGCCAGCAGCTTAAGGCGGCGATCCATCTCGCGGACGGCGTTGCGCAGAGCGTTAGCGGCCAGCTTGGGCTCGGTGATGATGGGCGTGAAGAGATGGGGAACGCCCTCGTAGATGCCCAGCTCCACGCGCTTGGGATCGACGAGAATGAGGCGAACCTGCGCGGGCGTGGTGCGATAGAGCAGGCTCATAATCATGGCGTTGATGGCCACGGATTTGCCGCTGCCCGTGGAGCCGGCGATGAGCACGTGGGGCATCTCGGCCAGGTCGGCGGTGCGGATGAGGCCGTTGATGTCCTTGCCCATGGCGATGGTGAGTCGCGATTTGGCCTTGCGAAACTCTTCCGACTCGATGCAGTCG
>CAWJDN010000053.1:0-4120 GCA_963840985.1 uncultured Acidobacteriaceae bacterium
GCCGCTGCGGAATGGCCTGGGGTGGGTGATTGCACGGATTCCATTCGATCCCATTAAAGCGTGGCCGAGGCGCAGTGGGTTGCGGGTGCGCGGCGAGATTATTTCTGGAGCAACAAAACCGGCGGCTACGCGTTTCGCACGTCGCTGTTTGCTTTCTGGGCGGCGCGGGGCACTTTCTGCTGGTGAACAAAAAGATGCAGGCGGGGGCGAAGGCTTCAATAGGCTCGCTGGTGCGGATACGGATGGAGCCGGACCTGGAGGAGCGCGCGGTGGTGACGCCGCCGGAACTGACACGGGCGCTGAAGGGCGACCGGCGGCTGCCAAAGTGGTTTGCGGGGCTGAGCAGCTCGATGCGCAAGGAGGTTGGCGATTGGGTCGCGCAGCCGAAGAGCGCCGCATCCCGCGAAAAACGCGCAGAACAAATGGCGGTGCGGTTGCTGCTTGCGTTGGAGGGGGAGACGGAGACGCCGCCGATCTTGCAGGCGGCCTTTCAACGGCAGCCGCTGGCGCGCAAGGGGTGGGAGGCGATGACCCCGTTGCAGCGGCGCAGACAATTGCTATTCGTTTTTTATTGTGAGACGGCGGAGGCCAGGGAACGGCGGGCGGCAAGAGCGGTGGAGGAGGCGCTGCGCGTGGCCAAGCGAAAGACGAGGAGCGGCGGGTAGATTGCTAGTTGAGTCGGGAAATGGGTTTTCCTCTCGCATCTCAAGGTCCGGCAGTGGCACATTGTCCGAATAGGCGATGACACACTCGGAACTTGATTCGCGGTCCCATTTGTCGATCCAGCAGTTCGCCGTTTTGTAACTGGCCAGTAGTACACTTCCGTTGTGAAGAAAAGACAAGAAATTCCGCCTTATGATTCTTGGATCACCATCAACCCCGGTGAAACTTTGGCCATGGATGCCACGCTCAAGGCCGAATGGGACCGGCTTAAGCAGGTTTTGCGGGAGTATCGCGGCGCCATCCTCGCCGACGCCTTCCAAATCGAGATGCAGGTGGACCGGCTCCTCTGTGAGATTCTCTTCCCAGCTTCCGACGACCCGAACATCAAGCCCGAGCAGAACATCCCACTCACAAAAGGGAGCGCGATAGCACTTCGCAACCTATTCGATGAGTTTGTGCTGAAAGCTAGCACGATGCCAACTATATCTTTCGGCTACAAGATCGAACTGCTCAGGAATTTGGCCGAGCAAATCGGGGAGGTGAAAGCTGTCGTTCCACCAAGCCTGATCAAAACCCTGAACAACCTTCGTAGGAGAAGGAACGATTTTGCGCACTACCCCGTCACCTTTTTCCCAAAAGGTCCTGTCGGGGAACAGACCTTTGAAATCGTGCTTGCTACCCACAAGGCACAATACAAAATAGATCAGGCGTATTTCGATAGCACCGGCGCGATGTTTCACGAGGCGGACGAAGGGCTCAAGGCCGCCAACGAAGCCATGCGTAACAATCTCAGCAGGGAGCAGGACCCCACCCTTAGAGAAGCTCTGGGCGAGTGACCGCCTAACCGGAGACTGCACCTCTGTCCGAGATGTGCGGTACCCATTCAAGGCCTCATTTCCTGTCGATATGCGGTACATCAGCACAATCTGATTCCATATTGAACAAGTTTTCCAGCAAAATCAGCTTACGGCCGGAACTTAACGGCGGATTTATCGTCTAATTGAATGAGATGAGTACAGCCGCGTCTGTTCGCCCATATTTTGGTACGAGTTCCACCAGCATTGCCAACGAGCAGGTGCGGCAGGAGAGCCTTGCCGTATCGGCGGGGCTGAAGCGCCAGGATGCGGGGCTGCTGGATGAGCTGATCGTTCGCTACCAGCACCGGCTGATGCGCTATTTGCTCTATTTGACGGGCAATCGCGATCAGGCCGAGGATCTCTTTCAGGAGGTCTGGATGCGGGTTCTGGTGCGGGGGGCGCAGTTCAACGGCAAGGCGCGCTTCGACACCTGGCTGTTTACCATTGCGCGCAACCTGGTGATCGACCAGAAGCGCAAGCGGACGATGGCCAGCCTGGACGAGCTGTTTGAAGGCAAGGGCGACGACGACCGGCCAATGGCTTTCGAGGTTGCCGGCGACGAGCCGACTCCGTTTGACCGCTTTGCCAACCTGGAAGACCGGGAGCGGCTGGCGACGGCGCTGCTCGGATTGGACGCGATGTACCGCGAGGTGCTGGTGCTGAGGTTCCACGAGGAGCTGTCACTGGAGGAGATTGCCAAGGTGACGAAGGCGCCGCTATCTACGGTGAAATCGAGGCTTTATCGTGGGTTGGTTGCAATCAAGCCCAAGCTGGCTGCTTGCGATGGGGCAGCTGCGCTGCGGCATGTGATGAGAGAGGCGGGGTTGAGGGCAGAATGAAATCAGCTGAGAGCGCCAATGCGGAGCATGAGCTGGTTTCTGCTCTGGCCGGCACCCAGGCGGAGCGGGAGCGCACCGTGGCTTGGCGCACTCGCTGCGTGGTGAGCGCCTCACAGGGCGTGATGAAGGAGCAGGAGGCCGGTAGGCAACGGTGCCGCGCTGTGGCGCTGGCGGCCACGCTGGTGGTGCTGCTGGTGCTGGGACCACTGGCCTGGTGGATTGCCGAAACCCTTATTGAAGAAGAGCACCTGACCGGGCTGCTGGGCCAGTTGAGCTTGTTGATCTTCTTTGTCGGTGCGGCGGTGCTGGCCTCGGTAGTGCTGGCCGGCTGGCTGCGGCGGAGGGACTAGCCCCTTCGACTACGCTCAGGGCAGGCTGTCCAGGCGAACGGCGCTTACGCGGCACCTGCGGTGCGGCGGACGGCGCTTGCGCGCCACGGGATTCGTTGTATCCCACCCATTCGCAAAGTGCGCGAATGGATGGGGCACCCAGCAACCCTGATCTATATGTTCCGTAAACAGAATCCTGCCGCCAGGCGGGTGCAACTTACCGATTCCCTTCTCCGTCCATAGAAAATGAGGTTAAGCCACGCTTAATCTACTGAAAGGCCCTCGGAGAGAGGGATTGCCCATGCGAGATCCAGAATCGATTTCGGTCAACGAAGACGCGCGCCTGATTCCGGTGTGGTCAATTGTTGTGGCCACTGCGGCCTTTGCGATTGTGGAGTACTACTTCTGGCTGGTTTTGCCGGGACAACAGCATCATCAGCCGCCGCTGGGGCTGCGCATCTACTTCAATCTTTCCTGCGGGTTGCTGGCCGCGCTCTACTTTCTGATGGTGGGCTACGTGAGCAAGGATGCTCCGCGACGGGCGATGAGCGCGCGCTTCTGGATCGCGATTTGCCTGGTGATGCCGGGGGGCATCGGCGCAGTGCTCTACTTTTTGCTGCGCCAGCCGGAGGTGTCGCGGTGTCCGTCCTGCTCGACGCATGTGCAGGGCGACTTTCATTTTTGCCCGCAGTGCAATTACCAGCTCACGGCGAGTTGCGGACATTGCTTCCGGACGGTGCGAGCAAGCGATCAGTATTGCACGCAGTGCGGCCATGAGCTGGCCGCGGACCATATGCCGGCGCGGCTGCGGGCGCTGGGCGAGTAAGCCGAGCTTACCTCAGGGGCTAAAGCCCGTATTGATTATGCGACATTTACGGCACGACTAAAGTCGTGCCCTGATACAAAACCAGAAGCCCACTGCACGGCAGAGCGGTGCGCGGTGTAAACTTCTGTTTCGCGCTGAAGATGATGTTACGGCTGCGCGAACAGGAAAACACTATGCGCAAAATCCCGTTTGTACTCCCTCTGGTGCTGGCTTTTGTTCTGGCGCCGGTTGCTTTTGCTCAAAGCGCGCAGACTACTGCCCAGCCCGCGCCGCGGCGCAGCAAACGGCCCATGACCTTTGAGGACATGATGAAGATGAAGCGGCTTGGGGAGACGGCCGTTTCTCCGGATGGGAAATGGCTGGCGTACAGCGTGACCACCGTGGACCTGGAGCAGAACACCAAGACGCCGGAGCTGTGGTTGCAGGCGATTGCGGGTGGAGAGCCACAAAAGATTGCCGTGGCGCAGCCGGGCGACTCAGGGCCTCAGTTCGCTCCTGATGGGAAGCGGATTTTGTTTTTGAGCGGGCGAGGCGGGACGGAGCAGGTGTGGTTGGCGGATTTTGATGCGGCGACGGGGGCAACGAGCAACGCGAAGAAGCTAACCA
>CAWJDN010000054.1:0-4490 GCA_963840985.1 uncultured Acidobacteriaceae bacterium
GCCACGTATTGCTATGACGGGGATGGAGACGGCCTTGGCGGTTTCGTAGACCATGCGAAGGGCGATGGGCTTGATGGCCGGGCCGGAGAGGCCTCCGGTGACGTTGGAGAGGCGTGGACGGCGGGTTTCGGGATCGATTGACATTGCCAGAAAAGTGTTGGAGACGCTGACTGCATTGGCGCCGGCGTTGGCGGCGATTTTGGCCATGTGGGCGATGGAGGTTACGTTGGGCGAGAGCTTGACGATGAGCGGCCGGGTAGAGGCGGTGTTGGCGCGACTGACAAGATATTCGAGCGAGCCGGGGTCGACTCCGAAGGCCATGTAGTCCGCATGGATGTTGGGGCAGGAGACGTTCAGCTCGTAGGCGGCGATGCCTTCGGCCTGGTTGAGGCGCTCAATGACGGATATGAATTCGCCCACCATGTAGCCGAAGACGTTGACGATGACATTGCAGCGGGGGTAGCGGCGTAGGGAAGGGAGCTTGCGGGCGATGAACTCCTCGACGCCGACGTTCTGCAGGCCGATGGCGTTCAACATGCCGGACGCGGTTTGGATGATGCGCGGCGCGGGATGGCCGGGGATGGGCTCCAGCGAGATGCCTTTGGTGACGAATCCGCCGATGTTCTCGAGGGAGACGATGTCTTCGAACTCGATGCCATAGCCAAAGGTGCCGCTGGCGGCGATGATGGGGCTGGCCAGTTCCAGGCCTGCCAGCGAAACTTTCATCTCAGGTTTCACGCGCGGGATACATCCTTTTGTCAGTGAACAGTGAACAGCTAATAGTGGACAGTTGCAATCCGTGCAAAAACTAAGCGCTGACCGTCTCTTTGGCCTTAACCTTGACCGGGGTGAGCCATCCGAAGCGGTCGGGTTTGAGGCCGTTGGCAATGCCGAGGAATTCGTCGGCGATTTTTTTGGTGACTTCGCCGGGCTTTCCATCGCCGATGACGATGCGGTCGATGGAGCGGATGGGCGAGACTTCGGCGGCCGTTCCGGTGAAAAAGACCTCGTCGGCTATGTAGAGCAGTTCGCGCGGGATGGGCTGCTCGATGACTGTATAGCCCAGATGGCGGGCGATGGCTATGGCGCTGTCACGAGTGATGCCGGAGAGAGCCGAGTTGCCGAGTTGCGGAGTATAGAGCACGCCGCTGCGCACCACAAAGACGTTTTCGCCGGAGCCCTCGCTGACCATGCCGTTGACGTCGAGGGAGATGCCCTCGGCGTAGCCGTTGATGTCGGCCTCCATGCGAATCAGTTGCGAGTTCATATAGTTGCCGCCAGCCTTGGCCAGGGAGGGCATGGTGTTGGGGGCCAGCCGATTCCAACTGGAGATGCACACGTCTGCGCCGCCATGGCCGGCCACGTACTTGCCCCAGGGGAAGTTGGCGATGTAGACCTCGACGGGCGAGCCCACGGGGCTGACGCCGATTTCGCCGTAGCCGCGGAAGGCGATGGGACGGATGTAGCAGGGCGCAACTCCATTAGCCTCAATCACATCCACGACGGCTGCGCAGAGCTGGTCGAGCGTATAGGGGATCTCCATGCGGTAGATTTTGGCCGAGTCCAAAAGGCGCTGCATATGCTCAGGCAGGCGAAAGACGGCCGAGCCATGCGGCTGGCCGTAACAGCGAATTCCCTCAAAGACGCTGGAGCCATAGTGGATCACATGGCTCATGACGTGGATATTGGCCTGCTCCCAGGGAATGAGTTTGCCGTTGTGCCAGATTTTGGAGGTGGCTTGGATAGGCATGGGTTTGTAGTGCTCCTTGCTCGTACCGTGTGTGTACCCTTTAAGGGTAGCGCGTGAGAGGCGGAAGTGTCACGGAAGCCTGTGCGCGGCCAGGGCAGATGTCACTATGCCGAAACGCTGTTAGTGAGGGCTTGTGGCTTAAATTCGTCTGTCGGGAGAGAATGCCCGGAGCGACCATCAGAAAGTTCCATATACTGAGTGCTTTCAGCCAATTGCAGGTGGTGTTCCATTTGTTTGCGCGCCTCAACAGGATTACGCGCGCGGATGGCGCGGTAAATCTCGCGATGCATATCGGCCATTTCGCGCAGGTTGCTGGTGCGTTCGACGGTCTTGAGCCGCTTCTCATACATGGCCGTGGTGATGGTCTCGATGAGGGCCGCCAGAATCGGATTGCAGGAGGCCTGGGCGATGATGCGATGAAAGTGCATGTCATGCACCAGGAACTCCGCGGGGTTATCCACGCAGGCGAACATATCGGCAACCTGCTCGGACAACGCCGTGTGATGCTCTTCCTTGCCGCGCTCGGCTGCCATGGCGGCGAGGCTGCTTTCAATAATCAACCGAGCCTCAAACATCTGCCAGAATTTGAAGCCGTAGAGAGCGCTCATCAGTCCCAGCGATGCTTTGCTGAACTCAGCCGGGCCGTCCTTGATGAAGGTGCCGACCCCATGGCGCACCGTCATCACCCCCATGGCCACGAGGTAGCCGATGCCGGTGCGAAGGCTGGCGCGGCTGATTTTGAGGGTACGGGCCAGCTCGCGCTCGGGAGGGATTCTGTCGCCCGGCTGCAGGGCGCCCTTCTCCAGAAGGGCACGAATGTGGTTGACCACTTTACGGGTCCGGTCGGTGTCGGGCGTATCCTTCTTCAGATGTGGCATAAGGTCAAGAATTCAATCAAATTACTGGAAACACGCACAATATAAGATTAACACCGGAGGCCAATTTTGCAATACTTTTTCCCACATTGTCAACATAAGCGGTGTTCGCGTATGCTAGTGGTCAGACCTCATTTGCACGGTCACAGCCGTTCGCTGGACATGGTACAAATGGGATTTGGAAGATTGCCGCTCAAAATAGTGCAGAATTTCATCATTTCCTTTGAGAAAGAGGAGTAAACGGCCGATGAGTCATGGATTGAATATCCGTAAGGATGCGGAGTTGGATTTACTGTCGCTGGGCGCGCTAGTGCACCGGCTCGATCCGGGAATTATCCCTTTCCGCAAAGCGACGGAGTGCAAGATACACGTCAGTGGCGGCGAGTTCAATGTGGCTGCCAACCTTTCGGATTGCTTTGGCCTGAAGACGGCAATCGTTTCGGCGATGTCGGAGTATCCGATTGGCGATCTGATTGCGGAGCGGGTACGCGCCATGGGCGTGAAGGCGTTTTATAAGCACTTCAAGCATAACGGGGTGAACGGCCCCAACATGGCCACCGTATACAGCGACCGGGGGCATGGAGTGCGCCCTCCGGTGGTCTTCTACAACCGCTGCAACGAAGCGGCGGGACAACTGAAGCCGGGAGATTTTGATTGGAAGGCGATCTTTGCCAAGGGCGTGAAATGGGTGCACTGTGGCGGAATCTTTGCGGCTTTATCGCCAACTACCGCGCCGCTGGCCGCGGAGATGATGCGGGAAGCCAAAGCGGCGGGCGCAGTTACTTCGTTCGATTTGAATTTCCGCGAGAAGCTGTGGAATATCCACGGCGGTGCAGGGAAGGCCGTGGAGACTATCGGCAAGATCGTGGAGAACGTGGACGTGCTGGTGGGTAACGAAGAGGACTTGCAGAAGGGGCTGGGCATCCCTGGGCCGGAGGTGGCGGCAAAATCGAAGCTCGACCCCAGCGTTTTTTTCGGCATGATCGACAACGTGGTGAAGAAGCATCCGCATGTGAAGGTGGTGGCCACGACGCTGCGCGAGGTGCACTCCACCAGCCGGCATAGCTGGAGCGCGGTGGCATGGATTGAGGGAAAGACCTATACGGCTCCGACGGCGGAGCTGGATATTCTGGACCGTGTGGGCGGCGGCGACGGCTTTGCTGCGGGATTTATTTATGGGCTGCTGACTGGCGAGGAGCCGGAAGAGGCCGTCAAGCTGGGATGGGCGCATGGCGCGCTGCTGACCACCTTCCCCGGCGACACAACCATGGCAAGCGTGGAGCAGGTGCGAGCGTTCGCCAAAGGCGGATCGGCACGCATTCAGCGGTAACAAACATTTCAGGAAATTGGGAGATTGTATGGCAGATGCATCGTGTGACATTGGCCTGATTGGACTTGCCGTCATGGGACAGAATCTTGTTCTCAACATGAACGACCACGGCTTTAAAGTTGCCGTCTTCAACCGCACTGTGTCCAAGGTGGACGACTTCCTGGCGAATGAAGCTAAGGGGACGCAGGTGGTGGGCGCCCACTCCGTCGAGGAGTTTGCCAAACTGCTGAAGAAGCCTCGCCGCGTGATGCTGATGGTGAAAGCGGGCAACAGCGTTGATGAAACGATCGAGCACGTGCTGCCTAGCCTTGAAAAGGGCGACATCATTATTGATGGCGGGAACTCGCTCTTTACCGACTCCAACCGCCGGACCAAGGACCTGGCGACAAAAGGCATCTTGTTCATCGGTACTGGCGTATCGGGCGGCGAAGAGGGCGCGCGCCACGGACCGTCGATTATGCCGGGCGGCAATCCGGCAGCGTGGCCGCACGTGAAGGAAATCTTCCAGGCCATCGCCGCCAAGGTAGAGGACGGA
>CAWJDN010000055.1:0-12376 GCA_963840985.1 uncultured Acidobacteriaceae bacterium
CCGGCACGCGCGGAACGCAACTCATCCTTTCGCCCGCTGACTATCTCCGCGCCACTCAGGCCCAGACCGCCGACCTGACCAAATCCACCTCACCGGAGGGCCACGCCCAATGACCCGCGCCCTGTGGACTCATCTGGTCAAAGAGCTGCGCATCGAGTGGCGCTCGCTGGACGCCCTGGTCTCCATGCTGTTTTTCTCCCTGCTGGTGGTCGTGCTCTTCTCGATTGCCTTTGACCCGCGCGGAGCCTTTTCCCAGCAGATCGCCGGTGGCGTTCTCTCGGTGGCCATCCTGTTTGCCTCGGTTAGCGCGCTCAATCAGGCCTGGGCGCGCGAGATCCGCCACCAGGTTCTGGACGCGCAGCGTATGACGCCCGCTCCCGGCGCGGAACTCTACCTGGCCAAGGTAATTGCGAACTTCCTCTTCGTCTCCATTGTCCAGATAATTCTGGCGCCATTTTTCTTTATTTTTTATAACCTTCATATCGCCGGTCAGGCGTGGCTGCTGACGCTGGTGCTGCCGTTGGGCACATGGGCGCTGGTCGCGAACGGCGTCTTCTTTGCCGCACTCTCCATCCGCAGCCGCAACCGCGAGCTGCTGCTCTCGCTGATCTTGTTTCCCATCTTCATTCCGGCTCTGCTGGCCATGGTGCAGGCTGTCACCGCCATCCTCACTGGCGAAAGCGACCCCACGCTGTGGATCAAGATGCTTGTCGGCTACAACATCATCTTCACCACCGTCAGTTTGCTGCTCTTTGACGTGGTCTTTCACGCCGAGTAAGGCTGGCAATGGTCGGCGGGCATTCTCATACAGTCCATAGGCCGCCCAAAGCCCTTTACTACCGTTTTGGGCCGCTGTTTTCGTTCCCGGAAGCCTGTGCGGCCACTGTGACTGGAATCACTCGACAGTGTTCATCTCGGATGTTAGCCTTCGGATGACTCTGTTTTCGGGAAAATATATCGCATTTTCCGAATTCGCTCGTGGTAAACCATCAACATTTTCGCTTGGAGGATTTGTGACTGCACAGTATGGGGTGTATTTCTTTCTGGCCGTGAGCACGCTGGCGCTCATCGTTGCCTTTTTCTTTGCGCGCCAGGTCATCGGAGCCATCAAGGAAGGCGCTGAGGCCTTCGTGAAACGTCAGTACAAAACCGTGGCGGCTCTGCTCGGCCTGCTGCTGCTTCCCGCATTCGCTGGTGCACAGGAACACGCGGGCGGAGGCGAAGCCAGTCTGGTGCTGCCGGATTTGAGGACCGTCCATTTCGTGAACTTTTTCGGCTTGGACGGGCATGACCTTCTGTCAATCGGATTGCTCTTCTGCGCCGCCGGCCTGTTGTTCGGCCTGGTGATCTTTGTGCAATTGAAGAACCTGCCGGTTCATCGCTCCATGCGCGAAATCTCCGAGTTGATTTATGAGACCTGCAAAACCTATCTGATCACGCAGGGTAAGTTCATTCTTTTGCTCTGGGCTTTCATCGCCGTCATCATCTCGATGTACTTCGGCTGGCTGGCGCCGGTGCATTTGCTGGGGAAATCGCTTGCGGAATCGATTACTATTACCCTGCCCATCATTCTGGCGTTCAGTCTGGTCGGCATCGCGGGCAGCTACGGGGTGGCGTGGTTCGGAATTCGCGTCAACACCTTTGCCAACTCGCGGACGGCACACGCGGGATTGAGCGGCAAACCGTATCCATGTTTTGCGATTCCGCTCAAGGCCGGCATGAGCATCGGCATGTTGCTGATCTCCGTTGAGCTGCTTATCATGCTCGCCATCCTTCTGTTCATCCCGGTCGATTACGCCGGCCCCTGCTTCATCGGCTTCGCCATCGGCGAATCTTTGGGCGCTGCGGCCCTGCGTATTGCCGGCGGCATCTTCACCAAGATCGCCGACATTGGCTCCGACCTCATGAAGATCGTCTTCAAGATCAAGGAAGACGATGCCCGCAACCCCGGCGTCATCGCCGACTGCACAGGCGACAATGCGGGCGACTCCGTCGGCCCCAGTGCCGATGGCTTCGAAACCTACGGCGTCACCGGCGTGGCCCTGATCACCTTCATTCTGTTGGCCGTTCATGATCCCAGGACGCAGGTGCAGTTGCTGGTCTGGATCTTCGTCATGCGCGTGGCCATGCTGATCTCCAGCTCAGCCGCCTACTTCCTCAATGGGATAATCGCCCATGCAAAATACGTCAACGCCGACGAGATGGACTTTGAGACGCCTTTGACCTCACTGGTCTGGATCACCTCCATCGTTTCCATCATCCTTACCTTCGTCGTCTCGTTCTACATGATCCCCGATCTTGGCGACGGAACGCTGTGGTGGAAGCTGGCTTCCATCATTTCCTGCGGAACCCTGGCCGGAGCTCTCATCCCCGAACTGGTCAAGGTTTTCACTTCAACCAAGTCGGGCCATGTGCAGGAAGTTGTAACCTCCGCGAAGGAAGGCGGAGCCTCCCTGGGAATCCTCTCGGGACTCGTGGCCGGCAATTTTTCGGCCTATTGGCTGGGATTGAGCATGGTCGCGCTCATGGGATTGGGCTACTTCTTCTCGACCGGCCCGTCCATGGATGCGCTGATGCTCGCTCCTGCCGTCTTCGCCTTTGGCCTGGTTGCCTTCGGCTTCCTGGGCATGGGTCCGGTCACCATCGCCGTGGATTCCTACGGCCCGGTGACCGACAATGCTCAATCGGTCTACGAGTTATCGCTGATCGAAACTATTCCCGGCATCAAAGCCGAATTGAAGAAGGACTTCGCCATCGATGTGAAGTTCGAACGCGCCAAGGAACTGCTGGAGGCCAATGACGGAGCCGGCAATACCTTCAAGGCTTCGGCCAAGCCGGTGCTGATCGGCACCGCCGTCGTCGGCGCAACCACCATGATCTTCTCCATCATCATGGCACTGACCCACGGTCTAACCGTTGGCAAAGAGAATCTTTCTCTGCTGCACGCGCCCTTTATGCTCGGCCTGATCACCGGCGGGGCAATGATCTACTGGTTCACTGGAGCTTCCATGCAGGCAGTCACCACCGGCGCTTATCGTGCGGTGGAGTTCATCAAGAAGAACATAAAGCTGGAAGGCGCGGAGAAGGCCTCGGTCACCGACTCGAAGAAGGTCGTCGAAATCTGCACCAAGTACGCGCAGAAAGGTATGTTCAACATCTTTCTCGCCGTCTTCTTCGCTACGCTGGCCTTCGCCTTCGCTGAGCCGTTCTTCTTTATCGGCTATCTGATCTCCATTGCGGTCTTCGGCCTCTACCAGGCGATCTTCATGGCCAATGCCGGCGGCGCTTGGGACAATGCCAAGAAGGTCGTTGAGGTTGACCTGAAAATGAAAGGGACGCCTCTGCACGACGCAACCGTGATCGGAGACACCGTCGGCGATCCCTTCAAAGATACCTCGTCGGTCGCATTGAACCCGGTGATCAAATTCACGACGTTATTCGGATTGCTTGCTGTCGAGTTGGCCGTGACGCTCAGCAAAGACCACGCGCAGCTCGCGGTGATTCTGGCCGTCGCATTCTTCCTGGTGTCGGTATTCTTCGTGCACAGATCCTTCTATGGCATGAGGATTGAGACCAAGGAAAGCAACTGATTACTGTCTTGTAAATCGAAAAAAACGCCGCCTGGAAATGGGCGGCGTTTTCTTTGCTCCTCAATTGGTGCAAGCAAGAACCAGCCTCAGTCTGGCCGCGGCTGGTCTCTGCTTCACTGAGAGACCAGCTCCCGATCGGCTGCCTTTTCGCTGTTCTTCTCTTTCTTGTTGGGCTTGCCTATCCCCGTAACGATCAGGTTGCGCAGGCTGGTGTTGATGTAGAAGCTCCAGGCACTCGAGCAGCCATCGAAACATTCCACATCGGGGCTCAGGCCCAGGTGAGTGAATTTTACCTCGGTCTTGCCGCCCCTCCTGGCGATATCAAACATGATCCCGGTTCCGTTCCACTCCTTCTTGTCCTCAACAAAATTGAGGTAGCTCTCCACGACAAGCCAGGCAACCTTCTTGCCGGGCTCCAGCTCTGTAATCCTCTGTTTGGAGTAGTGGATGTCCTTGTAGCGATAAGACCACTCTTCGCCGAGCTTGTCGGTGTTGCCTTCAATCTCTCCAGACCACCATCCACGAACGTGATTGATCGCGTCAAAGGCCTCTTCCGGGCTTTGGTCAACCGTAATTGTGAAGGTGAGGTTTTGGCTCTTCATGATTCGTCTCCTTGTTTGATCTCGCGGTTTCGGGGATTGTTTTTCTTTCTCTTATTTGCCTATCAGTGAACTTGCCGTTCCAGCACCGTGGCGTGACTCGCGCCGCTTCAGCCGGCCTCGGCCTGTCTGCGAACGCGCTCGTGCATTGAGGCCCAGCCCTTGTTCATTCCAGCCTTGTGTTCCTCAGGAACGAATCCGAGCGCGGTGTGCTTGAAGGCGATCAGTGTTCCGCCGTCAACTTCGCTCAGTCGATATTGCACGTTCGAAACCATTGGGAAAGAGGCAAACAGCGGCCCTGCGAACTCAAGCAGCGTGGGCCGCTTGATGGCTTGAACATTAGCCCAGAAATGCCCGTTGCCATTGCCCAGGTCGCGGTACCAGCGGCCGCCTGGCCACGGTTCAATCTTCATGCTGAGAGTCTTGCCATCGGGCGTCTCGTTGCCGGGACCCAGTTGCTCAAGCAGTGCGGCAAAGGTGCGGTCCAGCGGGGCCTGAACATGAATCTCCTGATTGATGGTGAGTGTCAGATTTTCATGTGTCAATTCAGTGGAAATCATCATTTCTCCTTTTCTGAGGGTTTTGGATTGTTAGGATTTGCGTGGTTTGGATTTTCGGAATTCATCTCCGGGGTGTCATGGCGAACCATCTCTTCCGCGTGTTCCTTCACTCGGTTCAACTGGTGCTGCCAGTAGCGCTCGAAGGTTCCGGCCCATTCGTGCAGAGGCCGTATCGCTTCAGCATTCGTCCGGTAGAGCTTTTGCCGGCCCTGGCAACGCATCCTCACCAGCCCCACGTCGTGCAGCACCTTGAGATGCTTCGAGACGGAAGGCTGCTCCAGTCCGAGGGCCGCCACAATCTCCCCCACAGGCCGCTCAGCTGCTGCCAGATAGATCAAAATCTCCCGGCGGCGTAGTTCAGCAACTGCGTTGAATGCGTCAGAAGTGGTACTTGCTCTTGCCATAAAGAAACAATACATTCCTATATGGGAATATGTCAAGTGCTTTTTTGCCGATGTGTCGGATTTTTTTGAGCAAGTGGGAGTTTTTCGCAGATTTTGCAGGCCGTGCAGCCAGTGAGGGATGAAACCAATGCTGGATGAATACGCTGTGTCGCACAGTAGTGGTGGCTCTGGCCTACTGTTTGGCAAAGTTGGCCAAAAAGACCTATACTTTTATATAAGGTGCCCTCATGCCAACCCGTAATGTCAGTTTGCCCAAAAAGCTGGATCAGTTTATTACCGCCAAGGTCGAATCGGGAGACTACGCGAATGCCAGCGAGGTGATGCGCACTGCCCTGCGTGTTCTTGAGCGGGATGAGCGGGAGTACGAGGAAAAGATGACCGCGCTTCGAGAGGCCATCGATAAGGGGCTCGCCAGCGGAATCGCCGAACCGGGTGTCTTCTCTCGTATTCGCAGGAAATATGGTCTTCCGCAAAGAGAGGCTTGACCATGCTTCAAGTCGACGTGTCCGTTGAGGCAGAGGAAGATATTGATCTGATTGCTGTCTATACGACAAGAACCTGGGGATGGCGGCAGACAAATATATACCTCGCCAAACTGGAAGACGGTTTCAATCTCTTGGCACAGAATCCGGCCATCGGGCGGTCCTGTGATTCGATCCGGCTAGGTTTGCACAGGTTTGAGATTGGCAAGCACGTTGTGTTTTACATCGTCGAGTCCGACAGCTTGCTTATCGTGCGAATCCTGCACCAGCAGATGATTCCGTCTAAGCCGCATTTCGAGCAGTGACGGCCTGCGTGACCCGGCTCAGCCGGCCTCGGCTGCGGGAATTGCACTGAATCTCCACAATTCGCACAGCCACACCCCCAATCTGCACCGTTTCTGCGTCTTGTCCCCGGCTCCGGCAAGGACTAGGCTTGTGGTCTGTACGGTGGTTCCGTAACAGGCCCTTGGGGTTGCACCAAAATTTGTGCAAATTTTAACAATCGGAAACCCGCGCCCCACAAGGGTCTTTGGAGCTTTCCACAGGCAAATGCCTTTGTTTAGTAACTTGATACCGGAAAAGCCTATAAAACACAATAGGTTGTGGTTTTTTGTTGACAAGCACAACAGACAGAGGTACTTTTTCATCTGCGGCCTTAAACGGTTTGTTACGATCTTCGGGTGTGATAGTTCCATCGAGAGGCTGCTGAGAACAGAGAACTCGCGGTACTTTTCATCCCCGTTTCCCGTTCTTTGACCTATGATCCCTGACCCTCTCCAGGCAGCCCTAGCTGGAGAGGGGCCGATGTTTCAGTAGTATTTGCCAATTGTGAGGATTCCATGAATGAGGTCCAGTCTCAAGCTTCCGCCACTGTCCATCAGACTTCCCAAACCGAGAGAGGCCTGACTTTCACCCGCCGCTTCTCCACCGAGGGCGTCTCCCCCTACGACGAGCTTCAGTGGGAGCGGCGCACGGCGTCGATCTCCGATCAGAAGGGCAACATCATCTTCGAGCAGAAGGATGTCGAGGTGCCGGCAGACTGGTCGATGACCGCGACCAACATTGTGGCCTCGAAGTACCTTCATGGGCGTCTGGGAACGCCCGAGCGGGAGACTGGCGTCCGCCAATTGGTGAGACGGGTGGCGGAGACCATCCGCGACTGGGGCATGAACGGCGGCTACTTTGCCACCCCTGAAGATGCGGCTATCTTCCACGACGAGCTGGCGAATATGCTGCTGACGCAGAAGGCTGCCTTCAACTCCCCGGTGTGGTTCAACGTGGGCTGCGACCGCCTGGAGCCGGATGCGGAGGGGCAAAACTGGCACTGGGACCCCTCGACCGGCGGCGTGCGTTACTCGGCCACCGGCTACCACAATCCGCAGTGCTCGGCCTGCTTCATCAACTCCGTTGAGGATTCGATGAGCGGCATCATGGAGCTGGCCCGCACCGAGGCCATGCTCTTCAAATTCGGCTCAGGGACGGGAACCAACTTCAGCTCCCTGCGTTCCAGCAAGGAATCTGTCTCGGGCGGCGGAACGGCCAGCGGTCCCTTGAGCTTCATGCGCGGCCTAGACGCCTTTGCCGGGGTCATCAAGTCCGGCGGCAAAACGCGCCGTGCGGCCAAGATGGCGATCCTCAACGCCGAGCACCCTGACATCGTCGACTTCATCGAGTGCAAGGCCAAGGAAGAGGCCAAGGCTTACACTCTCATCGGGGCAGGCTACGATGGTTCGGGGCCGGACTCCGAAGCCTACTCCTCGATATTTTTCCAGAACGCCAACAATTCCGTCCGCGTGAGCGATGAGTTCATGCGCGCTTACGAAAACGACGGCGATGTCACCACCTACACCGTAAAAGACCGACAGCCGGTGGAGACCTACAAGGCGCGCGAGATCATGCACAAGATCGCCGAGTCCACCTGGCAGTGCGGCGATCCCGGCATGCAGTTCGACACCACCATCAATCGCTGGCACACCTGCAAGAACACGGCGCGCATCAACGCCTCAAACCCTTGCTCGGAGTACATGTTCCTGGACAACTCGGCCTGCAACCTGGCCAGTTTCAACCTGATGAAGTTCGTCACTCCGACGGGCGGCTTCGACATTCCCGCTTACCGGCACTCCATCTCCGTGGTCATTACCGCCATGGAGATTCTGGTGGACAACTCGGGCTACCCGACGGAGTCGATTGCGCGCAACTCCCACGACTACCGGCCCCTCGGGCTGGGCTACGCCAACCTGGGAGCGCTGCTGATGTCCATGGGCCTGCCCTACGACTCCGACGCCGGCCGCGACATGGCCGCCGTACTCACCGCCATTCTTACCGGCCAGGCCTACCTGCAATCGGCCATCATGGCGGCCCACTGCGCGCCAATCGTCTCGGCAACTCCGCTGACCGCCAGTGTTGGCCACCAGGGTGGCGCTTGCCCCGGCTTCTACGTCAACCGCGAGCCCTTCCTGGACGTGATCCGCATGCATCGCGCCGAGGTCAACAACATCGGCAGATCGCGCTTGAGCGGCGATCCATTTACCGTGCCTCAACTCGACGACCTCATCGACGCCAGCCGTGAGAGCTGGGATACGGCCCTGGTATACGGAGAAAAGTACGGCTATCGCAACTCCCAGACCACAGTCCTGGCTCCCACCGGCACCATCGGCTTCATGATGGACTGCGACACCACCGGCATCGAGCCCGACCTGGCTCTGGTCAAGTACAAGAAGCTGGTCGGCGGCGGCATGATCAAGATCGTCAACAACACCGTCCCCGAAGCCCTCTTCAAGCTCGGCTATGCGGCGGAGGATGTCAACGCCATCGTCAGCTATGTCGACGCCACTGGCACCATCGAGGGCGCGCCCGGCATCCGTCCCGAGCACCTGTCGGTCTTCGATTGCAGCTTCAAGCCCGCAAAGGGCACGCGCACCATCCATTACATGGGCCACATCATGATGATGGCCGCCACCCAGCCCTTCCTCTCCGGAGCCATCTCCAAGACCGTCAACCTGCCTCATGAGGCCAGCGCCGAGGAGATCGCCGAGGCCTACGCCGAAAGCTGGCGTCAGGGAATTAAGGCGGTCGCCATCTATCGCGACGGCTCCAAGGGAACCCAACCGCTGAATACCAGCATGGACGCGCGGCACGACTCCGCAGCTCTGGATGCCGTCGCCAGCCGTGTCTTGACGCAGTTGGCCGCTGGTCTGCCCGCCTCTGAAGCTGACCTCAAGGTTCTTGAAAGCAAGAGCGGCGAAAAGATCGAGGTTCCCGTGCAGCAGCTTCTCCTTGCCGACACTGCCTTTGAGCACGTGCTCGAGGAGATCAATAAGGCTGCCGCCGTGCCCACCTTGCAGCTCTCCGGCGAGCAGGACGCCATCAACCCCGAGACGCAGGACCTGAACGGCCCGCCCCGTGCCGTCCGCCACCGCCTGCCCGGCGAGCGCGCCTCCGTCACTCACAAGTTCGCTCTCAGCGGCCACGAGGGTTATATCACCGTCGGCCTCTACCCCACCGGCATGCCCGGCGAAATCTTCATCAAGATGGCCAAGGAGGGTTCCACCGTCTCCGGCCTGATGGACTCCTTCGCCACCTCCATCTCCATCGCCCTGCAGCATGGCGTTCCCCTCAAGGTGCTCTGCCACAAATTCGCCCACACCCGCTTCGAGCCCTCCGGCTGGACCGGCAATCCGCAGATCGGCCTGGCCACCAGCCTCATGGACTACATCTTCCGCTGGCTCGATCTGCGCTTTCTCTCCGGCACGCAGATGACGCTCTTCTCCGGGCTGGTTCCGCAGCCTTCGCAACTCTCCGCCTCGCCCAGCATGGCCCCCGAGACCGAGCCTTACCAGGACAAGATCGCGCAAAACCATCTGGCCCAGTTAGCCGAGGAGGTCGCCAAGCGCCTCAATCAGGTCAGCGCTCCGGCGGGCAGCTTTGCCAACTCCGGAATGGGTCCGGCGGGCGGCGGCATCGCTCCCGAGGCGCATGCTGCCTCCGCCTCTGCAAGCACTTTACAGGCGCCGCAACTTCAGGACCGCGGCATCTACCACGCCGCCGACGCCATGCGCGAGATGTATGAGATGAGCGACGCCCCCAGTTGCCCGGTCTGCGGAGCCATCATGGTCCGCAACGGCTCCTGCCATCGCTGCATGAGCTGCGGAACCACCAACGGCTGCAGCTAGGGAGACAAGTTAGCCTTTCAGCAGGGGAAGTGACTACTTTCGCCAGTTGGCCGCAAAATGCAAGACTTTAGGAGGTGGAAGGCCGCGCAAACCGGTAAAATCAAGTCGTTTACAAAACGAAAAGCCCGGCGCGAGGCTGGGGCATTTCGATAGTACGGCTGGTTACCGCTATCGTAACGCTCTCGCGCCTGAAGCAAGGGTGCAATGGGGAAACGTCTCGAAGTATCAGACATGCCACCGCTCACGGTGGAGATGCACGATGATCTGCGTCACCTGGAAACGATGCTGCACAGAATGCTAGATTCTTGTTGCTCTTCACATGAACTGCGCGACAAGCACGCTGCATTCGAGTACATGCGAACCTACGCGACTAAATTCTATGATTGCTACTACAACTTCTATTCCAAGATTCCCGATCCGAAATATCAACCGCATTGGCGGCCTGCGTCTGAAACATTTGCGTTCGACCGCATAGTGATGTGCATCGAAAATAATTATTATGTCGCAGCGTATTTCAACTCCGATGCTACGCGGGTAGAACGAATCAAGAGGACCATTTCCGACCACGCCGAGCGAAACGCCATTCCTCCGGCATTTCCTACTATGCAGACTGCCAAACAGGCAAGTGCCTATGCTAGAGCCGGAATTGATCTTGCTTCCGCATCGCCGCTAATGATTATGGTGGCAGAGGGAGCGCGGAGAGAGCAGCTTCAGCCTGTTAGTTCTCCGAAACAGAGCCGCATCTCTGCTCAAGTAGATTGCCGACCAGCCGCCGCGTTCATTCTCCAATATATAAACTCCAAGGCAATAAGCCTAACCGACCTAGCGAATAGTGCGCAGACGACAGATAGAACCCTCCGGCGATTAAGGAAAGAAGGGAAAATTCACCGGAACGTTCTCAAGAGATTAGCGGACGCAATGGGCGTGAGCATCGAAAGGCTAATAGGCTAGTCTGTCAGCATTGTGTCCGGTCACTGTCCGCTTTGTGTCCTATGTATGCGAGTGGGTCCGCAAGTTTTCCGTAAGATGGCCACTCAAATGTATGTCGCTAAATTACTGAAAACGAAAATATATAGACATGATCTTGATACGCGGACCACCACTTTCAGCGCAAATAACAACGGGGAGCATTTAAGGATGCTCCCCGCCTCGTGCGGACGTGGTGGAATGGCAAACACAGCGGTCTTTAAAACCGCCGCTCCTGACCGGGCTTGTGGGTTCGACTCCTACCGTCCGCACTCCAGATTCTAACGCAACTTCCACAAATAGTTTTGACATATAGCCGGGTGCCCCAGGTTCCTCACATTTGGGGACCTGGGATACCACGAACACCATGGCGCGCCGGGTGCCTCATTTCCGGATTCTCGAACTTGGGATACCTCGAAACCAAATCCTTTATATATCCTTACTTTCGTCTCCCAAACTTCATCGTTTTCGATCTTTTGCCGCAACCTCACTCAGCAAAATGGTCCGATCCACCCCAAGAATCCACCGGATCGCGACGCGCACCGTTTCGGTCCTGGACTTTACTCCAAGGACGCGCCTTGCTTCATCGGCAAGTTTCCGATTCACGCGCACTCGTGTTATCTTTTCTGCCATAATGCCTTCATGATTCAATTAATCGGCGTAATCGCAGGATTGAATACCAAGAATCCTCCGGGTGCCCGCGGTCCGGGGTCCCCGCGGACAGGTCTTCGTCCGTGGGGTGGAGATCCCTCGCAGTTGGGGACCGTCCTTTCGAGGTCAGAGTGGCAACCGAGAAAAGAGTCAGCTGTTGCAGCAGTGTCAAGTGCGTGTTGGTAGCCTGGGCCACGAATAACGCGGCCAGCGTCATGTATAAACCGCTGCCATCGGTGTTAAACGTGTATCCGGGTGCAATCACCAACCCCACCAGCGAGCGCGAGCAGCCCAGCTTTTCCAGCTTCTCCATCAATGTTGGCAGCGCAGTCTCCGACGAACTTGTCGCCAGCACCAGCAGGATTTCTTCCTTGATGTGAAGCAAGAACTTCAGAATGCTGAATCCGGCCATAGCGGCGACCGCGCCCAGAACGATCAGCACAAACAGAATTGAGGTCACCCAAAAAGTGGCGATTAATTTTACTAATGGTCCCAGCGAGGCGAAGCCATATTTACCGATGGTGAACGCCATGGCGCCGAATGCGCCGATAGGCGCGAAGATCATCAGGATGTTCACGACGCGGAAGACAACATGGGTCAGCGATTCGAGCAGAGCCACAATTGGCTTGGCGCGCGGTCCCGCGGACGGAAGCGCAAAGCCGAACGGAATCGAGATACATTCCGGAGGATCTGCGACCATTACCTTTGAGAAGGCCAGCCGGAAGTTTCGGCTGACAGCTGATCTTGGGGGCGCGGCGCAGAATCGAACCTAAGCCGTTGCAGGCGTGCGGAGCCACGCGACCGAATCCGCGGGCTATTAATCGGGAGTATAGCCAAAATGTTTCATGTCCCTCAAACACCTTAGCCAACTTGGTTATGCGGAATAGCTCCTGCAAGCGCTGGCTCAGGTTGATGAGCTTCAGCCCGCATTTCTGCCGCTTTGCCGAGACGT
>CAWJDN010000056.1:0-8480 GCA_963840985.1 uncultured Acidobacteriaceae bacterium
GTGGTGATCGCTAAACACAAATGAGGTTCAGATGAACAGAATCACGAATTTGATCCTTATCGTCACGGTCTTGATCCCAGCGCCTGCTGTAGGCCAGGTTTGCGTACGACATTTACAGGTTCCGGAATATCCTCCGATAGTGCGGGCAGCACAATGGAAAGGAGTTGCAGACTTAACCATCACGGTCGGAGCGCGAGGACAGGTCGTTAATGTTGAGGGAAAGGGCTCACTTCCCATCCTTGTCGACCAGGCGAAAGAGAATGTGAAGGGTTGGGTATTCTGCGAACCCAAGAAGAATGGAAATGCGCATGTGCAACTTCGATACGATTACCGTCTGGAAGGTACTCCTGTCTATCCCTGGCCGCCTGCATCAGTAGTGATTGATTTAGGGAAGGGGACGATTGTTATTACGTCGCCCCCTGGGGAGCCGCAGCCCTAATATGGCGACCCAGCCAAAACGCGCGGTTGTGCTGTTGAGCGGAGGGCTAGACTCGGCCACAGTGTTGGCCATTGCCAAGAACCAAGGCTACGAGCTGTACGCGCTTTCCTTCTCCTATGGGCAGCGGCACGTGATTGAACTGGAAGCGGCGCGGAGGGTCGCCGTCGTTATCGGCGTAGCAGACCATCGAATTGCGAAGATTGATCTAAGAGTTTTTGGAGGCTCGGCGCTGACCGCAGAGATCGATGTTCCCAAGGGGCGCGACGCGGAGGCGATGAGCCACGGGATTCCCATTACGTATGTTCCGGCACGCAACACGATCTTTTTATCGTTTGCGCTGGCCTGGGCTGAGGTGCTGGGTTCGAGCGACATCTTTATCGGCGTGAATGCGCTGGATTACTCAGGCTACCCCGATTGCCGTCCGGAGTTTATTGCGGCTTTTGAAAAGATGGCCAACCTGGCGACCAAGGCCGGAGTCGAGGGGCGGCAGGCGCTGCGGGTTCACACGCCGCTGATCGCGCTGACCAAGGCGGAGATTATTCGCAAGGGTATCGAGTTGGGCGTGGATTACGGCCTGACCAGCAGTTGCTACGATCCGGGACCCAAGGGCGAGCCATGTGGAGAGTGCGACTCTTGCCTGCTGCGGCGGAAGGGTTTTCGCGAGAACGGAATTGAGGACCCGGCACGGTATCGTTAGCAGGAAAAAGATCGTCCTGATAAACAGGTGGTTGAGATTTGTGGTTTCCCACCCATTCGCAAAAGACGCGAATGGATGGGGCACGGAGCTTTTGTGGAGTTGCTCACGATGAGTTACGCGGTCAAGGAAATCTACTACACGCTGCAAGGCGAGGGAGCGCAGACGGGGCGCGCGGCGGTCTTCTGCCGCTTTGCCGGATGCAATCTCTGGTCGGGGCGCGAAGCGGACCGGGCGGAAGCAATCTGCCGGTTCTGCGACACGGATTTTTTGGGCGTGGATGGGCCGGGTGGCGGAAGATTCGAAACGGCTGAGGAGTTGGCTGCGGCCATCGCCCAGAAGTGGCCAGCGGACTCAACCCTCAGCAAGCGGCTCGTGGTTTGCACAGGCGGCGAGCCATTGCTGCAACTGAACGCAAAGCTGATTGCCGCGTTGCATGGACGTGGATTCGAGATTGCCGTCGAAACCAACGGAACGATTGCCGCGCCGCAGGGGGTGGACTGGCTCACGGTCAGCCCTAAGGCCGGAGCCGAGCTTAAGCAGCGCAGCGGGGAGGAGCTGAAGTTGGTTTTTCCTCAATTGGGCGTCGATCCGGCGGAATTTGAGGCGCTTCCCTTCCGGCATTTCTTCCTGCAGCCGATGGACGGCCCCAGCCGCGAGGCCTACACCGAGCTTGCACTGCGCTACTGCCTGGCTCACCCACAGTGGCGGCTGAGCCTGCAAACCCACAAGCTGCTCGGCATTCCGTAGATAGAAAAACCACGGAAATCTGCAAATCTATCACGACGCGCAAGCCCAATGCAGGTTAGAATCGTCTTTACAGTAGGCAGAGCAACTCCCACCGGCTGCCTGCAATGCCTCCCGACCCAAGTCGTTTGAATACTTTGCCAAACGGCCCGGCTGAGAAGGCATGGAATCCCCAGGATGATGACAAGAAAAGATAGTTTACTGCCTCTCTGGCTCGTATTTGCCGCCGCAATCGCCTTTGTGCTCCCGGCCAGTCCCGCCTGCGCCCAGACAACCCCCGTCCAGATCGTTCCGGGTAGCACAGTTCCGTCCTTGCCGGAAACAGCCGCTCCGGCCCAGGGCACTCCGGCTCAGGCGCCTATCGCCAGCCCTATCCAGATTGCTCCGGCAAAAGCGACGGATTCCGCCACGCCACCCCCGAACCGCGCCCAGGCGTACTATCACCTGACGCTGGCCAGCGGTTATGAGGAGCAGGCAGTCACAGAGGGCCGCCCGGAGCTGGTGACGCGAGCCATCGAGGAGTACAAGCTGGCACTGAACGCCGACCCCACCTCGCCGCAGTTGAACCTGGCGCTGGCCAACCTGTACTTCCGCTCCGGCCACTCACGTGAGGCGGAGAGCACGGCGCGGGGGCTGCTGAAGAGCTCGCCCGACGATATCGAAGCGCACAAGCTGCTGGGGCGCATCTACCTGCGCGTGCTGAGCGAAGGGCAAAACGCGCCGTCCTCCTCCTCGCCCAACGGCAATGTGCTGGGACTGGCGATTACGGAATTCGAGAAGATTGTCGCGCTCCAGCCGAAGAACGTCGAGAATCGCATGGTCCTGGGCCAGCTCTATACCGTCAAGCACGATCAGAAGAAGGCTGAAGAACAGTTCAAAATCGCGCAATCCATGGAGCCTGATTCCGAGGAAGTGGTGCTGAACCTGGCCCGCCTGTATGCCGAAAGCGGCAACATGGAACAAGCCGCCAAGGCGATCGAGACTGTTCCGGCAGCCGACCGTACGGCCAAGATGGAGGAGGCGCTGGGCTCTGCCTATGAGCAGTTGAAGCGGACCAAGGAGGCTATTGCCGCCTATCAGCGCTCCAACAGCCTGGAGCCGGGGGACCCGCGCACGCTGGATGAGCTGGCACATGCGCTGCTCGACAACAATCAGCTCGACGAGGCGATCAAGCGCTACAAGGAGCTGGCCGAGGCCGACCCGGAGAACTCCGGCGCCCTGGTGCATATCGGCGAGATTCAGCGCCGCCAGGGAAAGTATGAGGATGCACTGGCCACCATCCGCAAGGCGCGCAAGATGGACTCCGGCAACCTGGAAGCGGGCTACAACGAGGGGCTGCTGCTGGACGTGCTGGGGCGCTACGACGAGTCCACGCAGGTATACGAGAAGATGGTGGACCTGACCTCGCATGCCAACGGAGCCTACACCACCGAGGAGAAGAACAATCGCAGTATCTTCCTGGAGCGGTTGGGAGCGGTCTATCACGAGCAGAACAAGACGGCTGAGGCCATCGCCACCTATCAAAAACTTATTGACATGGGCGGCGAGCAGGCAGAGCACGGCTATCAATTCCAGGTGGACACCTGGCGAGACGCCAAACAGTACGACAAGGCCATCGAGGTGGCGCGCAAGGCCGTCGAGGCCAACCCTAAAAATCGCGAGCTGAAGCTGATGCTGGCTGCGGAGATGGGCGATCTAAGCAAGACCGACGAAGGGCTGGCGCAGGCCAAAGGACTGCTGGCCAACAACGCCGACGACCGCCAAGTATGGCTGACGATGGGCCAGATGTGCGTTCGCGCGCATCGCTGGAAAGAGGCCGAGGATAACTTCAACAAGGCCGAGACGCTGACCACAAAAAAGGAAGATCGCGTCTATCTGTTCTTTCTCCGGGGAGAGCTGGCGGAGCGGCAGAAACACTACGAACAGGCCGAGCAGTTCTTTCGCCAGGCGCTGGAGATGGAGCCCGACAACACTATGACCCTCAACTATTTGGGTTATATGCTGGCGGACAAGGGAAAACAGTTGCCCGAAGCCCTTAAGATGATTCGCAAAGCCGTGGAGTTGGAGCCGATGAATGGCGCCTATCTGGACTCGCTGGGATGGGTGTACTTCAAGATGGGTGAGTATGAGCTGGCCGAACAGTACCTGCGTCAGGCCGTGGATCGCGATGCTACCGATTCCACGGTACGCGATCACCTGGGCGAGCTTTACGAGAAAACCGGCCGCTTCCGTCTGGCCGTGGCGCAGTGGGAGTTCTCACTGGCGGAGTTTGCCAAGTCGGCCTCGGTGGACGTAGATCAGGCCGAAGTGGCCAAAGTACAGAAGAAACTGGAATCGGCTCGCCTCAAACTGGCCCGCCAGGAGAGTGCCACCGGCCAGACCAAACCGGAGTGAGCGCCCTATTTCCTTTTCGCGTCCATTCGTTGTAGGATTTTATCGGATAGGGCGAAGGTTTTCGAGCGGCCACGCAATTCATGTGCCCTATCCATCACCGCGCAGGGTACATTTGCTTCCACCCCAGCGACGAGAACCAGTCACTGGGGACGCAGGTTGAGGAAATGCAAGTTCTGAGCGGTGATATCGGGGTAAAGTAATTGTGGAAACGCTATAGCCGCTCACAAAGGAACGGGGACCGTATGAAACGGAAAAGCACAAACAATCGCACTCGCAGGCCCATGCATCGCAACGGCTTTACGCTGATGGAGTTGCTGATTGTCATGGCCATCATTACAGTTTTGATGCTACTTGCCATCCCCACCATCGGAGCGCTGAAGAAGAACGGCAACCGACTCTCGGCAATCAAGTCCCTGCAGACCATCCAGACAGCAGAAAACATGTATTCGCAAACCTACGGGTCAAGCGGCTATGCCTGCACGCTGGCGTCCCTGGGCGGCGATCCGAGCGCCGGAGCTCCTTCACCTACCGCAGCGCAGTTATTGAAGGCCGACATCACCTCAGGCTACAAAGACGGCTATATTTTCACGATTGCCTGTACCAGCAAGGTAACGGTAAACGGCACGGATAGAGCCACCGCGTACACCATATCAGCTGTGCCGCAAACCATTGGAAGAACTGGGGATAGCGGCTTCTGCGCCGATGATAACGGCATCAAGTCCGATCCCGCGGGAGGCACCAACTGCACCCAACTGGTCCAGTGAATGGGAAAGACTCAGCTGACGCGGGTAATCCGGGTTCCAGCCTGACAGACAAGGCAGCGGCGCCTCCTTATGGGGCCCGGCGAGTTCCTGTCTTCGTCTGGGTTCTTATTGGAGTAGCCGCTTTCTTTCTCCTTTGCATCATCCTCCTGCTTGCACTCATTGCAATTCCCACCATGGGCCACATGAAGAAACAGGCCGGTGAGGCCGCGGCAATCCAATCCATCCGAACCATCCAGCAGGCGGAGTTGATGTACTCGGAAACTTATCCATCCCACGGCTACGCTTGCTCGCTGCAGGCTTTAGGAGGCGATCCGAATACTGGACTGCCCTCGGCGGAGGCGGCACAGCTTTTGCCGAACGATCTGGCATTGGGTATCAAATCTGGATATATCTTTACCATCGGCAACTGCACCAGGGTGAGCCTGAGCGGCACAGAACGCGTCACCGGCTACACGGTCACCGCCGTACCTCAGACCGTGGGCAAGACAGGCAGCCGCGGCTTCTGTAGCGATGAGTCCAGCGTCATCAAGTACGACCCCACGGGTGGAACCAACTGCACACAACTGTTGGAGATGCGATGAGCATGCTCTTCAGGCGCGGCGGCTGGATTGCGGTTTTTACGATGCTTTCGTCCTGCATTTTTTCTCAGCAACCTTCGCCGTCCGCGCAGGACCCCGCGCACCAGCTGGCCTTGAAGGTCGATCTGCACTACAACCAGTTGCGCTCACTCAATGCCGGCTTCAGCGAGAGCTATGAGGGGCTGGGAATGCGGCGCACGGAGAGCGGGACGCTGCTGCTGCTGAAGCCCGGCCGCATGAAGTGGGAGTACAGCGAGCCGGCAGGCAAGATATTCCTGCTCGACGGCACCTTTGCCTGGTTCTACACCCAAGGCGATTCTCAGGTGCAGCGCATCCTCGAAAAGCAACTGAACGATCTGCGCTCGCCGCTACGTTTTCTGCTGGGACGCACGAAGTTGGAGAAGGAATTGAGCAACCTGACCCTGCGGCCCGCACCGAACGGCCAATTTATACTGACCGGCCAGCCCAGAGGCCAGGAAAAACGCGTGGCGCGCCTCGCGCTGACCGTGACCGCGGATGGAACCATTACCGGAATCGAGATGGAAGAGGCCGACGGCGCGCTGACCCGCTTCACCTTCACGGACGAGCAGCCCAATGTGCCGATTCCCGCCGGGACCTTCCGCTTTACGCCGCCCAAAGGAGTGCCGGTGGTGGATGCGCTGCCACCGGTGTAAGCCTCGCAGGTGTAGATGCCACGCCGACTGATCAGTTTTCGCTGCTTCTAGCGGCTCTTGTCGTGGCCATTTGCAGCGGCTCTGTCAGGGTGAAGATTATCGCTGTGCCGGGTTCCAGTGTGGCCTGGGGATGGCTGACCATCAGGTGAGTCGTGACGACGCCTGCTCCAACCATGCTGCCGGCCAAGGCGCCAACCGGACCGCCCAGGATAGCTCCTGTAGTTGCGCCAACTCCCACTGCCCCACCGTATTCAATGCTGTCGCGTTTCAGGCGCGAGGCCGGCAGAATAGTGCCTTCCGAACCGACTTTGGACTTGGCGCCGGGGGTGCTGGTGATCTCGGCGTTCAGTTGGTAGCTCTTGCCATCGGCAAGAATCACCGTCTCCGGCATCAGGTGCATGGAGCCATGACCGCCGAAATGACCAGTGGAAACAGCAGCCACACGGCCGTCAATCTCCGCTCCGACTGGAATCAGCACTCGATCGCCCTGCATCACATCGGAGGCCACACGACTGCGAAAGCTCTCACCCCTTTCGCTGCTGGCGGAGGAAAGCCGATCCAGCAGGCGTACGCGGATCGTAGTTCCTTCCGGCAGTTCGCCGGGACGCGGCGGACGCGGATGCACGATGTCGCCGTCCGGATCGTCGGCATAGGATCGCCGGGTCAAAACCGGCTCGCGCTGAGAGGTTGCGTTGCGCTGATCGCCAACGATTTCGCTGTCCGGGTCAGGATCATTCACAGCTGAATGGACATATTCGGTCTGGGCCTGTTCAGGCGCCTTATTCTGAGCCTGAGTCGGCGCCTTATTCTGAGCCTGAGTCGGCGCCTGATATTGGCTGACCGCGATTTTTTGCCCGGCAGCGGGCTTGGCCTGGGGCGTGCTGGTGGTGACAATGGTGTCGTCCGGTGGGGGTGTCGAGGTGCCCTGGTAGGGGCTCGACTCGTTTGCATCCTGCGCTCCCAAAGCGGCAGAAGCCATCAACAACAAGGCGCACACAAGTATCGGCCGGTTCATCCAAGTCTCCTTTGCCCAAATGCGGGCAGTAATCCAGCTATGATTTCAAACCCCGCCGGAGGGAAAGAGTTGCGCGCTTGGCAACCAATTTCCACGCGCCAGTTCTCCCAAGGTAAGACTAGCGCAGGGCTGTAAATGCTGGGTTACAAGCAGATGGAACGTACCTTGGGCAGCACGAATCAGCTTAGACAACCCTCTCCGGCGCGCTCCCCATGCTGGTAACGGCAGCTCCCTTTGACCGCGACTACATCTCCTCGCAGGGGTCGGTTTGCTAGAATTCATACGAGACATCCGCCATTTTTTGCTTTGGACGGAGAGGAAATTGTGAGCGCGCAGGAGCTTCTGAAGACCATTCAAAGCGCCGTAGGAGAAGTTCTTGCCGTGGATCGTCGTCCCCAACTGAACGACCGGCTACAGCACCGCATCATGAGGACCGATATGACTGAGATTATTGCCATCCGCGCCCGCGAGGTACTGGACTCGCGCGGCAATCCGACCGTGGAAGCGGACGTAATTCTGGAGAGCGGCGCATTGGGCCGCGCCATCGTGCCCTCGGGCGCTTCTACCGGCGAGCATGAAGCCGTGGAGTTGCGCGACGGCGACAAGAGCCACTACCTGGGCAAAGGAGTTTTGCAGGCCGTGGCCAACGTGGAATCGGTCATCGCACCGGAGCTGGAGGGCATGGACGCCGCCAACCAGCGGCTGCTGGACCAGACCATGATCGCGCTGGACGGCACGCCGAATAAGGCCAAGCTGGGCGCAAACGCCATTCTGGCCGTCTCCATGGCCGCAGCGCGCGCTGTGGCCCAGACGCTGGAGGTTCCGCTCTACCGCTACCTGGGCGGCGTGAACGCCTCGGTGTTGCCCACGCCGATGCTGAACGTGCTGAATGGCGGAGCCCACGCCGACTCGAATGTAGACTTCCAGGAGTTCATGATTATGCCGGTGGGCGCGGAGCGCTTCTCGGATGCTCTGCGCTGGGCCGCGGAGACCTTCCACACCCTCAAGAGCGTGTTGAAGAAGAAGGGCTACAACACCGCCGTCGGCGATGAGGGCGGCTTTGCTCCCTCGCTCAAGTCCAACAGCGAAGCCATCGAATTGATTCTTGAAGCCATCTCGCAGGCTGGTTACAAGCCGGGCGAGCAGATCGCCATCGCTCTCGATCCCGCCTCCAG
>CAWJDN010000057.1:0-3552 GCA_963840985.1 uncultured Acidobacteriaceae bacterium
AGCCATTCCCCGCGCCGAGGTCGTAGATGCCCTCAACGGCAATTCCGCGCAACGTCAAATCTTCGGCGAGCCGCGCATCATCCACCGGCAATCCCGGCAAGTAGCTACGAAGCCATTTTGTAAGAATTTTCATGGAATTCCTTATTGAGCAAGTCAGCTAGTCAGCGCGTAAGCATGACATCATTCCAATTTTGCTAGTAGCCCGTTGATCAACCGGGCAACTTCTTCCGACTGCGTCATCAAATGAGCGACTATATCATCACTCAAATAATGAAAATCTCTTGCCAGTTCCATCTGTGTTTGCAGCTCAAATAGAGAACCTCTCGCAATCCCGAGAAACTGACGCAAATAACCGTCATTCAGCCTGCCATGACCTTCAGCAATATTGCTGGGAACTGAAACAGCAGCCCTTCTCATCTGAACCAGCAAGCCAAAGACTTCCGTCTTGGGCAACTTCTCTGTCTCAAGATAAACATTGCGAGCCAAGTCCATAGCCTTTTGCCAGGCCAAAAGATCTCGAAAATGCCTGGTTCTTCCATGTGCAGCAACATTTTGCTCGTTTTCAGTCATTACACTCCACCGCTGACTCGCTGACTTGCTGACTCGCTTCTATGCAAATTGCCCCAGAAACCGCACATCCCCTCCGTAAAACTGCCCAATCCCGCTCACCCCGTACTTCATCATCGCGATCCGCTCCACGCCCATCCCAAACGCAAACCCCGAAATCTTCCTCGGATCGTACCCCGGCTGTTTCTCCGCCGCAAAAGCAAACACCGCCGGATCCACCATTCCACAGCCCAGCAGCTCGATCCAGCCCGACTGCTTGCACTTCTTGCAGCCCTTGCCGGCGCAGAAGATGCAACTGAACTGTAGGTCGGCGCTCGGCTCCGTGAACGGGAAAAACGAGGGAAAGAAGCGCGTCTTCACCGCCGACCCAAACAGCGCCTTCATCGCGTGGTCCAGCGTCCCCTTCAGATCGCTGAAGGTGATGTTCGTGTCCACGCAGAGGCCCTCCACCTGGTGAAAGGTCGACGAGTGCGTCGAATCATCCGCATCGTTCCTGTGTACCTTGCCGGGAATGACAATCCGCAGCGGCGGCGGCTGCATCTCCATGGTCCGCATCTGGACTGGAGACGTATGCGTGCGCAGCAGCAGCCGGTCGCGTTGCGGCCGCCGCTCCTGGTTGGCGATCACCAGCGTGTCCTGCGTATCCCGCGCCGGATGCCCCGGAGGAAAGTTCATGCACTCGAAGTTGTAGTAGTCGGTCTCCACCTCCGGCCCCACGCCCACCGAGTAGCCCAGCGCCGCAAAGACGCTCACAATCTCGTTGGTCGTCCGCGTAATCGGATGCTCCGCCCCCGTCAGCCGACGCGTCCCCGGCAGTGTAATGTCGACATGGGCCTGGACCTTGCCAGCGGAAGCCGTCGCAACTACTCCAGGGATGGGCACTGTTGCAGAAGTACCGTGCTCAAGATTAGCTTCCTCCAGCAACCCCTCCACCACCGCCTTCAGCGCGTTGAAGCGCACTCCCAGCGCCTTCTTAGCCTCCGCCGGAGCAGCCTTCAGCCACCGCCCAGAGACCTCGTTCAGCAGCCCCTGCTTGCGTCCCAACCATTCCAGACGAAAGGCCTCCACAGCCGCCTCGCCATCCAGCTCCGCAGCCGCCGCCCTCGCCTGCCGCTCCAAACGCTCAAACGCCGCGTCCAGCGCAGCCTCATCAAATGCCGTCAAATTTGGAATTTCGATGTTCATGCTTGTCTAACAGAATATCGCACCGCTGTTCGATGAGCTGCGACAAATCGAGCGCCTGGCAACCGCCTGACAGCCGCAAAGCGCTCTTCCAGGCTGTAGCCCGCGTTCTCCGCGGCTCGCAAATCTCTCGATTCTTCTGACCCTCTGCTCCTGTTCGCAGATAGACGGAACATCCTGGCCATGGTTCCCGTAATGCTATTCTGCGAAGGGTGTATTTGCGGGACGGGGAAGCGGGGCACACACTTTCGTGCGCATACCTCAGAGACACTCTGCGTAGGCGCGCATCCATCCTCCTGAGTCATGAGGAATCCTCTTTCCCTCCCCGGCCTCTTCGACTTCCAACCACTGCAAACCCGGCACATGCCGTACTGGAGAAGAATGAATGATCGACCGCTCGCAACGCCTTGCCGCCAAAGTCTTCGCGGCCACCTACCTGATCAGCTTCGTCATGGTGATCGTCGCCTTCTACCGCTGGTATGCGCCGATTCTGGTATGGAACGACCACGCGGCGACGGCCCGCAACATCATCGTCCATGAAAGCGCCTTCCGCTTGTACCTGACCTCCGTTTTTTTGAATGGCGTTGGATGCCTGGTCATGCTCGTGGCTCTCTACATCGTGCTCAGGCCCATTAGCCGCGGCATTTCGTTGTTTGCGGGGCTCTCGCTGCTAATGTATGCCGTGATGTGGTTTGTTACGCTGCTCGACCAGCTCTATGCGCTGCGCGTAATGAGTGGCGGCGGAGCCTTGCAGGGATTCGATCCACAACATCTGCAGGCATTGGCTGGATTGCAACTCGCCTCGGGATGGGACGCGTATTATGTCGGCCTCCCGTTCAGCGCTCTGGGAACCGCCCTGTTCAGCTATCTCTTCTTCCGCTCGCGCTACATTCCGCGGGTTCTGGCTGGCTGGGGCATCGTCTCCTGCCTCTTCGAGGGCTTCTGCGGCTTCACATACCTTCTGTTTCCCCGCTTCGGCACGATTGTCTCGGTGAACTGGTACGAAATGCCTGTCTTGCTCTTTAACGTCGGGCTTTGCGCGTGGATATTGGTCAAAGGACTGCGGCAGCCTGAACCGGCGAAGTTGGCTTCGGCGGCGAACTGATTCACAAGCCTCTTCCGCAGGGCCGCAGAAGAATTTACGGCCCGGGACGAATGCCAGGTTGACGATTGGCTGGGTGCCCCATCCTCGCCGCGTTTTTGTCGTTGCGGCTAGGGTGGGATAGCACTACTCTCAATCGGCATTTGTTCATCAGGAACTGGAAGCTCCGGTTGCCCCACCCTCGCGCGTGCTTGTTTTTACGGCATCGTGGTCCCCATAGCCCTGCGCTGACTTCCGGCTCCCTGTTCCCCTGTTTTCTGACCCCTGGCCTATAAATACTGACTAAGTCATTCATACAGCAGGATTTATACAAATTCGCCGGTTTAATTATTGATTTGTACCCGAATTTTGCCGTTCTCGGTGTACTTCCATGCACATTTTTCATACAAAAAAACCTGTTTTTCCGGCAAAAAAGTGTATCCGGAGCGCCACTAACGCCTGTTTATTTCATAGGCCGCAAATTATCTGTGTTATATGTTGACGGCTGCTTGCCCAACAAAAACGGCTCCGCAATGCGGAGCCGTTTCGCTGACTTGCAGTCTCGCTCTTAAGCCGCCTTCTTTTCCTTGGCCAACGCCTTCTTGGCCTGTTCCACCAGCTCGGTGAAGCCCTTGGGGTCCTTCACGGCAATCTCCGCCAGAATCTTGCGGTCCAGCAGCAATACGTACATAGTCAAGGAAAGGATGCGGAGGAAAAAAAAT
>CAWJDN010000058.1:0-8279 GCA_963840985.1 uncultured Acidobacteriaceae bacterium
ACGCCCTCTGGCAGCAGGCCGCCGCACAAGGCCAATCTGTTTTCGTCTCCTCCGGCGACGCCGGCTCGGCCGGCTGCGATAACTTCGACGCACAGCAGGTTGCTTACGACGGGTTAGCGGTCAACGGCCTGGCCTCCACACCCTACAACGTCGCCGTCGGCGGCACCGACTTCTTCTACAGCAGCTACGCCGGCACGCCTTCGGCCATCAGTACGCAATTGAACACCTACTGGTCCACCACTTCCACCTACTCGCCCGCCGTCTCCCTCAAGCAGACCATCCCCGAGCAAGCCTGGAATGACTTCTTCGGCCTCAACACGTACGACAGCGGCAATCCCGCCAACCAGCCCAGTGAAATCATCATTGCCGGCGGCGGCGGAGCTTCAGCAGCGCTGCGCTCTATCCCAGCGGCGTCGCGGCGGGCTACGCCAAGCCGGCCTGGCAAACCGGAACCGGCGTCCCCGCCGACCACGCGCGCGACCTTCCCGACCTCTCCCTCTTTGCCGCCAATGGCTACAACTACAGCTTCTATCCCATCTGCGCCAGCCCCGGCGACTGCTCCAATCTCACCGGCAGCGGAGCGGTGGTCATCACCGGCGTAGGCGGCACCTCCGCCAGCTCTCCGGCCATGGCCGCCATCCAGGCCCTCATCAACCAGAGCACCGGCGTACGGGCCGGGCAGGCAGATTTCATCTACTATCCGCTGGCCGCCAAGCCAGCCGACGGCCTTCCATGATGTGACCGTGGGCGGCAACCGTGTGCTCTGCTACTCCGGCACGGCTAATTGCGTGGCCGGCACATCGGCCACAAACTCCAGCGGCTACTACGTCGAAAATGGCTACTCCGCCGGCACCGGCTATGACCTGGCCACCGGACTGGGCTCGGTAGATGTGGCTAACCTGATCACATACTGGAGCACCGTAACCTTCTCCGCTACAACCACCACTCTCAGCGTCAGCCCCACCAGCCTTGTCCACGGCAAGACGACCACCGTCAGCGGCACAGTGGCTCGCTCCTCGGGCTCCGGCACGCCCACCGGTTCCGTAAGCCTGACCGGCAACGACGGCATCCCTCACTACGCGTCTATCGACGACCTCGCCCTCACCATGGGCAGCTTTTACGCTTCAGTGGACAACCTGCCCGGAGGAACCTACCAGCTCACCGCCGTCTACGGAGGCGACGGCACCTACGCCGCCAGCAAGTCCGAGCCCGTCACCGTTACTGTCGCTCCGGAGAACAACACGCTGGCAACCACCGGCTGGGCATGGAATCCCTACGACCTGAACCTCTACCCGCTCTCCCCCGGCATCACCCTGCCCTATGGAGCGCAAATCTTTCTGGATGCGCAGCCAGTAAGCGTGAATGCCACCATCCCCACCGAGCCCACTCCAGCCACCGGAACCGTCACCTTCTCCGACAAGCTGGGAACGGCAACCGTCACCGCGACGCAAACGCTCAATGCTTCCGGCGTGGCGGAGTGGTCAACCGGGGTCTTTGCGCCCGGCAATCACACGGTCAGCGAATCCTACTCCGGCGACCCAAGCTATAATCCCTCCACCGCCGCCTCCGCCGCCGCCTTTACCGTGATTCCGGGCAGCACCAGCCTCACCATCAAGCCGCTGGTTTCTTCCGTCGCTGCAGGGGCCAGCGTATCCGTCGATGTGGTCCTGACCACCGGCTACCTTTCCCTCTACGGAACCCTGCCCACCGGCAATGTAACCGTAACCCTGGGCACTCAATCAATCGCCACTCCCTGGCAACCCTTTGGCGCAACCGGCAACGCCAGCCTCGAAGCGGTGGTCACGTTCAGCAATGTTCCGGCGGGAATGCTGCCCCTCAACGCCTCCTACGCCGGCGACAGCAACTGGCTGGGCTCTGCCGCCAACGGGGGAACCGTCATCTCGCTGGCCGGCAAGCTCACCCCCACCGTAGTGCTCACATCCAGCTCTGCCAGTCCCGCGCCCGGCCAGAGCTTTACTCTCACGGCCACCGTCGCCGGCCCCTCGGGCAAGCCAACCCCCACCGGCACCGTCGCCTTCCTCTCCGACGGCCAGAGCTTCGAGAGCCTTCGCAACCTGACCAACGGCACGGCCACGCTCGCCGTTCCCGGCTACTCCGCCGCCAATGGAACCAACATTTTCACCGCCGTCTACCAGGGCGACGCCAATTACAACGCCGCCACATCCAATGCGGTCAATATCACCGTCGCCCAATCGGATTTCTCGCTCACCACCCAGAACCCCGAACTCACGATCGCTCCCTCCGGGTCTGGAACCAGCACCCTGGCGCTCGCGCCCGTCAACGGGTTCAGCGGAACCGTCACGATCTCCGCCGGCGGCGCGCCCAGCGGCATCACGGTCACCCCCGCCGCGACCACTTTGGCCCTCAGCGCCCCCGCTACGGATGCGCTCACCATCAGTGTCGCCGCCTCGGCCGCCTCGGGACTCTATCCGGTCACCATCACCGCCAGCGGCGGCGGACACGTGCACACCGCGCAGGTTCTGATCCGTGTCCTGACAGTCGCCGCGCCAGCCTTTTCGCCCGCCGCCGGAACCTACAGCTCGCCCCAGAAGGTCACCATCACCGACGTATACTCCGGCGCAGTCATCTACTACACCACCAACGGAACCACCCCCACCACCTCCTCGAGCGTCTATACCGGACCGATCACGGTATCGGCAACCGAGACCCTGGAGGCCATCGCTACAGCCAGCGGCAATGCGCCTTCCTCTGTCGCCACGGCGGCCTACAGGTTTGTCGTCGCCGCGCCGGCTTTCTCGCTCGCCGCCGGAACCTATAACACGCCTCAGACGCTCACCATCTCCGACGTAACTCCCGGAGCCATCACCTACTACACCACCAACGGAACCACTCCCTACACCACATCCGCCGTCTACTCCGGACCCATTTCCATCACCACATCCGAGACCATCGAAGCCGCCGATACCGCTCCCGGATACTCCAGCAGCCCCATCACCACCGCGGCCTACACCTTGGTTACCGCTGCTCCTGCCTTCTCGCTCGCCGCGGGCACTTACAACACGACCCAAACGGTCATCCTCACCGATGCCACACCCGGCGCTGTCATCTACTACACCACCAACGGAACCACTCCCACCACATCCTCGACAAAGTACACCGCAGCCGTCTCGCTCTCGACAACCCAGACCCTCCAGGCCATCGCCGTAGCCAGCGGCTTTGCGCCTTCCTCCATCACCGCAGCGGCCTACAAGTTTGTCGTCGCCGCGCCGGCTTTCTCGCTCGCCGCCGGAACCTATAACACGCCTCAGACGCTCACCATTTCCGACGTAACTCCCGGAGCCATCACCTACTACACCACCAACGGAACCACTCCCTACACCACATCCGCCGTCTACTCCGGACCCATTTCCATCACCACATCCGAGACCATCGAAGCCGCCGATACCGCTCCCGGATACTCCAGCAGCCCCATCACCACCGCGGCCTACACCTTGGTTACCGCTGCTCCTGCCTTCTCGCTCGCCGCGGGCACTTACAACACGACCCAAACGGTCATCCTCACCGATGCCACACCCGGCGCTGTCATCTACTACACCACCAACGGAACCACTCCCACCACATCCTCGACAAAGTACACCGCAGCCGTCTCGCTCTCGACAACCCAGACCCTCCAGGCCATCGCCGTAGCCAGCGGCTTTGCGCCTTCCTCCATCACCGCAGCGGCCTACAAGTTTGTCGTCGCCGCGCCGGCTTTCTCGCTCACCGCCGGAACCTATAACACGCCTCAGACGCTCACCATTTCCGACGTAACTCCCGGAGCCACGGAATTCCAATCCTTGGTTTCCTCCGAAAGACTCAAAAGTTGTTCCACCAGTTCCCCATCCTCCGGGCTCTTGGCTAAAAGCTCCTCGAATTTAGCCTTGGCTTCCTTCTTGGGTCGTTTGAGTCCCAGCATAATTTTCGCCTGGAGAAGCGCCAGCTCCCCATTTCCGGCCGCAACGGAAGCCTCCGCCGTGGCTTTTGCCTCCTCATAAAGCGAAGCGTTGTAGGCCACCCGGGCCAGTTTGGCCCCTTGAAGGGAAATCGCCTCCCGTTCGCCCTTTTTCTGGGCCAGGGTGAAAAAAAGGCGCAAGGTTTTTATCCCCTCGGGGTCCATGAGGGTTATTTTGCCAGCCATTTCCTAAACTGAATCACGTTAACTCTACTAGGTTTCTACTTGCACAGCTCTATCTCGAATCCTTGACCGGGAAGAGATCACTAAAGGCTACCCGAGTTACTTTGAAAAACTTGGCTATAGGATCTGGAGCATATGACCACGCATATGAGGATGCTATGGAACGGATTAATAGCCAGGTCCAAGACCAGGAAGAGCTTGCTAAGCAAGTCCTATCATGGATCACCTGTGCAAAGAGGCCGCTAGCTACTTGGGAACTTCAGCATGCGCTTGCTATAGAGATTAGCGAGTCCCAACTTGACGAAGAAAACCTTCCAGAGGTCGAAGATATAGTCTCTGTATGTGCTGGATTAGTCACTATCGATGCGGAAAGCGGGATTATCCGGTTAGTCCATTATACAACGCAGGAATACTTCGAGCGAACGCAAAGGCAATGGTTCCCTAATGCACAGGCTAATATTACGACAATCTGCATTACATACCTCTCATTTGACGAGTTTAAGAGTGGGATTTGCGAAACCGATAACGAGTTCGAACAACGGCTTCAATTAAACAAGTTTTACGACTACGCTACACACAATTGGGGTCATCATGCTCGGGCAGCTTTAACTTCGTGCCAAAGTGTTATAGAATTCCTTCAGAAACAAGGCCAGGTCGAGGCATTAAGTCAAGCACTTCTAGCTGTTAAGGAATGGTCGGAGCATAAAGGATATAGTCAAGAAGTTCCAAAGCAAATGACTGGGCTACACTTAGCTGCATACTTCGGAGTCGATGACGTAGTAGAAGTCCTTGCTAGTAGTAGTCCTGATCCGAAAGACAGTTATGATCGGACGCCACTGTCATGGGCTGCTTGGAACGGGCACGAGGCCGCTGTCCAGCTGCTGCTCGCGACTGGCAAGGTTGACGCTGACTCGAAGGACGCTGATGGCCGGACGCCGCTATCGCGGGCTGCTGAGAGCGGGCGCGAGAGTATTGTCAAGCTACTGCTCGCGACTAGCGAGGTCAACGCTGACTCGAAGGACACTGACGGTCGGACGCCACTGTCGTTGGCTGCTTGGAAGGGGCACGAGGCTGCCGTCAAGCTACTGCTCGCGACGCCAAGGTCGACGTCGACTCGAAGGATAACTACTGCTGGACGCCGCTGTCGCACGCTGCTTGGAACGGGCACGAGACTATCGTCAAGCTGCTGCTCGCGACGGTAAGGTCGACGTCGACTCGAAGGACAACTAACGGTCGGACGCCGCTGTCGCACGCTGCTCGGAACGGGCACGAGGCTGTCGTCAAGCTGCTGCTCGCGACTGGCAAGGTCGACGTCGACTCGAAGGACAATAACGGTCGGACGCCGCTGTCGCGGGCTGCTGGGAACGGGCACGAGGCTGTCGTCAAGCTGCTGCTCGCGAACAAGGCCGACGTCGACTCGAAGGACAACTACGGTCGGACGCCGCTGTCGTGGGCTGCTGGGAACGGGCACGAGGCTGTCGTCAAGCTGCTGCTCGCGACTGGCAAGGTCGACGTCGACTCAAAGGACACCGACGGCCGGACGCCGCTGTCGCGGGCTGCTGAGAGCGGCTGGACGCCACTGTTGTGGCTGTTGTGGCTATTGCTCGCGACTGGCAAGGTCACGCTGACTCGAACCTGAAATTTGATTAGGCCGTAAACTCAGTAATGCTTTAGACACAACCACCACAACACAACCCAAGAGTGGTTTAGTACATAGCTTTTTAACAAAGTTCAAGTTTTCAATTTCAATCAAGAACTAGACAGCTAGGTGCGGAGCGCGCAACGCAACGCCGGGCGACTCGTAAAGCAGGCGCCTCGACTTTGCAGCACGTGATCCTCAGAAACAGCTTTCACTTGACAGAAAATCTGCAATAACGTGACCGTCTACGGCCCGTGCAACCCCATCAAAAAAATTCGACCCTCTCTTCGTAATTTCAATTAACATCATTCCCGAGTATATATTGTAAAATGGGCGAATTTCATAGTAGACGCTCGATAAGACCCCAAATACTCGTGTTGGTGGCAAGAATATATTGGGCCGGGTGTCATATAATAACCTTTCACGGAGGGTGCCCAGGAATAGTACTACGGAGTACACAGGATGACAAAAGAGAAGTACCATGTTAGCGCCAAAAATGGACGAGGTGGTCTGTGCTCACAATCTTTTTAAACGAAAAGGGCGAAGCCGATTTTGCAAGCGACTGTACAACTCGGCTCGCAAATCAGCTTAGGCCACACGATTCTTTGACTGTCGAACCGAGTCTACCAGCTCTCAGCCTATCTGCACACCGCAACAGTGGGAGTGCGAGACAACTGTAAATGCATGGTGACCTTTCACTAGTGCAGGAGACGTCCGTAGCACGTGTTTCTTCCCCTTTGGACTATGGCTTAACTTCAATTTCAAGCCACAAATTCAAGTAACGTGAAGCGCATGGTCACGTGAAATTGATCGGACCCGCCTCGGATTGGCCAAATAGGTCACAATGATGGCGAGCTTCATCTATCGGAGTGGTTGAAGGGGATGGAATCTGTTGTGAATCGTAACGCTCCAGTTCAACAGGCGCCCTTGATATAGCAGAGCTAGAAGACGAAATCTATGGAACGAGAAGAGATCAAGAAATCAACGAACAATACCACGACCACAACAACAAGGCTCTCGCGGTGCTGAAAGGGCGCAGGAATAGTATAATTATACTATAGTCATAACTTCGTGTACTTGTTTCCCCGACAAGTGGGAGAGGTAGAAGAGAAACGTTAGGAGAATCTCTAACTATTCGAACGGGCTAATGATCATCTAGGGGTGTTAACAAAATTGACAATTTGGGAAGGTAGATCTGGTGGCTTTGTCCTAGTCTGAAAAACACATCTCGCTTTTGTCTTCAAGATATTTCTACCAAATATTTGCAGCTAACAATTTAAACAATACAATTATCCCAAGTCGCAAATTCCATCTATTTCTCCGCTTACCCGAGCTTCTAGCCCTATTTCTTACTTCCAGAAATGCCAAAAATTCTTTAATATCAACCTCCAAATCAGTATGCAGATAACAGGAACGAGGAGAAGCAACATTTGGACCTTTCCAGCTACCGCGCTCGGCGCGGATCAGCCCGTCGCGCTCGAAGCGTTGCAGCACGCGGGAGACGACTTCGCGCGCCGTGCCCAGTTCGCTGGCGATGGCCTGGTGCGTCGTCTCGACCGCGCCGTCGCGCGCGCGGGCCAAGAGATGACGCGCGAGCCGCTCCGGCAGGGCGTGGAACAGCACGTCCTGGATGACGACGACGAGGTCGCCGACGCGCTCGGCGTAGTTGCGCAGAACCGCGCGGCGGAAAGCGGCGTCCTCGGCGATGAGACGCTTGAAAGTGGCGACCGGGACCAGCCGCGCCTCGACGTCGGTCTCGGCCACGGCTTCGGCGAGCATGGTTTCCTCGCACAGCAGCGCCGAGGTCGTCAGAAGGCAGGAATTTCCAGTGCCCAGGCGATGAAGCACGACCTCTCGGCCAGTGTCGGCGGTCAGGCTAACCCTTACCCGCCCCGCTTCGACGACGATCCAACCGCGAGGCCCGGAATTGCCCGGACGGAGACAGCTCGGTCGCCCGCGCGAAATCACGCGCCGGCAGGCCGCCGACCCGCCGTGCGGCCGCCCTGGCCTCGGAGAGGGCCGGCGGCTGTTGCGCTTCGCTCACTCCTCGCGTCCTCCCCTCGCCTGCCGAACCATGGGCGGCGTCGCCACGGCGTTCCGACATAGACCTTCGCGGGGGACTTGCCCAGACGCCGGTCTCAACGGGGCGTTTCGGCGTTGGGGCGATCGTCCGCGAGACCTCCTCTTTGCGGCGCTGCGGCGGCGCCCTCGAAGGTTGCAACCGCCGCAACCGCCCGCGGCGAGTTCGGCTAGCCGACAGCGGCGGCCCGGCCGAACGGCTAGCGTGCGGCGGCGCGCGTCGATCATGCCGAGCGGCGGGAAGGCAAGCATCATAATTCCGATGAAAATCAAGGACGGCGTGTTTTCGTTGCGGTCAATCACTGGGACCGCAAGATTTTTGACGAACTGGTTCCTCTACCGGAGGGGACGACCTACAACTCTTACTTGGTCAGGGGCAGCGAAAGACGGCTCGGATTTGACATC
>CAWJDN010000059.1:0-10562 GCA_963840985.1 uncultured Acidobacteriaceae bacterium
CTCTCTCTCTCTCTCTCTCTCTCTCTCTCTCTCTCTCTCTCTCTCTCTCTCTCTCTCTCTCTCTTTTCTCTCTATATATATATATATATATATATATATATATATATATATATATATATATATATATATATATATATATATATATATATATATATATATATATATATATATATATATATATATATATATATATATATATATATATATATATATCTCTCCTCTCCTCTCCTCTCTCTCTCTCTCTCTCTCTCTCTCTCTCTCTCTCTCTCACACACACACACACACACACACACACACACACACACACACACACACACACACACACACACACACACACACACACACACACACACACACACACACACACACACACACACACACACACACACACACACACACACACACACACACACACACACACACACACACAGCGGTGAACACCGCCAGCCAGGCGGCGCTGGCCGCGGCGGGGATGCCGACAGAGGCCGTATGGATCGGCTCGGTGACGAATCCGCCGGCGCGCAGTTCGGCGGATTGCCGCAATGCGGCGCTGGTGATGGAGCAGGCGGCGGCGAGCGTGAGCGCGTTGTGGAGCGGCACGTACAAGGGAACAAGATTCAGCTTCGCCAGCGATGTGTGGCCGGGCGATGCACTGCTGCTAAATGCGCCTTCAACCAGCCTGGACGCGCAGGTGGTGGTGCGGACGGTTACGGTGAGTTACAGGGCGAGCTTTCCGGATTTGGTGGAGTATGCGATTACCTTTGCCAACGACTGGGCCGACGACCTGGCGATCAAGACCAGCGCGACGGTGCCAGCGGATGCGTGGCTGCCGGCGCCTGTCGCTCCCACGGTGCTGGCCAATTTGAACAGCCTCACGGTGACGGCGGTGACGGGAACAACGGTGACGGTGAATGTAGGAGTGACGCCGCCGACGGGTGGAGGATTCGAGGTTCGGACGAGGGACAATACCTTCATGGCGGGCACGGACCCGGCTCTGGTGATGCGGTCGACGCTGCCAACGATGACGATTACGCGAGTCAGCGGCAATGACAAATTTTATATTCGGATGTACGACGGAGCGACGCCGCCGAACTATTCGGAGTTTTCAACGGCATTGTTTATCAATCTGCCGCAGGGGTCTTGAATGATGGGGCACGTGAGCGGATGGGGTTCAGCAGATGCGAATGATGAATGAATTCGAAGCGCAGGTGCTGAGCGACTTGAGCGTGCTGAAGACGCAGATGACGAATCTCGCGGGCGACGGCAACGGCGGGCGCGTCGCCGATCTGGAGCGGCGCATGGAGCGGCACGAGCAGAACTGGCAGCGCGCCAAGGGATTTTTGGCGGCGGTCAGCGTGCTGTTCGCGGTGATTGAAGTGGCTGTGACTGAGTGGTTACGGCGGTGAAATTGGGATAACTTCTGTGGAAGAATATGTGCTTTACACAATGAGGGAACCAGTGAGACGATTGCTGGCATGGGTCAGCCTCAACCAAAGCCGCGCTCTAAAAAAGAAAAGTCACTGCTCGTTAGGGTCTTGTTACGAATTGCCTACGGGATTCTTGGTGGTGCGCTTGTTTTACTTTCAATTTGGATATTTTTTCATAGAAATGACGCACGCTTTATTAATTACTGCGTGGCATGTATTCCGGTTGCGCTCACTATCGTTATTGCTTGGATACCAGACCTGCGGAGGGCACACATGGCCTGGAGAATAGCAATCGTGACCGTGGGGCTCATTTGGAGCGTACTTTTATGGAGACAATTGGATATTACTGCGAAACAAACCGAGCAGGATCAAAAGAAGATTGTTAATGATGCAGTGGAAAGGTCAAACAAGCACTCTGATCAGAAATTCGACCCTTTACAAGCGCAGGTTACGGATCTTGGGAAAAACCTTGACATAACCGAAAAAACAATTACTACCGCACTAGAAAAGACAAAGACAGACTTGGATAGCAGCATCGGAAAAGTTGGCAAGCCGGAACCCCCTGAACTCGCTAAATTGCGAGTCAGTTTATGGAAAGAGGGGCAAGATCAGACATCTGAACCAGTGGAATCTGAAACCGTTCAGCGAAATGCAGATGGTAGTGTTACAGTACAGTTTGTAATCAGAGATATATCAAGTACGGGAGCGGATGATATCGATCTCTGGGTACTAATATGCGCTGACTGTACTTATTCTAAAGAGCCTGAAGGATTTGAAAAGGTTATCGGAAATAAGGAACAAGAACGGCATATTCACATCCCCGGAACATTGAATCCCGGCGTCGCCTTCAAGGTGCTCTCGGTAACTTTTAAGTCTGATTTGAAATTCACTCAGTATCCAATAGGATTTTCGTATTCATGTAAGAATTGCGGGAAAATAGAACCTACGAAGAGGTTCATTATGAATGTAGAACCATCTCTAATGCCGCTGCAGTGAGTTCCTTGTGCTCCAGCACCGAGGCATCAACCCCCTCATCAGCATATTGCTCAACAAGTTCGGATTGACCCGATTGTTTAACTGGAAGATCATTTCACAAAGGTAAATGGACAAATATTTATAGAGATTTTATGCCATTATCTGACCTTACTCGAGATTCTTTTCCCAGCGCTTGGGGCGGCGATTCTGTTGCAGGATTCTTTTGCGCAGGCGCAGAGATTTGGGCGTGACCTCGACCATCTCATCCTCGGCGATAAATTCGATGGCCTGCTCCAGATTGAGATTGCGGTAAGGCACCAGGCGGATGGCCTCATCGGCGCTGGAGGCGCGCATGTTGGTCATGTGCTTTTCGCGGACGACGTTGACATCGAGGTCCTTGTCGCGGGAGTGCTCGCCGATGACCATTCCCTCGTAGACCTCGACGCCGGGGCCGACAAACAAGATGCCGCGCTCCTGCAGGCCGTTGAGCGAATAGGTGGTGGTAAGTCCCTGGCGGTCAGAGACCAGCGCGCCGGTGGGACGCTGGGGAATTTCGCCCTGGTAGGGGATGTAGCCGTCGAAGAGGGCGTTCATGACGATGGTGCCGCGGGTTTCGGTGAGCATCTCGCTGCGCAGGCCGATGAGGCCGCGGCTGGGCACGCGAAACTCCATGCGCACGCGGCCGGAGCCGTGATTGTGCATCTTGGTCATCTCGCCCTTGCGCGGGCCGAGCTTTTCGATCACCGTGCCGGTGTAGGCGTCGGGCACATCGATGGTGAGATGCTCGACTGGCTCCATGCGCGTGCCGTCAACGACCTTGGTGACGATCTCGGGGCGGCCTGCGGAAAGTTCGAAGCCCTCGCGGCGCATCATCTCAATGAGGATGGCGAGTTGCAGTTCGCCGCGGCCCAGCACTTTGAAGCTGTCGGGCGAGCCGGTGTCTTCGACGCGAATGGAGACGTTGGTGAGCAACTCTTTTTCCAGCCTCTCGCGCAGGTTGCGGCTGGTGACGTAGTTGCCCTCGCGGCCGGCGAAGGGGGAGTTGTTGACGCTGAACTGGATGGCGATGGTGGGCTCGTCGATGACGATGAGCGGTAGCGGCGAGGGGTTCTCGACGCTGGTGATGGTCTCGCCGATGGTGATGCCTTCGACGCCGGCCACGGCCACGATGTCGCCCATGGTGGTTTCGGTGGTCTCGATGCGCTTGAGGCCGCTGAAGGTGAAGAGCTTGGTGATGCGCGTTTTCATCAGCGAGCCGTCGCGCTTGGAGATGGTGACGTCGTCGCCGAAGTGGAGTGTGCCCTGGAAGACGCGGCAGATGGCAATGCGGCCAAAGTAATCGGAGTAATCGAGGTTGGTGACGAGAATTTGCAGGGTGCCGTCGGCGTCGCCAGTGGCGGGCGGAATGGTGGAGACGATGGTTTCGAAGAGCGGCTGGAGGTTGACGCCTGGCTTGGCGGGGTCGAGGGTCGCCGTGCCCGCCTTGGCCACCGCGTAGAGCACGGGAAAGTCGAGCTGCGTTTCGTCGGCGTCGAGATCGATGAAGAGGTCGTAGATTTCGTTGAGGACTTCCTGTGGGCGGGCGTCGGGGCGGTCGATTTTGTTGATGACCACGATGGGCTTGAGCTTGGCCTCGAGAGCCTTGGCCAGGACGTAGCGGGTTTGCGGGAGCGGACCCTCGGCGGCATCGACGAGGAGCATGACGCCATCGACCATTTTGAGAGCGCGCTCGACCTCGCCGCCAAAATCGGCGTGGCCGGGCGTGTCGACGATGTTGATTTTGCCGCCCTCGAAGACGATGGCGGTGTTTTTGGCCAGGATGGTGATGCCCCGCTCCCGCTCCAGCTCGTTGGAGTCCATGACACGCTCGGCGACCTGCTCGTTGGCGCGGAAGGTGCCGGACTGGCGCAGCATGGCGTCCACGAGGGTGGTCTTGCCGTGGTCAACGTGGGCGATGATGGCGATATTGCGTATCGTCTGGGTCACAGGGGAGCTTTTCCTAATTCTGGTTTGGCCGATGGGCTGTGGGTTGGGGGACGGAAAGATAGCAATGTACCGCACAGTGCGGCAGACTTCATTCTATCAGGAGTGAGGAAAAGAGGATTTGGGGCAGATGATTCCGTGTTGAAGTGAGAAAAGCAGGCGCGGAATGTCTCACGTTTCGCGATAAACTGGTTTCGAATACTGATGAGCCGCCGAAATCAATTCAGCAAAGCAAAGCCGCGCATGGTAAAGACGCGCTCCGGCCGGATTGTGTTGGTGTGCGTTGTGGTGTTTGCGGTTTTTCTGCTGCTGTTGCGGATGCTGTTGTTTGTACATGGGCACGGGCGGCGGTGAGGACTGGCCGTCCAGGCGGGCGACGCTTACGGCACCTGCGGTGCGGCGGACGGCGCTTGCGCGCCATGAGGTTCTTGGGTTTCCAGGTATTAAGAGTGAGATGCATCGGCGGCCTTGCGAATAGCCTCCGCATCAGCGATGTCCTGCGGCCTGCCGGCGGCCAACTTCGACGCGATGAGGTCGGGCGCGGAGATGAAATATGCCTTGAGGCCGCTTTTTGGGTCGATCATGCCTTCAACGCGCCGTTCCCATGCCGACTCAAAATCGATGCCGGGAATATCGGGAAGAATATCGATGCAGCGCGGGTCGTTTCCAAAGCGAAAGAAACTGTCACGCTCGGCAAAGTCTTCCGGCCGGATGCCTTGAAGCGGTGCGCCGAACGCAGCAAGTGCCGCATACGTCGCTTGCGCGTTAGCAGTGTTTGCTTTTATGAAAAGATCGATGTCTTTCGTAAAGCGGGGCTGTGCGTGATAGATGACCGCGTATGCCCCCACAATGAGGTATCTAACGCCATGGGCATGAAAGGCGGACAAAAGGTCTTTGTAATCTTGGTACATCCGGCTTGATCTCCCAACCTTTCAGCGCGTAGGCGGTCTGGATCATCTCCTCAACTGCGTCCATGCGCTCATGTACGGGCCGACTCTGCCAGTAGCGATACTCGTCAGCCTTCATCTCATCGAAGCTCGTGTACTTGCGCAGGATCGATACCATATCTCTATTTTAACGCGTAGCGAGGTGGTCTGCGTGATCACAGGTCTGAAGATTTTCACGCCGACCCTACGGGACGGCAGGGTAGATGGGGATGCTGACCCAGGGTTTCGCTGCGCTGCACCCTGGGCTATTTTCATCTTCTCCCTGACGGGAGAAGGAAAAAACCGGCGTGAAGTATGGGCTCGTATTTCCCAGGTCCGACAATCCGGACATGGGGCATCCGGCACCCAGCCTCATTTTGGTCTCAACCATTCCGGCCTATTCTTTTCGCCGGAGTTATTCAGCCGAATCCGGCCCCAGTCGTTGTGAGTTATCTCAATAGCAAGAAACAATAAAGATACTAAGAAGAATTCGCAGTGTGACGGAGTTGTAGTTTTCCAAACCAGCAGGATGACGTAAGCGATGTAAACCATTTTCGCTGGGGAGAACAGTGTGGCAGGCAGCTTCAACAGTTCGTTCATAAGCACCTCATCCTTCATTTGTCATACTTGAATCACGGTTCATATTATTGCTTTGCACGGTGATCCTCAACCCACTTTCGTGCCCATTCCTGAATTTGCCGGGTACCCCCATATCCCGCATGAAGGCATGGGAATTTAGCTGGATGCGTAGTCCTCACTGCCCTTTGCGCGGCTTGACGGCTTCTTTGGCTTCGGCGGGGCCGGCGGCGGGGACTTCGGGGATTTCGGCTTTGACGGCGCCGATGTTCAGCTTCTTGCGCAGCTCGGCGTCGAGCTTGGCGAAGATGTCTTTATTGTCGCGCAGGTAGGAGCGAGTGTTTTCGCGGCCCTGGCCGATGCGCTCGCCGGCGTAGGCGTACCATGCGCCGGACTTCTCGACGATGTTGTGGACCACGGCCAGGTCGAGGACGTCGCCCTCGCGGCTGATGCCCTCGCCGTAGAGGATGTCGAACTCGGCCTCGCGGAAGGGCGCGGCGACCTTGTTCTTGACGATCTTGACCTTGGTGCGGTTGCCGGTGACAGCGTCGCCGTCCTTGATGGCGGCGATGCGGCGGATATCCACGCGGACCGAGGAATAGAATTTGAGAGCGCGGCCGCCGGTGGTGGTTTCGGGGTTGCCGAACATGACGCCGATTTTCTCGCGAATTTGATTGATGAAGATGAGCGCGGTGCGGGATTTGGAGACGGTTCCGGTGAGCTTGCGCAGGGCCTGGGACATGAGGCGGGCCTGGAGACCCATGTGGGAATCGCCCATCTCGCCGTCCAGCTCGGCCTTGGGGACCAGGGCGGCGACGGAATCGACGACCAGCACGTCGATGGCGCCGGAGCGAACCAGGGCTTCGGTGATTTCGAGGGCCTGCTCGCCCGAGTCGGGCTGCGAGACGAGGAGGTTGTCGATGTCCACGCCCAGCTTACGCGCGTAGGCGGGGTCGAGGGCATGTTCGGCATCGACAAAGGCTGCCAGACCGCCGGCCTTTTGCGCCTCGGCGATGATCTGTAAGCAGATGGTGGTCTTGCCGGATGATTCGGGGCCGAAGACCTCGCTGACGCGGCCTCGGGGGATGCCGCCGACGCCCAGAGCCGCGTCGAAGCTGATGGAGCCGGTGGAGATCACGGCAATGGGGACGAGAGCTTCTTTGGAGCCGAGCCGGACAATCGACCCTTTTCCAAATTGCTTTTCGATCTGCGCGAGTGCAAGTTCTACGGCTTTGCTGCGGTCATCAGTAGTTGCCATGGGGGCTCCTCAATTTAGGTGCTCACCGGAGCCGGTTCTTGCTTACCTTGGCGGGGAAGCGGCGCGGCGGCATGGATTATTGCATTTCGAAGGGATTGTAGCAGGGCAAGTGAAACATAGCCAGAAAATAATGGCGAAGAAACGGTGAAGATTAACAGGCCGCCGTAGGTCACATGGCAACTTAGACAGTATAAGCGCCGACGCGGATCTCGCGGCTGGTTAGCTCGTCGCAGGCACGATCGAGTTTCTCGTATTCGGCGTCGTGGTCCTTGCGGAAGGCGCGGAAGGCCTCTTCGCTGGCCCAACGGTCGATGGTGATGTAGTTGCCGGGGATGTAGGCGTCGCGCAGCAACTCCGTGCCCCGGTACTCGGGCGAGACGCCGAAGAGTTGAGCCCACGTGCCCTGGGGCGAATAGGCAGCCTCGAAGGCGGCAATCTTATCTTCGGCAATTTCGAACTGCCATACAACGACGAACATAGGCGTATCCGATCTTGACTTTATGTTAGCTCAGGGGGAGCGGGTTGGCGAAGGCGGGGGTGAAATTGACGGCGCCTGAGCAAGGCGCGCCCGCGTGCACAGAAGCGACCGTATAAAGCCAGAAAATGCCATATATGCACATAAAAACTAATCCTTGACGAGGTTCTACCGCATGAGTCAATATCTGTACGCTCCCAAAAGGGAGCATTCAGAAAGGATCTAACCATGCAAAGAGGTACGCTGTTTCCCCCTCGGAATGGACAAGCACAGGTTGCACTCCGAATGTCCTCGCTGGCCGTGATCTTGCTGGCACTCACGGTGTCGGCTATCGCGCAAAAACCCGCCCCAAAACCTCAGATGACAATGCCAATTGCCGTGCAGCAGGGCGGCAAGATCGACTTCCCCAACACCATGGTTCCAAAGATTCCCGGCTCTCTGCCAATCCTCAAATTGACCGCGCAGGCTCCTCCGGAGGCATTTTTGACGGAGACGCTGAACAAGATCGATATTTCGCTTCCTCCGGGGCATCACAAGTTAACAATCCAACCGCTCTCGAGGACACCGGCGCTGGCGGCGCGGGGCGTCTCTCCGCAGTTGACCGGAGTGGTCGAGGAGGACCGGGTTCTGGCCTACTGGCACGCACAGACTGGGGAGGCCGAGATCAGTCCCCAGTTGGAAAAACTGAAGACGGAAAAGTTTGTCGTGGCCAATAACCCACACCTTTCGGCGGCCAGCACATTGGCGCGCACAGTTTTTGCGCGGCCCGAGATTCTGCCCAAAGACGACACGCAGTACACACTGGGCGAGGCGATACCGATGCTCGGTTCAACGGCTCAGAAGGGCGTCAACGGCGCGGTTACGCACTCCGAGCCGATGCACTTTCTGACCTATGTGCCGGTGCATCGCCAGGTACAGGGTTATGCGGTCTATGGACCGGGATCGCGCGCCCTGCTTGGCGTCGATAATGCGGGAACGATTCATGACTTCGTGCTGCATTGGAAAGCGGCCCACAACAGCGGCCAGACAAAAGAGACGCGCACTCCGGCGCAGGTCTACGCCGGGCTGAAGGCCGTGGTTGAGCCGCTGACAAAGATTGGCGACGTGCAAGTACAGTCGGCCGAGGTCGTCTACTACGACGACAACGAAAGCGCCCAGTTGGGACCAGTCTACCGGCTCATTGTGAAGGTGCATTCCAATCCCTCGGCCGGCGCGACCGCTGGGAAGGAGGCCGACGATGATCTCATTGTCCTTTATGCGTCTTTCGGCAACGTTCCGCTCCCGGCGGCTTTGAACCAGGGCGGCGGCGCACAGCCGGAGACAGCAATCCAGAACATCCACCGCACCTTGCCGGTGGAAAGGAAGATTCCTCCCGGCGATCCGACCGTGGGCCGCTACGTAGTGCGCAACGACGATCCGAATTGGGTCAACGACGCCAACCTCTTCTGGTCCGGCCTTACCTCCTCGGGCGGCGGATCCCTGTTTACCAACTCCCAGTACTACTGGGCGCAACCCTGGGAGTTCACCACCTATGCCTCGCAATTTATTGACAATGTGCAGGTGGGCGAGGTCGAGGCTCATGGCGATTGGTGGTACTTCACGACCTATCAGAACTGGGGCGATGGGGTGGATATCGACAGCAACCCCGCTCCTGGCGGAGGGTATGGTCAGGCAAATCATGGCAGCCTGAACTATTGGACCCTGCACAGTTGCGAGGTTGTTCCCTCGCCGTCGGAAGCTCCCTGCCCCAAGGGCATGCCTACGACAGATAACCGCCCCTGGTACGACCCCTGGTTCAGGGTCTTCCAAGGGCTGCACACGGTGGTTGGCTACAGAACCATCATGTTGATCGGCGACAGCGTCGGCGGTCCCTATGGGCAAGGTCTGCGCAATGGTCAGTCGGTGCTTTCGGCGTGGTCTCACGCTGCGCTCACCGCCGGCGACTATCAATCCAAAGGAAGAAGAATTGCACACTGCGGCGCAAATCCCGCCGCCAACATCCATCCGGGCGATGTCTGCAATACAAGCTCCTCCGTCGGCTGTCTCATCATGGGCGAGCCGTCTGCGGTTACCGTCTGCGGACATTCCGACGACAACATCTACGATCAGTCGAACATTCCTCCGGCAAGCTGTCTGACCGTCTACTGGTGGTGGAATAACTAACCGTCTGGTGGTTTTCAGCGGTTTGCTCATCAATGCTGTGTGCCCCAGGTCTTGTCATCGAGACTTGGGGCACATTGCTTTTGTGGGAATGAAGGCTCTATATCTTTTTCAGATTGGCGAACTTTTCCATCAGCTTTTTTACGCCGTGGCTGTTGAAGAGGATGGTGAGCTTGGCGCTCTCACCGTCGCCTTCGCGCAGGAGGACGGTGCCTTCGCCATACTTCGCGTGGCGAACGTGCTGACCCTTCTTCAGATTGAGTGCGCCGCTGGATGCGGGTATGTCCATGGCCGGTGCTGACGTAGCCGGGTGGGGAAGCGAGCCGGGCTTGGCGATAGTACCCTTGCCGCTGAAGAAACGGGCGATGTTGTCGATGGAACGCGGGGGTCCTTCCGGAGCTTCCGCGCTTTTACCTTTTGGATGAGGTTCGATATTGGTTGAAGGCATCCTTGGAGTCATCCAGGAAGCGACAAAAGGCTTGGATGGAGAACTGTGTGCGCCTACGCCGCTGCCCTTGACAGGCGAACGCGGGGCTTCCTGGTTTTCGTCCTCGTAGTTGTAGTGACGATCGGCGAAGTCGCCGGTGTGGCCGGTGCTGCGGCTATAGCTCTTGGGGTAGCCGGGCGTGGACCAGGCTGAGGATGGGGCAGGAGACAGGGTGCCGAGATTCTCAATCAGCCGTTGGGGAACTTCTTCAAGGAAGCGGGAAGGGATACTCATCTCCGGCGCGTCATTGCCGTAGCGGCGGCGGTAGTGGGCAATACGCTAGTCGAGCAGATAA
>CAWJDN010000060.1:0-7594 GCA_963840985.1 uncultured Acidobacteriaceae bacterium
CTGCCGTGTCAGTGCATGGTATTGAGCGCTCGCATCGGAATAATGCCCGGCGTTGTAGTAGGCGTCGCCCAGGCTGCGCAATTCGGCCGTGGTCAGGTTGCTCTCCGCGCCCATTTCGGTTAGTTGTGCTCGCGCAATCTCCGCCTCCGGGCTCAATGGATGAGCCAGCAGCAACCGTTTGAAGAGACTTTCAGCCTGCTCTGTCTGTTTTAACGCCAGAGCTACTTCGCCTTGTGCCAATTGGTAGCCGATAAGGTTTGCTGCGGCTGTGCCTGCTGCTGCCACCAGAACTCTTTGCGCGCCTTTTGCGTCCTGCATCGCCAGCAGCGTCTCGGCCTCCAGCTCCGGAGCCTGGGCAACAAAGATGCTTTCCTGGTAGCGCTGGATAAAGCCGTGTAGCGACTCTTCGGCCGCCGATTCATTTCCTGCCTCGTGGTTTGCGCTCGCGCCCAGGAAGTCAGCGTAGTCGGCCAGCTCCGTGCCCGCCTGCCGAGCAAGGCGAAAGTCGGCGGCTGCCTCTGCGTAGCGATTGTCAAGCAGGTAGGCGTGACCCAGCGCCATGTAAGCCGTCGCCGCAGCCTCGCCCGTATGCTGATGCGCATATTTGGTCACGCCCGTGTATGCCGCCGGCGTGCGCATCGTGGCCAGTTGCTGGGCCATAGGCCGCAACTCAGTCGAGGCCACAAAGGCCAGCTTGATGCGCGCCGTCCGCGCGCGTCTGGCAGCCCTGACAGCTGGGCTTACAGGCTTTTTAGTTATTTTGACCGTCGAGGACGGCTTCTTTGTCGTCTGCGGCTTTTTCTGGGCAGTCTTTTGAGCCGGCTTCTTCTTCGCGGTGGAGGAGGCTTGTTCGGTCGGCTTGGTTTCTGAGCCGCTCGTTGTTTGCCCCACAGCCGGCAATACCACCATTAAAAAGGAAAGCAGACCAGCCATGCAGCTGCACGCCAGCTGCGAAACAATATTTGGGGACGATGTAACCCTCATCTCTTCACTCTAATTTGCCTTGCCCCGGATGTGGCCGCCGGGAACCATAGGGGTTACCGCAATCATCACAAAATGGGACATCTCCGCCAAATTGAACCTTGTCCAAACCCTATGCTTTCCGTTTGGTCCACGACCGCGCTATCCGTTACACTCATCTAAGGACCCCGAAGCGTAACTCGAAACTGGTCTTGCGGATTTTTCGCAACCATTACCTATGCCGACCATCCAATCGATTGCAGGAGAACTCGAGCCGCATCCAGACGTAGCCTTGGTCGCAAGGGTGCGCGAAGGAGATGTCTCGGCTTACGATTTGCTGGTCCGAAAGTACGAGCGCCAGCTCTTTCGCATCGCCCAGCACATCACGCAGAATCGCGAGGATGCCGAGGACGTCATGCAGGACGCCTTCCTGAAGGCGTACGAAAAGCTCGAGCAGTTTCAGGGCAATTCGAAGTTTTACACCTGGCTGGTGCGGATTGCGGTCAACGAAAGCCTGATGCGGCTGCGTAAGCGCCGCACCGGCAAGATGGTTTCGATTGACGAGGACATCGAGACAGAAGAGGGCAGCGTACCCCGCGATCTGGCAGATTGGGCGCCCGATCCGGAGCAGAATTACAACCAGTCCGAACTGGCCGCGATTCTGCGCAAGACCATTCAGGGGTTGCCACAGGGGTTTCGCATCGTGTTTGTGCTCAGGGACGTAGAAGGACTTTCGACCGAAGAGACGGCGGAGACGTTGGGGTTGAGCATTCCTGCCGTCAAGTCGCGCCTGCTGCGCGCGCGGCTGCAACTTCGCGAGCGCCTGAGCCGCTACTTCCGCAGAAACAAGAGGCCCAAGGAAACGAGATCTGGAGAAACGGGGACAAAAAAGTGACTTGCAAAGAGTTTCTCGCCCATCTCGACGACCTGATCGACGACTCGGTGACCGCCGAGATGCGCATCGAACTGCAATCTCACCTCGGCCGTTGCGGCCACTGCGTGGTCATCCTCAACACCACGCGCAAGACTATCGAAATCTACCGCTCCCATGAAATTTATGATTTGCCCGCCGGCTTGCAGGAGCGCCTTCACGCCGCTATCATGGCCCGTTGCAAGAAGGGCTGCTGACCGCTGGCAAATCCCCAGCCGCATGATTTACCCTCAGAGACGTTATGAAACTCAAGCAGACACTTCTTCTTCCCGCTCTGGCCGCGGCATTTACCGCCTCGGCGCTTGCCCAAACCTCTTCAAACGAACTGCCTGACGCGCCCCAGGCAACTGCTGCCGCATTGACCAGTCCCAATGGTGCCACAGTGGTGATGGACACTTCCATGGGCCGCATCACATGCCAGTTCTTTCAGCGCCAGGCGCCCAAAACAGTGGCCAACTTTATCGCTCTTGCAGAAGGCACGCGGGACTGGACCGACCCCGTCACCAACAAGAAGCAGCACAACAAGCCGCTTTACAACGGCACCATCTTTCATCGCGTCATCCCTGAATTCATGATTCAGGGTGGCGACCCCATAGGCACCGGCACAGGAGATCCCGGCTATCAGTTCGAGGATGAGTTCGATCTCAATCTCGGCTTCGATGTACCTGGACGTCTGGCCATGGCCAACTCCGGACCCAACACCAACGGCAGCCAATTCTTTATCACCGAAGTGCCCACCGAGCATCTCAACCATCACCACACCATCTTTGGCCAGTGCGATGCCACCAGCCTTGATGTAGTCAAGGCCATTGCCCGCGTCCCGGCCAACGGAGAGAACAAGCCGCTCACGCCAGTTGTGCTGAAGAAAGTGACCATTGTCCGCGAGGGTCAGCCGCTGCCGCCCGTCTCGACAACGCCAAAACCTTAATCATTCAGGCTGCCCCAGGTCCCGATTCTTCAACCTGGGAATCCACTCCACCTACACAGAATCCCCGCACGAAGCCTCATAGAATCCAGGAGCATATCATGGCACTGTTACCAGGAACCTACGCCGTCTTCACAACTACCGAAGGCAAGATCACTGTTCGCCTCTTTGAGACGGACGCGCCCATCACCGTCAAGAATTTCATCGAGCTGGCCGAGGGTTCCAAGGAGTGGACTCATCCCACCACCCGCAAGAAGTCCACCGACAAGCTCTTCGACGGCACCATCTTCCACCGCGTCATTCCCGACTTCATGATTCAGGGTGGCGACCCCGCAGGCACTGGCATGGGCGATCCCGGTTACCGCTTCGGGGACGAAACCAAAGGCTCTCCCCACAAGTTCGACAAGCCCGGCAAGCTGGCTATGGCCAACAGCGGCCCCGGAACCAACGGCTGCCAGTTTTTTATTACCGTCGCTCCCACGCCTTGGCTCACCGGCAACCACACCATTTTCGGCGAAGTCGTTGAGGGCCAGGAGATCGCGAACAAAATCTCCCTCGTGCCACGCGGCGGCCAGGACAAGCCCAAAACGCCCGTAGTGCTTAATTCGGTCGTCATCGAACGTATTGGCTAACCTTCGTGTCAAACCCGCGAACACTGAATCCCCAACCATGGTTGAGGGTTCAGTATTCACCTGAAGGCAAAGAGCATCGATGAAACGGAAACTTGCAGCCCGCATCTTCGGTGTAGCTGTCGTAAAGCAAATCGTGCTAGCCTGCCTACTCCTGTTGACCAACGCGGTCTTTGCACAAAGCGGCCAGCCTGTCACAACTAATCATGCGCCACACAAGGTGCCGCTAGCCAAAGCAACCGTCCCCGCTCTCCTGCTCAGCGACATTCACTTCGAGCCGTTTTGGGATCCGGCGAAAGTTCCGCAACTGGCCGCCGCGCCGGTGAGTGAGTGGAGGGCCATTCTCGCCGCAGTGCCTTCGCCCGATCAACAGCAGCGCTTTGCTGTATTGCAGCAGAACTGCCATGCTCGCGGCGTTGACACTTCCTTCGCACTCTTCGACTCCAGTTTGAAGGCCATGCGAAGCCACGCCGCCGATGCCAGATTTGTCACCGTGAGCGGCGATCTCCTCTCCCACGCCTTTCAATGCAAGTACAACACGCTCTTTCCAAAATCCACGCCTGCCGAATTGAGGGCTTTCGCAGAAAAGACGCTGGATTATGTGATGGGCGAGTTATCCGTTACATTTCCCAACATGCCTGTCTATGTAGCTCTCGGAAATAACGACTCCGATTGCGGAGATTACCGGCTCGATACTCATAGCGAGTTTCTGAAGGATATAGGCAAGGAAGTAACCAGGAATTTTCCAGCATCCGAGCGTCAGGCCGCGCAAGAGAGCTTTGCGGATGGCGGATATTACAGCGTCTCTCTGCCCGCGCCCATCGAGAATGCGCGTCTTCTGGTTCTGAACGATATCTTCATGTCCAGCAACTATTCGACCTGTGCAGGCAAAGCCGACCCAACAGAGGCCGATGCACAGCTTATATGGCTTCGCCAGCAACTTACCGCGGCACGCGCCAACAAGCAGAAAATCTGGGTGATGGGCCATATCCCGCCAGGAGTTGATTTGTACGCAACAGCGAGGAGGATGGCTGATGTTTGCGGCGGCCAGAGTCCCACAATGTTTCTCGCTTCGGAAAAGATGGCGAATGTGATCGCTGAGTTTGGCGATGTTGTCGAGTTAGCCATCTTCGCTCACACACACATGGACGAACTGCGGCTCCTGAAGGAGAACGGCCAAACTCCGACTGCGCAAAAGAGCGTCGCCGTCAAGATGGTTCCGTCCATCTCGCCCATCAACGGAAATCATCCGTCCTTTACAGTTGCCCAGATCGATTCCTCTTCCACGGCGCTGGTCGACTACAAGATATTCGCCGCATCGAACCTTACCAGAGTTGGCGCTGTCTGGAAAGAAGAATACGATTTTGCGCACAGCTATCACGAAACGGAATTTACAGCGTCTTCCGTCAGCCAGCTCATCGCCGGATTCGCAGCGGACCCCAGCGCGAAGACTCAGGCCAGCCAGAACTACATCGAAGATTTCTCCGTAGGCTACGCTTCGCCCCTGCTCAGCTTGGCTTGGCCGCAATATGTCTGCACACTGACGAATCACACCCGGCAAGGATTCAAAGCGTGCGTTTGTCCAGCAGCGCAATGAAAAGCTTTGTCGGCAATCAGCTGATGCCTGTGCAAAACCACGTCGATACCCTTAAGAAAATCCTAATATCGCACTCCTTTTTTAGGAAATTCCAAGAACAGGAATTCAGGACTCCCTTATCCACAAAAACGCCTTTTTACCCCGTTGACCCTGCTCTCCATGCTCCGTAGAGTTTGTAATCGGAGGGTAAATTTATCGCCGCGCCAGGAGCGTTGGCGGCGGTTTACCCGTCGAACCAGAGAAACCCAGGCGCAGCGCTAACCACCCGGAGAAATGATGCTGAAACTAAAGAAAATACACATGCTCGGTTTCAAGAGCTTTTGCGACCGCACAGAGTTGACCGTGGCGGGCACGGGCATCGCCGTGATAGTTGGGCCGAACGGGTGCGGCAAGTCGAACATTTTGGACGCGGTGAGCTGGGTACTAGGCGAGCAGAGCGCGAAAAGCCTGCGCGGCGCCAATATGCAGGACGTGATCTTTGCCGGAACCAGCGAGCGCAAGGCTCTGGGCATGGCCGAGGTGACGCTGACCCTAGTCGATCCGGAGGTTTACGAGGGACCGATTCCCGTGGAGCCGCAGGTGAAGATCGATCACGACGGCCCGACAGACTGGGACGAGGAGGAAACACGCCGCCAGCGCGCCGCAGAGGTCGAGGAGATTATCGCCAACGAACAGCCGGGGCAAGTGCTGGAGGAGAATTCCACGGATAGTTCCGCACCGCAAGGGGCCGGACAGCCGCAGACATTTACCACCGGCGAGGGTCCGCAGGCGGTGGTGCTGAAGATTCGCCGCCGCAAATTTCAGCGCACGTTGCAAAAGGGCGAGATTGAGATAACCCGGCGGCTGTTTCGCACCGGGGAGAGCGAGTACCTGCAGAACGGCAAGCTCTGCCGGCTGCGCGACATTCAAGACATTTTTATGGGCACGGGGCTGGGGCCGGAGAGCTACGCCATTATCGGGCAGGAGCGGATCGGGCAACTGCTCAGTTCCAAGCCGCATGATCGTCGGGCCATCATCGAAGAGGCGGCGGGAATTACGCGCTTCAAGACCAGGAAACGGCTGGCGGAGTTGCGCCTGGAGAGCGCCAAGCAGAACCTGGCGCGAGTGAACGACATCTTCGAGGAAGTCACGCGGCAGATGAACAGCCTGAAGCGGCAGGCGTCGAAGGCGGAACGCTACGGCGCGGTGCGCGATGAGTTGCGCGGACGGATGCGCGTGGTGCTGGCCAGCCGCATGGCTCTGATGGACGCCGACCGGACAAGGCTGGAGGCGGAGATTGCCGGCCTGACGGCGCAGATCAACGGTTCGGCGGCGGGGATTGAGGAGCAGGAAGGCAGTCAGCACGCGCTCACCGAGCGGGGATACAAGTTGGATGGCGAGGGCCAGGAGGCGCAGAATCGCGCCAGCACGGCGGCCGTGGAAATAGAGCGGGCCGCGGCGCGGAAACAAGCCAACGTGGAGCGGGTGAGCGAACTGGAGACACGGATTACAACGGCCGGCGCCGAGTTGGAGCAGACGCGGACGCAGTTGAGCGGCATCGCCGAGGAGCGGGCACAGCAACACAGCTTTTTGACAACGGCGGCTGATGAGGCGCACGCATTTCGCCAGCAGGTGGAGACGCGCCAGCAGGAGGCGCGCACAGCGGCTGAAGAGGTCTTTGCCGCGGAGCGGGAACTGGAGACCAGCCGCCGCCAAGCGATGCACCTGCTGACCCTGGCCGGCAATGCCCGCAATCACACAACCCATGACGAAGAGAGCTTGGCGGCTCTGGAACGCGAAGCGGAGCGGCTGGAAAGCGAGATGGGCCAGGCACGGATGGAGCTTGAAACCCTGGGCGAGCAGAGTGGAGAGGCTCGGCAGCGCTTCGACTCCGCGGCGGAGGCGCTCAAGCGGCTGGAGGGCGAGATTGCGGCTCTGCGCGAGGCGCTTAAAACCCGTCGTGCCGAAGAAAATGCGCTGCGCTCGCATGCCAACCAACTGCGCGGCGAACAAGCTACAGTGGCTGGTCGCCGCGATGCTCTGCAATCGCTGATTCGCGACCACGGCTATTCGTCCGACACGGTACGCCGGCTGCTGAAACCCGGAGCGCTGGCTGAGGGCATGGCGCCGGTGGGAACACTGGCTGATTTTCTCGAGGTGAGCGGCGCATATGAGGCCGTGGTCGATGAATTTCTGCGCGAGGAGCTGAATTATGTGGTGGTCAAGAGCTGGGTGGCCGCAGAAGAGGGCGTCAAGCTGCTCAAGTCCGGCGTGGATGGACGCGCTACTTTTTTGATCCATCCTGTGGAGCAGGGCGGACTTTTTGAGGAGAGCGACGACACAATCAGCGGTCCCGGTCTGACCCCGCTCAAGGATTCGATCCGCGTGCTGAACGGCTTTGGGCGGTCGCTGGAGACGATACTGCCCAAGCTCAAGCACAGCTACGTGATCGAAGACCTCATCGAGGCGCGGCGGCTGGCTGCGCAGTATCCCTACGCCTATTTCCTGACGCCGGGAGGCGAGTGCTTCCACAACGCGACAGTGACCGGCGGCAAGCCTGCCAGCGAAGGTCC
>CAWJDN010000061.1:0-4187 GCA_963840985.1 uncultured Acidobacteriaceae bacterium
TGCTGGGCTTCTCAGCGGCCATCAAGGCGGTCAAGCAGGTGGGCGCGACGCTCAAGCTCGATCTGGCGCAGTATCGCGAACTGGCGGCCTTCGCGCAGTTCGGATCGGACCTTGACCCGCTGACCCAGAAGCAGCTCAACCGCGGCGCGCGCCTGACGGAACTGCTCAAGCAGCCGCAGTTCCAGCCGCTCACCTGGCAGCAGCAGACGGTAATTTTGTTTGCCGGCACGCAGGGCTACCTGGACGATTTCCAGGTCAGCGACATTCGCGCCTTCGAGGTTGGACTCTACAAGTACTTCGAGAACGCGCAGACGGCGCTGATCGAGGACCTGACCAAGAAGAAGGCGCTCGACGACGATCTGCGCGACAAGCTGAACGCGGCGCTGAAGGAGTACTCGGCTAATTTCAAGGCGGAGCTTGGCGGCCGCAAAGTAGCGGTTCACTGGAAAGAATTATGGCAAACGTACTTCGATCTCCGGCGTCGCATTCGCAGCGTGAAGAACACGCGGCAGATCACTAAGGCCATGAAGATGGTCTCGGCGGCCAAGCTGCGCCGCGCGCAGGAGCGGGCGCTCTCGGCCCGTCCCTACGCCAAAATGATCACCAGCGTTCTGGAATCGCTGACGCGCCGAGCGGAAATCTTCGATCCGGCTACCGGCGAACTACGCCATCCGCTCTTTGCCACGCGCCCGGAGAAGCGTGTGTTGCTGATCATCATCACCGGCGACAAGGGATTTGCCGGAGCCTTTAACGCCAACATTCTCAAGACCGCCTACCAGTTTTTTGGGGGCAACACAGACAAGCAGATCGACATCGAGGCAGTGGGGCGCAAGGGCCGCGATCAGATGCGGCGGCACTATCCGGCGGCGGTTTACGCCGAGCTGACCGACACGAATGGCAATACCGTCAAGGTGAGAGAACGCAAGGCCCCGGTTGAAATCACCGGCGACCATCCGGGAATGTTGTTGAAGCTGGAGGTCAGCCGCGTCTTCGCGCTGGCGGAGAGTGTCATCGCCCGCTATGTGCGCGAGGAGATCGACGCCGCCTACATTGTCTACAACGAATTCAAATCGGTGATCGCGCAGCGGCTGGTGGTGGAGCGCCTGTTGCCCATCATGAAGATCGGCATTCCGCAGATTACCGGCGCCGTGGAGCCGACTGAAGCCGAGCGCGAACGCATGGCCGAGGCCGCACTCTCGGCGGGCATCCTGCTGGAGCCGGTGGACACTGCCGAGGCCGACGATGAAGCGCGCAAGTTCGGCACCGCGCAGGTTGACTACATCTACGAGCAGCCAGCCGAGGAACTCTTCAACGGCCTGCTGCCGCAATACGTTTCTTCCATGCTGTATCACGCCATGACGGAGTCGGTGGCTGCGGAACACGCGGCGCGCATGACGGCAATGGATTCGGCAACCAACAACGCCTCGGATATGATCGACGCGCTCACGCTGCATATGAATCGCGTGCGCCAGGCGGCCATCACCAAGGAAATCATCGAGATTGTTTCCGGCGCTGCGGCGCAGTAAAAACGAAAAGGCAGAAAAATGGCAGAGAATATCGGCAAGGTAATCAAGGTCTCCGGTCCCGCGGTGGACGTGCAGTTTGAAGAAGCGACGATGCCGCCCATCTATCAGGCGCTGCGCGTTACGAGCGACGGATTTAAAGTCCCCACTCCCATCAGCGTGATTCTTGAAGTCCAGCAGCACTTGGGCGAGGGGCGCGTGCGCACCGTGGCCATGGAAGCCACCGACGGCATGGTACGCGGCATGAAGGCCATCGACACCGGCGGCCCTATCAGTATGCCCGTCGGCAAGCAGACGCTGGGACGCGTGATCAACGTGATCGGCAATCCGGTGGACGAGCTGGGACCGATCGGCGAAAAGTCGCGCATGCCCATTCACCGCCCCGCGCCGCTCTTCGACGAGCAGTCCACCCACGAAGAGATGTTCGAGACCGGCATCAAGGTCATCGACCTGATTCAGCCTTTCCTCAAGGGTGGCAAGATCGGCCTCTTCGGCGGCGCCGGCGTGGGCAAGACCGTCGTCATTCAGGAGCTCATCACCAACGTGGCCACGAAACACGGCGGCTTCTCGGTCTTTGCCGGCGTCGGCGAGCGCACCCGCGAGGGCAACGACCTGTGGCTGGAGATGACCGAGTCAGGCGTCATCAAGCCGGGCGACTGGGCCAACTCAAAGTGTGCGCTGGTTTTCGGCCAGATGACCGAGCCGCCCGGAGCGCGCCTGCGCGTGGCATTGAGCGCGCTCACCGTGGCCGAGTACTTCCGCGACGTGGAAGGGGCCGACACGCTGCTCTTCATCGACAACATCTTCCGCTTCACGCAGGCCGGGTCGGAGGTTTCGACTCTGTTGGGCCGCATGCCGTCGGCCGTGGGTTACCAGCCCAACTTGGCCACCGAGATGGGCGAGTTGCAGGAGCGCATTACTTCAACAAGCAAGGGATCTGTCACTTCCGTGCAGGCCGTCTATGTTCCCGCCGACGATTTAACCGATCCGGCTCCGGCGACGACCTTTGCTCACCTGGACGCGACAACCGTGCTGAGCCGCCCGCTCTCGGAGCTGGGAATTTATCCGGCCGTCGATCCGCTGGCCTCGACCTCGCGCATCTTAAGCGCGCGCATCGTGGGCCAGGAGCACTACGACGTAGCCCAGGGCGTCAAGCGCATTCTGCAACGCTACAAGGATTTGCAGGACATCATCGCTATTTTGGGCATTGACGAGCTTTCGGAAGAAGACAAGCTGACAGTCGCGCGCGCCCGCAAGGTGCAGAAGTTTCTCTCGCAGCCCTTCCATGTAGCTGAGACATTCACCGGCATTCCCGGCAAGTATGTCAAGATCGCCGACACCGTGCGCAGCTTCAAGGAGATTATCTCGGGCAAGTACGACGACATTCCTGAGCAGGCCTTTTACATGAAGGGCGCGATTGAAGAAGTGCTGGAAGCCGCTGAGAAGCTGAAGGCGAGTGTGTAATAGCAGCCTTTAGCTTCTAGCTACTAGCCTCTAGCTGTTCTGCGAAAGTCCAGCGAATGCAATTTGGCTAGAAGCTAAAAGCTAGGAGCTAGGAGCTAGGTTCTTATGGCTGACGAAACCAATCAACTGCGCGTGCGGCTGGTCACTCCCGAGCGGACGCTCTTCGAGCACCCGGTGACGGCCGTCGAGTTGCCCGCGAAGAATGGGTACATGGAGGTGCTCTACGGTGCCGCGCCGCTGGTGGCCGAACTGGGCGCGGGAGACGTGATCATGCACGGCGCGACAGACTCGAAAACCGGCGGCGTAGCTGGCGGCGACCAGCGCTACAACGTCAGTTGGGGTTTTGCGGAGGTGCTGCCTGACCGGGTTACGATTCTGGCCAGTGACGCGCTGAAGCCTGAGGAGATCGACGTAGCCCGCGCTCAGGAGCAACTGGCCCGCGGCCACAAGGAGTGGGACGAAGCCGGCGACCGCGAAGAGGCCTACAACGAAGCCCTTCGCGTCATCGCCGAAGCCGAAGCCAAGATCGCCTCGGCAGCGGAGAAGAGCTGAGACAGTTTCACCGATCACTGTTTCAACCGGAAAGGCCCTGCTACGATCAGCGGGGCCTTTCTCATTTTTTGGAAGCTAATTTTGCTTGTAGGAATCTGATTATTAATCGTAGCAACGGCCTCAAAGGATAAACAATAATACGCAACCATTCGAGTCGACTACGAAAATATTGCTTTTTGAGTTTTCGCATCCAACTGTCGGCAACGTCTTCTTTATCTCGATACTCTGGATTGGTTGTTGCGTGAATATGGTGCCCGATTTCGTGGAACACAACACCTGCCAGTACCGATTCACGTATGAAGTTAATCTTGAGCCACCAACTATTTTCCACTCCTCGTAGCGTATTATCGACGAATATCTCAATCCAAGCGAAATTACCACGCCAGGCCTGGTGATAGAGCCCTCCAGCTTCAACGATCTTCACCTTGTGCTTCCTTGCTTTTGTTACGCTCCTGCGACGCTTCCGTGAGAGACCAGATGAGTTTGTGAGAACAATCTCTTTCAACCCCGTCAAGTATTTCGATGGAACTGAGGCAACCATCCTTTCCACGATTGGTACTGGATCAAATGACGGCGTATACCCTGAAATATTCGTGATAACTGCCGGGCAGCAATACGTACTCTCTGAACTTGTTGTGCAAGGCAAAA